>CAZXNA010000092.1:2791-13619 GCA_964641295.1 uncultured Thermoanaerobaculia bacterium
TCCCCTGGACCCTGACGATGTCACCGGGCTGGAGATCGGCGATCGAGCCGAGGTTGTGGTACTGCGTGTTCTGGTCGACGAGGACGTTGAGGGCATCGCTGTGTTCGGGTTGGAGAAGGAAGGACTGGGCGCTTACGGAGAGGACGACCCCCGTCAGCTCCGTAGTCTCTCCACCGCCGCCCATTTCCAAGAGCTCGACCGTGGAGGCCTGGAAGTCCAGGCCGAGATAGCTCCCCTGGACCCTGACGATGTCACCGGGCTGGAGATCGGCGATCGAGCCGAGGTTCTGGTATTGCGTGTTCTGGTCGACGAGGACGTTGAGAGCGTTGGTGTGCTCGGGCTGGAGACGGAAGGACTGGGCGCTGACGGAGACGACGACCCCCACCAGCTCCATCTTGAAGCTGCCCAACACTGTGGTGGTGCCGACGGGGCGGGCCACGGTCCCCGGGGTGCTGGCGGCTCTGGACGAATGGCCCGAGAGTGCGAGGTCCAGGGAAGATGTTGGTGGGGCGCAGGGGTCCGGTGGGAGCGGAGCCTCCCGCCCGGAGGGCTTCTGGACGACGAGGTCGGCCGAGCGGATGGTGAGAACGCCGTTGGAAGTCGATCCGCGACCCACCACGATGACCTCGTCGCCGGGTCTGGGGGCGGCTGGGTCATCGGCAAAGAGCAGCCCGTGCCTCAGCGCCAGCTCCACCCGTGTACCGTCTTCCAGGACGATGGAAAGCGGAAGGTCGGTGGCTGCCACCGTGCCGTGGACGATCACGGCCTGGCCTTGGTCCGGAGACAGGGCGGCGGCCATTCCGGCGATTGCCAGGGCAATCACCGTGATCAACACGATCGACAGGGATTTCCGGTACGAATTCATGCGTTCGTCCATTTTCGTTGGTCCCCATAAAGGTGAAAGTTGCCCCAGATACCCGGACTGGGATCGACATCGCGCACCGCGGCAAGTGCGGTGCGGTAGGCCTGAACCGGGTCTCCAGTAACGGCGAGTTTGCGATGAAGGTTGAGATCGAAGGTGTAGGCCACATGGTCCTGCACCGGGGATACAGGTCCGGTAACGGTCCGGACTCCGCCACCCATCAGGGCAAGGAGGAAGCCAGCGTAACGGTCGCCGCCCGCGGGCGCAACCCGAAGACCGGAACACACCCCAAAGGAGACGAAACGAGCCGCCATCCGGGTCGCCGCCAGGTCGTGGACACTGACGAACTCGCCGTCCATCTGCAGGCCCGACGCCATGGGGAGTCCGTCGAGGAAGACGGCGTGGCCCGCCAGGTGGACCAGCTCGTGTCGCCCAAGGAGGTCCAGGAACTGGAGCCGCCCCGCGGCATGTACGATCCGCGCGCCAGGAATGGCGGACTCAAGCTCTGCCAGCTCCCGCTCGATCATGGGCAGATCCTCTGAAGGGGACCCGCTGACGGCGGCGCTCCGGGGCGCCCGTGGGTGCTCCTGGAAAAGCACGAGCGCGGAGGCGGCGCCGGGGACGAGGCTGAAGGGGATCTCGTCGATCAGGGGACGCGCCCCCGGGCCGGGGAGCGCTGGCCATGGAATGTGGAAGAGAACATCGTGGGGAGCGATCCAGAGGTGCCCTCCGGAGCCCTCCGGGGCCGGCACGTCGAGGATCTCGGCGACGCGCGCGAGGCGCAGGGAAAGGGCGGCGGTGGAACGGGCCTTGTGGCTCCCCGAGAACCAGGTGCAAACGTCCGCGTGGAACCGAACGGAATCCACGAGCTCGCGCAGCTCCATGGCGGCGTCCCTTTGGCGATGAACCCTCAGCCGGCCCCCGGCGGCTACGAAGGTCAGGAGATCACGGCGGTCGAGGAAATACTCGACGAACACATCGTCCGGAGGCAGAAGCTGGAGGAGCTCCGTGGCCAGCCCATTTCCAACCGTACCACCGGCCGGTGCCCAGCTTCGGGCCAGCTCCGCTTCGAGATCCCGGAGCTGACGCTCGATACCGCCGATGGCGCCGTGGATCCTCAGGCCGGACCGGCGCATCCTTGGCTCATCCTCACCGTTGGCCTCGGCCAGCAGGGAGGCCAGACGACGGCGCAGCTCCTGCCACTGCAGGACCAGGGGGTCGTCCCCACGGTCGCAACGGTGGGCCAGCTCATCGAGGAGCCAGCCGGTCCGCAGGCGATTGGTGATATCCAGGGCACGCCGCCGGTCATCCGGGCGGCCGCGCTCCAGCAACGCCTCCAGGAGATCCAGGTAGACGCCGCCGCGGCTCTCCAGGAAGGCCTGGCGGTCCGTGACGGCGGCCAGGCGGCCGTGAAGGCGGTCTGCTTCGCGGCCGGCAGCCTTGAGGTGCCGCACGGCCGCCGGACCCCCGAGGCGTCCCAGGACGTGGTGGGCCGTCATGCGCACCCAGGGGGAGATGCGGCGGCCCTCCAGGGCCTCCCGGGCCAGCCGGCGGGCGTTTCGCCGGTCTCCGCGTTCGAGGAATCGGCGGGCGGCCCAGGCGAGGCCGGTCCGGCCGCGTTGTAGCAGGCCGGCCTTTGCCAGACGCCGGCCGGCACGCGCAACCACGGCGGGATCGACGGTGGGATCGAGCATGGCGGCGTCCACCAGTAGCAGGTCGAGCTGGCGGCGGCTCGCTCCGGGTCCAAGCCTGCGGCGAGCCTCCGCCCAGACGTCGCGGTGGCCATCGAGAGCCTCCAGGAGAAGCTGGAGGCGCACGGCGCGGTGCAACTCCCTTGCCAGGCCGAGCTCCCGGGCTTCCGTCAGGATCCCCGGCAACCTCCGGGCCGCGGCCTCCCGGTTTCCGAGGAAGGCCTCCGCCATGGCACAGTCCAACTCGGCGACGACCGTGACACCGGCGTCACCGCTCTCGCGGGCCTCGCTGAGAACCTCATTCCAACGGGAAAAGGCCAGGTCGACATGGCCTGCAGCGAACTCGGCCTCGGCCAGGTTGAGCCTGGCCTGGCGGGCCAGACCGTCGAGATCGAGCTCCTTTGCCCGCCGCTCCACCTCGCGCAGCATGGAGACGCCCTCGGTATACCGCCCCTCGAGAACGGCAACGTTGGCCAGGTTGGCCTCGACCATCAATCTGCGGAACGATCCGGGGGCCAGGCTGCGGCGGGCCTGGAGCCACAGTTGCCGCGCCCGGTCGATGTGGTCGCCGGCATCCTCGGCGCAGGCCAGGTTGATCATGGCGGCGGCCGCCCGCTCCCTGTCGCCGCGGCGTGTGAAGCTTCGATGAAGCCGGTTGGCGAGGCGCCTGGCCCGGCTGAGCTCCTGCCGTTCCCCGTGGAGGTCCACCAGCAGGAGGCGCGCCCGGTCAGCCAGGTCGGGCCTTCCAGCTCGCTCGAGCAGCAATACACCCTCTTCCAGGGAGCTCCGGGCCGCAACGGCGTCACCGGCCAGGTAGGATGCGACGCCGGCCGCCCATCTGGCGCACCCGTGAAGTATGGGGTCGGAGAGTCGTTCGGCACGGAGGCGCCCGCCCCAGCGGCGGGCCGCGCCGGGATCGGACCGCGCCAGGGCCTCTGCATGCCGCACCAGCTGGAGACCGGCCTCGTCGGGTCGGCCCTGCTCGGCATGACGCCGGCTGGCGGGCGGCAGGAGATCAGGCATCTGGCTCGTCTTCCGTTTTACCAACGGCGATGTCCTCCACGTCCACCCGTCCGTCCTCGAGGGCCCAGCTCATATGGTACCTGCCGGTCGGAACATCGTGAAAGTGAAACTCGCCGAGGGAGTCGGGCTCTGCAACATCGCCGAAGCCCTCGTCGGAAAAGAGAACGACAGCACTTCCCTGGAGACGGTCCGTCCCCTCTCCCTGGATCGTGCCGTGGACGTCATAACGTTCCTTGCCACGGGACGGGGAAACACGGAGGATGAGAGAAAGCTGACCGGCCTGGTACTCGGACAGGGATGGTGTCAGGGCCCCACGAGTGGCCACCGCCTGCGACAGGGGAGCACTGGGCCGGACCAGGCGAGCGATCCAGCGGCGGCGGACGGGTGAGGGTCCCAGCTGGCGGAAGAGGACGCGAAGATGGTGGATCTCCGACTCCGAGAGCTCCTGGGAGTCCAGCTCCCGGAGGGCCGCACGCGTTTCCTCCCACGAGGCAAGGGCCTCGCGGCACCGTGGACAGCGGGCCAGGTGCTCCTCCTCCCGCTTCGTGGCGGGCTCCGTCAGGAGGTCGAGGAGGCGGTCTTCATCAAGGTGATCCATGTCACGTCCATCCATAGGTTCAGTGTTCCGGCGCGCCACGTTGAGACAGGGAGATGAAGATCTTTTTGAGGCGTTGCAGGCAACGCCGGCGAATGGGCCCGATGGAAGCCGGTGAGAGTCCTTCGTCGAGGGCAACCTCCTTGTAGCTGTCCGACGGCTCCTTGAGGTCGAGACGGCGAATCAGCCGGCGGCAGCGGGCGTCGAGCGCGAGCATGGCCTGGCGCAGAACAGCCAACTGACGATCCCGGTCGAGATCCGCTCCAGGGTCGGAATCCGCAATCGCGGACCACGGATGGAGCTCCTCGGTGCGGCGACGCTTGCGCAGGATTTCCAGGGCCTGGAAGCGGGCGATACCCACCAGCCAGGCTGGCAACTTGGCGGGTTGGCGAAGGCGATCGAGATTCTGGAGGGCGATCAGGGCCACCCGTTGCAATACGTCGCGGCATTCCTCCTCGTCGCAGCCGGCACGGCGGGCCGTGGCCTTGACCAGCGGGCCGTAGCTCTCCCACAGCTCCACCCACGCCTCTTCGTCCCCTTGGAGGCAGCGTGCGACGACCCGCCGGTCCCGTTTGCGGGCGGCGGTCCACTTGGAGTCATCCTCCTTCACAATGTTGAGTATCGCAGAAGAAGGCCCTTTCATTCCCCCTCTCCCGGGGTGACCGAAGTCACAGTCCACCGGCGTCCGTGAGATTCGCATGTCTCGATATGAACATTGGCTCTACTGTTCAAAGAGTCCCGCTTTTTGCGGAGTCTCGAAAGGGGGTTCTGATGGACGATAGTCAACGGTATTGGAGGTTTGCCACCACGATCATGATGGTCTTGATAATCCTCACGGGGATGGCGCCCCGTGCGGCCGCTGCGGCCGGCTGGAAGATCACGGGTTTCAACGACCTAGGCATGCACTGCATGGACGACAGCTACGAGGTGTTCTCCATCCTCCCGCCCTACAACACGATTCACGCGCAACTGGTCGATCCCTCGGGTGCGCTGGTCAGGACCCCCGGGGGCATCACCATGACCTACGAGGCCGTCGCCGATCCGACGGGCTCCATCAACAGGAGCTCCTCGGGGAAAACCAATTTCTGGCAGTTCGTGACGCAGCTCTTCGGGGTCTCTCCGGCGGTCGACGAGGGACTGGCGGGCTCCAACATGCCGGGCCCCGGCAATGCGCCCCAGCCCATGCACTGGGATGCGGCCTACAACTGGTTCACGGCGGAGGGAATCCCCTTGACGCCCTATGACGACAGCGGGGCCAAGAACTACTACCCGATGATGCGGCTCGTGGCGCGGGACTCCCAGGGAAATGTCCTGGCCACCTCGGACATCGTGCTGCCGGTGTCGGACGAGATGGATTGCCGCACGTGCCACGCCTCGGGCTCCCCGCCCGACGCCGAGCCGGTCGAGGGCTGGGTTTACGATCCCGATCCCGTCCGGGACTACCGGCTCAACGTGCTCCTGCTCCACGACGACCGGCAACTGGGAACGCCGGCCTTCCAGTCCGCCCTGGCGGAGGCCGGGTACAGCAGTGCCGGCCTCTACGACACCGCGGCCAACCAAGGGACACCGGTGCTGTGCGCCAGGTGTCACGGTTCCAACGCCCTGCCGGGGACCGGGATGAGCGGCATACCGCCCCTGACGGCATCCGTCCACGCCTACCACGCCCACGTCACCGATCCGGTGACGGGCATGGCTCTGGAGGCGAGCGCCAACCGCTCCGCCTGTTACCGCTGCCATCCCGGCTCGCAGACCCGTTGCCTCCGGGGGGCCATGGGTAACGCCACCGGCGGCGACGCCTCGCTCTCCATCCAGTGCCAGAGCTGCCACGGCTCCATGAGCATGGTGGGGGCCTCCAGCCGTCAGGGATGGTTCGACGAGCCCTCCTGCCAGAGCTGCCACACGGGAACCGCCGACAACAACTCCGGGCAGATCCGTTACCTCGACGCCTTCGACTCGCCTGGGCACTACCGGCAGGCGGCCAGCGACGTCTTCGCAACGAACCCGGACACGCCCGGCGCCGGCTTCTCCCTCTTCCGATTCTCCAAGGGACATGGTGGCCTCCAATGCGAGGCCTGCCACGGCTCGACCCACGCCATCTTTCCAAGCTCCCACGGGAACGACGACATCCGCAACGTTCAGCTCCAGGGGCACGGAGGCACCGTGGCCGAGTGTGCCTCCTGCCACGGCACGCAGCCGAGCACCGTCAGTGGCGGCCCCCACGGTATGCACCCCGTGGGCCAGCGGTGGATCGAGGACCACAAGCATGCGGCGGAAGGCGGCGGGGACGGTGGAGGTGACGACGATCGTCCTTCCAGCACCCTGGGCGGCGCCTCCCAGTGCCAGGCTTGCCACGGAACGGATTACCGGGGCACGGTCCTTTCCAGGGCCCTCGGCGACCGGACGGTCGATGCCTTCGGAACGAAGAACTTCTGGAAGGGCTACCAGATCGGTTGCTACACCTGCCACAACGGCCCGGGAGACGACCACAGCAATCCAAACCACTCGCCGACCGTGGCCAACGCCAGCGTCAGCACGGGTGCGGGCGAGGGGATCAGTGTCGCGGTGCAGACCAACGATGCCGACGGCGACCCCCTCGACCTCCGGGTCGTCAGCCAGCCCCGTCACGGCCGGGCCGGCATGGCCGGGCACACCCTGACCTACGTGCCGGACCCCGGGTTCATCGGGCAGGACACCGTGACCTTTGCGGCCTGGGATGGCATGGCCGACTCCAACCTGGGGACCCTGACCGTCTCGGTCACGGGTGCGCCCTGCACCCTCAGCTGCTCCGCCAGTGCGCCGGCCGGCGCGAATGTGGGCACGCCCGTACAGTTCGGCGCCTCCGCCGTGCCGTCGGGATGCTCCGGAACCCCGGCCTACTCCTGGAGCTTCGGCGACGGAGGAACCTCCAACGCCCAGAACCCTCAGCACACCTACGCCACAGAAGGAACGTACGTGTGGTCCGTGACGGCGAGCCTCGCCGGCGTGACGTGCAGCAGGTCCGGCACCATCACCGTTACCGGCGGGGGCGCCGGGGGATGCACCATCACCTGTTCGGCCACGGCCCCGGCCAGCGCGGTCGCCGGTCAGAGCGTCGCCTTCATGTCCAGCGTGGCGTCCTCCGGGGATTGCCAGGGGTCTCCCGTCTTTTCGTGGAGCTTCGGTGACGGGAGTGGTTCCTCTGCGCAGAACCCCGAGCACAGCTACGCCACACCTGGAAGCTTTGTCTGGATTGTTTCGGCGGCCCAGGATGGGGCCAGCTGCTCCAGCACGGGCTCCATCACCGTCGTTCCGGAGGGCCAGGATGGTTACCGTGTCATGTTGGTCGCCTCCCACGCCAAGGGCAAGAATGAAACGGAATGGAAGACCGATCTCGCGCTCTTCAACCCGGGCGGCACCTCGACGCCGGTCCAGATGAGCTTCCGCGGTGGCGGCGAGGTCGTGCAGCGATCGGCGACCCTGGAGGCCAGCCGGATCCGGGAGTGGATCGATGTGGTCAAGGAGTGGTTCGGTCTCGACAAGGATGCCAGTGGCGCGGTGACCATCGAATCGGGACGACCGCTGGTCGTCAGTTCGAAGACCTATACGAAGGCTGGCGATGGCGGCTTCGGCCAGTTCTTCCCTCCGGTGACCGAAAGCGAGGCCATCGGGGCCGGCGAGCTCGGGTCCATCCCGCAGCTCAAGCGCAACTCCAAGTTCCGGACCAACATCGGCTTCCTCAACTTTTCCGAGGGCGACGTACAGGTTCGCCTACGCCTTTACAAGGCGGAGGGGGAGTTGGCCGGCTCGGAGATCCTTCGGACCGTACCGGGACGTGGATGGCTCCAGATCAACGACGTCTTCGGCGTCTCGGGAGCCGGCGATGTCGACCTGGGAAGGGCGGCAGTCGAGGTCCTGACCGCCGATGGCCGGGTCTGGGCCTACGCCTCCTTGATCGATCAGAAGACCGGAGATCCCATCACGATTCCAATGCAGCACCTTGCACCGTGAGGGGCGACCCTCGCACCCTTCGCCGGCCCGCACCCTGCACGGGGCGGGCCGGCCCTTTTTTGGCGGGGAAAGGGTCCTCATCCCGGTACCGTTCCTTCTCCCAATGGATCAATCTCACGCAGCCACGGGAACATGTTGGCGGAATGTCGTGTTCTCCATGTGAAGGAACCAGCCATGAGTGCAACTCTCCCCCTCCTGTCCACCCGAAGCCTGCGCCCCGAGGTGATGGATCAACCCGGTCTCGACCGCCGGACGCACCGGCACGCCCTGCGCGGACTGGCTCGCCTCAACTGGTGGAGCGGTTCCTCCCGACCCTTCCGGCCGGGGTTGATGGAGCTGGGGCGGTCCCTGGGGGGACGGACCATGGAGCTCCTCGATGTGGCATCGGGTGGTGGCGATGTTCCCGTCGCCCTGGCCTCCTCGTTTGTGAGACGGGGGATCGCCGTCCGGCTGACCCTGTGCGACGTCAACCCCCGGTCCGTGGGCTGGGCCCTCGAACGGGCCAGGAACGCCGGGATCGAGGCGGAAGGCCTTGTCCTCGACGTCACGACCCGTGAGCTTCCGACGAGCTTCGACGCCGTCATCAGCTCCCTGTTCCTCCACCACCTTCCGGGCCGGGCCGCCGTGGAAGCTCTGGAACGCATGGCCGGGGCCGCGCGACGGCTTCTGATGGTCTGTGACCTTGCGCGGACCGGTCCGGGGCTGGCTCTGGCCGCCGGCGCGAGCCGCGTGCTGACCCGTTCTCCCGTGGTGCACACGGACGCTGTCCTCTCGGTCCGAGCGGCCTTCACGAGCGGTGAGGCTCGGGAGCTGGCCCGCTCCGCGGGGCTTCGGGGCGCCATGGTCGAGCGGTGCTGGCCGCAGCGGTGGAGGATGACCTGGTGGCGCCCATGATGACGGGAATCCGTGAACGGTGGGAGGTCCTCGTCCTCGGGGCGGGCCCGGCGGGGTGCACGGCGGCTGCGGTGCTGGCCCGTCAAGGGGTTCGTGTCCTTCTGGTGGAAAAGCAGAAGCTTCCACGCTCAAAGGTCTGTGGGGGGTGCCTGAGCGCCGGTGCCGTCGGCCTTCTCGAGAGCGCCGGGTTGAACGGCATCCCCGCCGTCTCCCGTGGGCCCAGGATCGAACGCTTCGATCTCGGTGTGCGGGGAAGGAGGATCGTCATTCCGGCCCCCGGCGGCCGTGTGGTCAGCCGGGAGGAGTTCGATCTTCAGCTGGCGGAGGAAGCCCAGCGTGCCGGCGCCGAGGTCCGGGACGGTGTGCGGGCCAAGGTCGGCGGATGGGACGGAGAGTTCCGCCCCGTGGAGCTGTCGGGCGGCGGCCGGACGGAGCGTACCAACGCGAGAGTGGTCCTCTGCGCCGGGGGTCTGAGCGGCACTCTGGCCGTCAGCGATCCCGGGCTCAAACCGAAAATTCACCGCCGATCCAGGATTGGCGTGGGAGCCGTCCTCGACGGGAGTGGAGGGTCCGCCGGGACGATCCTGATGTCCGTCGGTCGAGGTGGCTACGTCGGTGCTGTCACCATGGCCGGTGGACGCAGCATTGTTGCCGCTGCTCTGGATCGCAGCAGGGCCTTGCTGGAACGGGGCGTTCCGGAAGCCGTGAGGTCCCTTTGGAACCAGGCGGGAGTCCCCGCGATGCCCGGACTGGAGAGCGCCCGGTGGACGGGAACCCCGGCCCTGACGCGCACGGTGGAAGTTCCGGCTGCCGAAGGCCTTTTCCTCATCGGTGACGCCGCCGGTTACGAAGAGCCATTCACAGGGGAGGGGATGACCTGGGCCGTTGCCTCCGCTCTGGCGGTGGCGCCGCTGGCCGCCGAGGCCGCCTCGGGTTGGCGCCCCGAGCTGGCAGAACGGTGGACCCGGCTGTACCGGCGCTTGTTGGGCCTCCGGCGGCTCCGCTGCCGCACACTGGCGCTCCTGGTGCGCCGGCCCGGCCTGGTGGCCACGGCCGTTCCGCTGCTCCGGGGGATGCCCTGGCTGGGTGACTCCCTGGCGCGAGCCCTGACGGGCGCGCCAGCCGTGCCGGGAATCCCCTCGTGAAGCCGCGCCTCATTGGACTGGGGACGGCAAACCCTCCGTTACGGATCACTCAGGACGATGCCGCCCGCACCGCAGCGGTGTACGGGCCGCGGACGCCCGAGGAGCGGAGGATCCACCGGGTCCTCTACCGGCGCACGGGTGTTTCCTCCCGGGCCAGCGTCACCCTGACCGCCGACGACGGTCAGCCGGTGCCGGGACCCCTCCTGGCCGCGCCGCGGAACGACATGGACCGCGGACCGGGTACAAGACAGCGCCTGGAGATCTACGAGACCGAGGCGCCGGTCCTGGCCGCCTTGGCGGCCCGGAGGGCGCTGGACGACGCCGACGTCGCCCCGGAGGAGATCGACCAGCTGATCGTTGTCACCTGTACGGGTTTCATGGCGCCGGGGATCGACGTCTTCCTCGTCCGGGAGCTGGGCCTGGGCAGCGACACGGGCCGGCTCCAGGTGGGGTTCATGGGCTGCCACGGCGCCTTCGTCGGCCTGCGTCAGGCCGCAGCTCTGGCCGGTGCCGATCCGAGATCGACCGTCCTCGTGGTCGCGGTGGAGCTCTGCAGCCTCCATTTTCAGTACGGCTGGGACCCCCAGCAGGTGGTTGCCAACGCCCTCTTTGCCGACGGGGCGGCGGCGTG
>CAZXNA010000093.1:0-13185 GCA_964641295.1 uncultured Thermoanaerobaculia bacterium
GCAAGCACGCCTGCGCTCGCGAATCTTCCGAGAACACCGCCAGGCACGGCACCTCGCCCCTTTCACGATGAACCTTCATGGAAGATCCGGGCCGACAGGCGTCACAACGGTCTTGCGATGGGAGCCGGTGAGATATGCGGGCTCGTCGGCACCTGGGGGGGTGAAGGGAACCGTGCGGCTTCCCACGCGGCGGGCAGTGTCCCCACCGGGGAGGGGGGGGCACTCCAACGGCGTTGATTGCCGGAGCTCGTTGACTGTAAACCGTTGAATGGTATACTGCGCAATCCGTGAAGGGGGTGCGGTGAAGATCGATCTCGGACACCTCGAAGCCGAGCCGCTCCAGATTGACGAGCGGTTCGAGCTCCCACCCGACCGGCTGGATCCCTCCGTGGTTGCCGGTCCGGTGGAGGTGTACGCCCGGATGGAGATCTCCGAGGCCTCCCCGGGTCATTGGCTGAAGGGCCGCCTTGCCATGTCGGGCACCCTGCGGTGCGCGCGGTGCCTCAAGCCGGTCGCCTGGTCGGCGGAAGAGGATGTGGCGGTTCGTCTGATGCCGCGGGAAGCGGCGCCGAGGGACGAGGAGCTGGAGTTGACGGCGGACGACCTGGACGTTCGTTTCGTCGGTGACAACGAGTTGGATCTGATGGATGTGGCTGTGGAGCAGACGCTTCTGGCCATGCCCATGCGTGTTCTGTGCCGGGAGAGCTGTGCCGGCGTGTGCCCCACCTGTGGGGCGGACTTGAACGAAGAGGGTGCTTGCAGCTGCCAGCGTGAGATCGATCCGCGCTGGGCCGCCCTCGCCGATATCAGCGGGAAACCCTCCTGATCTCCTGAGCTTTTCGATGGAGTAAAACCATGGCCAACCCAAAACGACGTCATAGCCGCACGCGCCGCAACATGCGGCGTGCCCATGATGCACTGGTGCCGCCAGGCTGGAGCCTGTGCACGAACTGCTTCGAGCCCAAACCACCCCACCGTGTCTGCCCCCACTGCGGCAGCTACAAGGGCCGTACGGTCATCGAGGTTGAAGAGCTGGACTAGGCCAGGGTGTCCATGGCCGAAGTCTCGCCGGGATACATCGCCCTCGATGCCATGGGTGGCGACGACGCACCTGCCGTCGTCATACAGGGTGCACTCGAGGTCGTTCAGAGTATCGGTTCACCCGTCTTCCTCGTCGGGCCCGCCAAGCAGATCCGGCACGAGCTCGGACGCTTCCGGGCCCTTCCCAGCGGACTGGAGATCGTCGACGCACCGGACGTGGTGACCATGGACGATTCCCCCATGGTCGTCCTTCGGGGCAAGCGCAGGTCCTCGCTGACCGTCTGTGCCGAGCTGGTCCGTGATGGCCAGGCAGCCGCCATGGTCACCGCCGGCAACACCGGAGCCGCCTGGGTGGCGGCCAAGACCGTTCTCGGCATGATCGAAGGTGTTGAACGGCCGGCCTTGGCCGCCAACCTGCCTCGTCTCGACGGCTCGACGCTGGTCCTCGACGTGGGTGCCAATGTGGACTGCCGCCCACGGCACCTCCTCCAGTTCGCCGTCATGGGATCCCTTTACGCCGGCAACGTCCTGGGGATCGACGATCCACGGGTCGGCCTCATGTCCGTCGGTGAGGAGGAAGGCAAAGGGGGGCGCAGGATCCGGGAGATCCACAACGTCCTGGAGAGTGCCGGCGTGCACTTCGTCGGGAACGTCGAGGGACGGCACGTTTTCAACGGAGAGGTCGACGTCATCGTGTGCGACGGCTTCACCGGCAATGTCATCCTCAAGGTCTCCGAGGGCCTGGGTGAGATGATCCTGACAGCCCTCAGCGAAGAGGCCAGCCGTTCGGCGGTTCATGGCATCGGGCTCTTGATGGCCAAGGGAGCCTTCGTCAACTTGAGGCGGAAGGTCGACTACGCCGAATATGGTGGTGCCCCCTTGCTTGGCGTCGACGGTGCCTGCATCGTTGGTCACGGCCGCTCCACGGCCAAGGCCATCCGGAACGCAGTCAAGGTGGCCGCCCACTATGCCGCCAGCGGTACCATCGAGAAGATCGCAACCACTCTCCCAGCCATGACCTCGTCCATGTCCGAGGAGAATCGTTAATGCACGACAGCTTTGAAATCACAGCCCGCATCGCCGGGATCGGGACCTATTTGCCGGAGCGAGTCCTGACCAACGCCGATCTCGAGAGAATGGTCGATACTTCCGACGAGTGGATCACCACCCGGACGGGGATCAAGGAGCGCCACGTGGTGGCCGAGGGAGAGTCCCTGATCGACCTGGTCGAGCGGGCGGGCAAGGCTGCCATGGAGGATGCCGGTGTCACGCCGGAGGAGATCGACCTGTTCCTGCTGGCGACGGCCACGCTGGAGCAGCCCATACCGGCCTCGTCGTCCATCGCCCAGCCCCGGCTCGGCGTGGTCAATGCGGCCTGCCTCGACGTTTCCGCAGCCTGCTCGGGCTTTGTCTTCGCCCTCAACGTGGCACGACAGTTCATCGCCACGGGTGAGGCCAAGAACGTCCTCGTCATCGGGGGCGAGTGTCTGACCCGCTTCACCGACTGGACCGATCGCAGCACCTGCGTCCTCTTCGGGGACGGGGCCGGGGCCGTCGTCCTGCAGCCCGCGCCTGCCGGCGAGGGGATCCTTCAGTGTGCCTGGCGGACCGACGGCACCTATGCCGATCTGATCTCCATGCCCGGTGGCGGCTGCCGCATCCCGCCGTCGAGCCACGAAGCCATCGAACAGCGCCTGCCCTTCATCAAGATGCGTGGCAACGAGGTCTTCAAGGTGGCCGTCAGGGCGTTGACGGAGATCAGCAAGGAAGTGATGGGGAAGGCTGGCGTCACCGTCGACGACCTGGCGCTCTTCGTTCCTCACCAGGCCAACCTCCGCATCATCACGGCCGTTGGGTCACGGCTCAGGATTCCCGAAGAGAAGGTCTACACCAACGTTCAGTGGGTGGGCAACACTTCCGCCGCCTCGATCCCCCTGGCCCTGGGCCAGGCGGTCGAGCAGGGGCGGATCCGCCGGGGAGATCTCGTCCTGAGCTCGGCTTTCGGTGGCGGGTTCACCTGGGCATCCGTCCTGTTTCGGTACTGAGGGGAGGCGCCATGGGACGCACGGCAGCTCTCTTCCCCGGCCAGGGGAGCCAGTACGTGGGAATGGGGAAGGACCTGTCGGAGAGGTGGAACCTCTCCCGGGAGGTCTTCGAGAGGGCCGACGCCGTCCTCGAGGGCTCACTTTCCCGCATTGCGTGGGAGGGTCCGGAGGAGGAGCTTCGCCTGACGGCCAACACCCAGCCGGCGCTGCTGACCCACTCCATGGCGGCGTGGCGTGTCCTGGAGGATGGTGGCGTGACCGTCGATGGCGTCGCAGGCCACAGCCTGGGAGAGTACTCCGCCGCGGTGGCTGCCGGGGCCATGGGGCTCGACGACGCCCTGAGGACGGTTCGTCTCCGGGGAGAGCTGATGCAACGGGCCGTCGCCGTCGGGGAAGGAGCCATGGCGGCCGTCATCGGCCTCGACGACCAGGATGTGGCCGCCTGCTGCTCCCAGGCCTCGGAATCGTCCGGCGGTGTCGTCGTCCCCGTCAACTTCAACGCTCCGGGCCAGGTGGTGATCGCCGGAACGGCCGCCGCCGTCCAGGAGGCGGGCGAGCTGTGTCGTGCTGCCGGAGCGCGGAAGGTCATTCCCCTTTCCGTGTCGGCGCCCTTCCATTCGCCCCTGATGGCGCCGGCCCGCGAGGGGCTGCGGCCGATCCTGGAAGCCCTCGAGCTGAAGGACCCTCGGGTCCCTCTCTATCGCAACATCGACGCCCGTCCGGTCAACGGCGCAGAAGATCTTCGGAAGGGTCTGGTTCGGCAGGTCGACTCCCCGGTTCTGTGGACGGCCACTGTCGAAGCCATGGTGGCGGATGGTTTTGATACTTTCATCGAAGTGGGCGCGGGCAAGGTGTTGTCGGGTCTGGTACGGCGGGTCGACCGGGGGGTCCGGTGCCTGCAGGCGGGTACGGTGGATCAGGTCGAGGCCGTGGTGGCGGAGCTTGGGAGGTCGGCATGAGGGAGCTCGAAGGTCAGGTGGCGCTGGTTACTGGGGCGAGCCGAGGTATCGGCCGCGCCATTGCCCGAAAGCTGGCAGCCCAGGGGGCCGTGGTCGTGTGTGCCGGCCGGGACGAGGTGGCTCTGGGGGAGACCATCGGGTTCATCGAAGCCGAGGGCGGCACGGCCGAACCGGCCGTCTTTGACGTCACCGATGCCGAGGCCGCAGCGACCGCCGTCAAGGAGGCCCAGGGGCGCAATGGGAGGCTCGATATCCTGGTCAACAACGCCGGTGTGACGCGCGATCAGATCCTCGTTCGCATGAAGCCGGAGGACTGGCGGACGGTCATGGCGGCGGACCTGGATGGAGTCTTTCACGTCACCCAGCCGGTGTCCAAGATCATGATGCGACAGCGGTCCGGCCGGATCGTCAACATCAGCTCGGTCATCGGGCTGATGGGAAACCCCGGACAGACCAACTACGCCGCTGCCAAGGCCGCGTTGATCGGGTTCACCAAGGCCCTGGCGCGGGAGTTGGGTAGCCGGAACATCACCGTCAACGCCATCGCGCCGGGGTACATCGAAACGGCCATGACCGAGTCCCTGACGGACGAGCAGCGCGAAGCTCTGCTCAGAGCCCTCGCCATCCGGAGGCTGGGAACCCCCGAGGACGTGGCCGAGGCGGTGGCGTTCCTCGTCGGGCCCGGCGGATCCTATATCACCGGTACCGTCCTCAACGTCTCCGGCGGTCTCTATATCTGAACACCGGGCGGGGTCACTCCACCCCCGGCGGGGAGGTCCGTGTGGGGAGGAGAATCTCGGGGTTCGTGATCGCAGTCCTGGTGATGGGTTGCCCCGTCGCAGCCTGGGGCTGGCAGCCACCGGAAGACCTGGCGAGGAAGAGCGAGGCGGCGCGGGCGCGCCGTGCGGCCATGCTCCGTCAAGCCGCGGGTCTCGGGACATGGGTGCCGGCAGAGGCGCCCCTTCGCTTCGACGTTCACACCTACGATCTGGACCTCCGCTTCGACTTTGAGCGGGAGCGGGTGGCGGGGGTCGTCACGCTCTCGGTGGAGGTGGTGGAGGACGGGCTGGAGACGCTGGAGCTGGACGCCGATTCCGGGCTCCGGGTCAGTGCCGTGTGGCTCGAGAATGATGGAAGCTACCCGAGGAATCCTCCCAGCCCGCTCGCCTTCACGCACGTGGAGGACCGGCTCTTCGTCGGACTGCAGCGGTTGTTCGGAAAGGGCGAGACCCTGGAGGTGGCGGTGGCCTACGCCGGTACGGCCAGTCGGCTCGGGGACGGTGTGACGTGGAAGGTGCTGGGTGAGAGCACGCCGTCCGCCACCACGATGGCAGAACCCTTTGGCGCAAGGGTGTGGGTTCCCTGCCAGGACAGGCCCGACGACAAGGCGCAGTGGACCCTGCGGATCACTGCGCCCGCCGAACTGACGGTCGGCGCCAACGGCGTCAGGGTGGTCCGGACGGAGAATGGGGATGGCACGGCCACGACGGTCTGGTCCTCCCGGTACCCGGTGGCGACCTACCTGGTGGTGGTGGACATCTCGGACTACCGCATCATCGAGGACGTCTACACGGGCCTGAACGGTGCGGATTCGATGCCCGTGGAGACCTGGGCCTACGCCTGGAACGAGGAGAAGGCCCGGACAGCGTTCTCGAATACGCCCGCTCTGCTGCACCTCCTGGCCTCCCACTTCGGGGAATACCCCTTTCTGGCCGAGAAGTACGGGAACTGTCTGGCACCCATCTGGGCGGGAGGGATGGAGCATCAGACCTTCACCTCGGTGGCCGGCGGGACCGGGCCGGATGACAACGGCGTGCTGGAATCGAGGTCCGTGCGCTACTTGGATATTCACGAGGCGGCCCACCAGTGGTGGGGGGATTGGGTTTCGCCGGCGACCTGGAAGGATCTCTGGCTCAACGAGAGCTTCGCGAGCTACGCCGAGCTCCTACTGGCGGAGTCCGACGGACAGTTGAGGCGTTTCATGGATTCCGAGGACTGGCGAGGCTGGTTCCCAGGTCCCCTCTACGACAACCCCGTTCCCTTCTCCGTCACCGTCTATGACAAGGGGGCCAGGGTTCTTCGGATGCTGGAACACCTTCTTGGACGTCGCACCTTCGAGAACGCCCTGGGGGAGTGGAGACGGCGTTTCGGGGGAGGGAGCGGTACGACCGGTCAGCTTCGCCAGGTGTTGGAGGAGGTTTCCGGAAGGAACCTCTCGTGGTTCTTCGACCAGTGGGTGTACGGTTCGGGGCGGCCTCACCTCCGCTGGAGCTGGGAGAGGGTGGATGGTCCCGCTGTCCGTCTCCGCCTGGAACAGGTCCAGACCAACGCGGGGTTGTTCCGCTTTCCCCTGGATGTGGACGTGCGGATGGACTCCGGGAGCGAGTCCCACAGCGTCGAGGTCCAGGCCGTGGGCTCCCAGACCATTGAGATTCCTGTTTCCGCAGAGCCCACCTCGGTGATCCTCGATCCCGGGAACTGGCTCCTGGAGGAAAAGCACACGGTGTCGGAGCCGGATCTGGACCTGGGTTCGGATTTCCAGGGGGAGATCGTTTTCCCGCCGATGGAAGAGGGCCGGACTGCCACCGTGACGATTCCGGTGGCCAACGTTGGAGGTTCGGCTCTGACCGTTTCGGGGTGGGAGGTCCACTCGAGTGATGCCTTCGTCGTGGAGCTTCCCATGGATGGCCTGAAGGTGGATCCAGGATCGGTTCGCGATCTGAGCCTCCATTTCACTCCACATTCCGTCGGCGCTGACCATGGGTGGATCGCCCTGTACTCCAACGATCCGGCGAACGGTGGGACAACATGGATCGAAGTCAGCGGTGTCGGGGCGGTGGCTCCAGGTATCGCCATCCAGGTATCCAGCCGGGTAAGGTGGGCCGATCCCGTTCCGGTTGGATCTGCCGCCGAGCGGCTCGTCACCATCGGCAACGTCGGAACGGAACTTGCCCGGGTCGACGCCCGGGTGAGCGGCGTGGCGTTCTCCCTGCCGGGCACCACAACACTGAGCATTCCTCCGGGCGCGGAGGCCCTCCTGGTGGTCCGGTTTGCCCCAGCCGTCGAGGGGTTCTCCCACGGCCGTCTGGAGCTCGAGCCGGAGGGAGGCTCCCCGGCAGCCGTTGTTCTGGAGGGCTCAGGCACGGCGGCCGCCCGGCTGGTTGTCGAACCGGGTGTCCTGCTCTTTGGAATACTGGCGCCGGGTCAGGCGGCGCGGGAGACCCTTCGCCTGGAGAACCTCGGCGGGGAGACCCTGACCATCGGCGATATCACGGTGGAAGGCCGGTTCTCGGTTGAGGACGGACCGTCGTTGCCGCTTCGCCTGGATCCCGGCGCCTTTGTCGATCTCACGGTCAAGGTGCACGCAGCCGGCGTCGGTGTGGAGGCTGGCAGGCTTCGGATCGGCTCCGACGACTCCAGGACGCCCATCGTGATCGTGCCGTTGCGGGCCGTGATCCGTGAGGGGCGAATCGGGGGGAGGACCCTGATCCCCGCGGGGCGGGTGAGACCGGTGCACCACGACTCCACCACGCCCGTCCATGCGGGTGCGGGACTGCGGATTCCCGTGCAAGCTCTCCGTGAGCATCCATGACGGTGTCGCTGACCGCCCATGCCGTGGAAGAGCACCGTGGGAGTGGTGTAGGTTAGTGGGCGTGAGAGGGGCCGACCGGTACAAGCACGGCGAGGAGGTTGCCAACAGCATCACCCACGGGATCGGGGCCCTTGCCAGTGTGGCTGGCCTGGTGGTGCTCGTGGTCTCCGCGGCCGGAAGCGGGGATGTCCGCAGAATCGTGGCATCCGCCGTATTTGGTGGAACGCTGGTCCTGTTGTTCCTGACGTCGACCTTGTACCACGCCATCCCCGTCCCGAGGGCCAAGGAATGGCTTCGGCTGCTGGACCATGCGGCCATATTCCTGCTCATCGCTGGAACCTACACACCGTTCACGCTGGTCAGCCTGGGTGGCGCGTGGGGCTGGTCCCTGTTCGGAGTCGTCTGGGGCATTGCCATCCTCGGTATCGTGGGCCAGTCGACCATCCTCCTCCGCATCCCGAGGCTCGAGCTGGCCCTGTACCTGGGGCTGGGCTGGGTGGTCGTCATTGCCCTGCGACCGTTGATCGCGGCGCTCCCCCCAGGTGGCCTCGTGTTGCTGGTGGGTGGTGGGCTTTCGTATACCGCTGGGGTGGTGTTTTTTGTCTGGCGGAGACTCCCCTATCACCACGCCGTGTGGCATCTCTTCGTCCTGGTGGGAGCCGTATTCCACTTCTTCGCCGTGCTGCTGTACGTCATGCCACGGGTCCGGTAGGAACGCCGGTCCCCGTCTAGTTCCGGTTGCGGGAGAGCATCAGGATGCAGTGATGGGCGATGACGCCAAGGCCGCGGTCGTGGGCGAAGGCGATGGCGTCGTCGGACTCGGCCCCGGGCTGCATCCAGACCCGCGGTATCCCGAGGGCCGCGGCCTGGCGGACGAGCCCCTTGGTTTCTGGAGGAGGGACGACGAGGACGAGGCCTCCGACGGCTTCGGGCAGGTCGGCCAGGGAGGGATAGGCGGCGTGGCCGGAAAGCTCCCGGGCCTCGGGGTGGACGGGAAACAGCCGGTACCCCTTGGCCGTCAGGTCGTGGAGCACCCGGTTCCCGTATCCCTCCCCCGATCGTGACACCCCGACGAGAGCCAGGGTTTCCACGGCGAGGAACTCCTCAATCTCGCTTCGCTGTGACATTGTGATCCTCCCGCTCCATGTCGCCCCGGCCTGCGACGGCCGCCGGACTGTTCAACGATGCAGTAGGGTCGCGAGGGTTTCTGGGTTACAGCGCGAGGGCAGCAGTGCCCTCCGGTGTAGACTGTGCGGAGGAGGACGTTCATGCCACGGAACATGAAAGTACGCGATTTGATGTCGTCGGATTTGGTCACCCTGACGGAGGATGAGACCCTGGCCCATGCCCAGCGGTGTATGGACCAGGGACGGATCCGCCATCTGCCGGTTGTCCGTGACGGCAAGCTGGTGGGGCTGGTCACCCATCGTGACCTTCTGGCGGCCTCCTTCTCCATTTTCGCCGAGGTCGATGGCGCCGAGCAGCGCCGGATCTTCTCGCGGATTCCCGTCAAGGAGCTGATGCACCGCTCGGTCCGGACGGTGGGCCCCGATCTCCCCGTTGCCGACGCCGCACGGATCCTCCTGGACAACAAGTTCGGGTGTCTGCCGGTGGTCGAGGAGAATGGCCGCCTATTGGGGTTGATCACCGAGGCAGATTTTCTGCGGCTGACGGTGCGTCTGTTGCCATGATCTGGCTCGACTGGGTGCTCCTCGTCGTCTGGCTGGGTCTCGCCCTCAGCGGCTTCTGGAAGGGTGCCGTACGGATCGTCTTTGGCCTTGGCGGTTTCTTGGCTGGCGTGGCCCTGGCGGTGGCGGCGGGCCCCGAACTGGCCGCGAGGATCCAGGGGTCCGTGGGGATCGAGTGGCTGGCCGAGGGCCTGGCCAGGTTGCTCCCGGTGCTGCTCTGCGTCCTCCTGGGCTTCCTGGCCGGGTGGGGTTTCGAACGGACCCTCCAGGCCATGCACCTCGGGTGGCTCAACCGTCTGACGGGCGCTGCACTTACCGGAGTCGTCGGGGCCCTTCTCCTGGGGGTGCTCCTGCTGACAGGCACCCGGGTTTCCCCGGCGTGGGCCAGAGAGTGTGGACGGTCCCAGGTGGCCCAGCTTCTGATCAGCGTCCCCGCGTTGATCCTTCCGCCGGAGGCGGCCAGGGCCGTCTCTTCCCAAGTTCCCTAGCCCGGATGATCCATCAGTCTTCTGCTGCAAGGGGCGATACTCCCCACCCGGCAGCATTCTCTCGATTCGCTCGCTCAACGTGCAGCAAACACTCCTGCGCTCGCGAATTTCGCGAGAACGCTGCCATGCACGGCGCCTCGCCCCTTTGGCGACGAACCCTCATGAATAATTTGGGCCTCGGGCGAATCAGATGCTTGAAACGCGGGGATTGTAGAGGGTGTCCCGCTCCAACGGGACCCGCCCGGCCTCACGGATCAGGTGCTCCAGGCGTCTGCGAGACATGCCCTTGCCCGCCGTACCGCCGGCGGCCCAGGTGATCCGCTCGTCGACGATGGTGCCGTCCATGTCGTCGGCGCCGAAGAGTTGGGCCACCTGGGCGATTTTCTCGCCAAGCATGACCCAGTAGGCCTTGATGTGAGGGATGTTGTCCAGGACCAGCCGTGAGAGGGCGATGGTCTGGAGATCGAGGATCCCTCCGGTCGGCGGCAGGTGGGAGAGCTGGGTGTTCTCCGGGTGGAAGGCCAGGGGGATGAAACACTGAAACCCGCCGGTCTCGTCCTGGAGCTCGCGCAGGGCCAGGAGGTGATCCACCCGCTCCTCCGGCGTTTCCACATGGCCGTAGAGCATGGTGCAGTTGGTCACCAGACCGTGGTTGTGAACGGTACGGGCCACCTCTAGCCACCGGTCACCGGAGACCTTGTGATTGCAGATGATCTCGCGCGCCCGGGAGGCGAAGATCTCGGCACCGCCGCCGGGACAGGAACCCAGTCCCGCGGCCTTCAGCCTCTCGATGAGTTCGTCGAGACCGATTCGGCTGACCGAGGCGTAGAAGTCCAGCTCCACCATGGTCAGGGCCTTGATGTGGACCCACGGGAAGCGGCCCCGAATGGCCCGGAACAGCTCCTCCCAGTACTCGACGCCGAGCTTGGGGTGGAGGCCCCCGACGATGTGAAGCTCGGTGACGCTCTCGTCCATGTCCCGCTCCACGACGCGGAGGGCTTCCTCGACGGTGTAGGTCCAGCCCTCGTTCGCACGGCGCCAGGGGACGTAGAAGGCACAGAGCGAGCAGGAGGCGGCACAGACGTTGGTCGGGTTGAGATGGCGGTTGATGTTGAAGAAGGT
Source organism: uncultured Thermoanaerobaculia bacterium (assembly GCA_964641295.1). Lineage (GTDB taxonomy): Bacteria > Acidobacteriota > Thermoanaerobaculia > Thermoanaerobaculales > Sulfomarinibacteraceae > JAADFK01. Next base: position 10,936 of record CAZXNA010000093.1, read on the forward strand.
GGTGTCCCCGTGGAGACGTTCACGGACGACGTTGGCCAGACGGCCAACTCCGAGGAGGTCCCGGGTGGATGCCACGATCAGGGCGTCGTCGCGGTCGAGACGGCGGCCCTGGAGGACCTTCTCGGCGATGGGTTCGAGGGCGGGGTCCCGGAGCAGCAAGTTGCCCGGATCCGGTCTGGCGGCGTCCGAAGCTTCGGGGAAGGGCCGGGTACTCATCGGAGTTGCAGGGAAGAGAGGAACTGCTCGTTGGTGGGGAATTCCCGCAGCTTCTGGGTCAGCAGGCTCATGGCCTCGGACGGGGAAAGGGAGGAAAGAGCCCGGCGCATGAGGTAGAGCTTCTCGACCAGCTCGGGCGGATAGAGCTTCTCCTCCTTACGGGTGCCGGACTGGGGGATGTTGATACAGGGGAAGATCCGCTTCTCGAACAGCTTCCGGTCCAGGACCACTTCCATGTTCCCGGTCCCCTTGAACTCCTGGAAGATCACCTCGTCCATGCGGGATCCCGTGTCGATCAGGCAGGTGGCCACGATGGTCAGGCTGCCGCCATGCTCGACGTTCCGGGCGGAGCCGAAGAAGCGCCGTGGGCGCTCCATGGTCCGTGCGTCGATACCGCCGGAGAGAATGCGGCCGGAGCCCTTTTGGACACTGTTGTAAGCACGGGACATGCGCGTCAGCGAATCCATCAGGACCACCACGTCCTGACCCATCTCCACCAGCCGCCGACCCCGTTCCATGACGACCTCGGAAACGTGGATATGGGACTGGATGGTCTGATCGGAAGAGGACGCGAAGACCTCACCCCGATGGATCGTCCGCCGCCAGGCCGTGACCTCTTCGGGGCGTTCGTCGATCAGGAGGACGAAGATCGTAACGTCGGGGTGGTTGAAGCCGATGGCGTTGGCCATCTGCTGCAGGAGCGTCGTCTTTCCCGCCTTGGGCGGAGAGACGATCAGACACCGCTGGCCCTTGCCCAGGGGCGCCACGAGCTCGGTGACGCGGGGCTCGATCAGCTGGGGCTCGGTCTCCAGGTGGAGGCGCTCCTCGGGATCGATACTGATCAGATCGGGGAAGGGAATCGCCTTGGACCGGTATTCCTCCGGTGGCAGCCCTTCGATGGTCGTGATCTCACTGACCCTGGGGCGCGGGCCACCACGGGCCGAGGCTTCGATCAGCAACCCACTTTCCAGGTGCATGGAATCGATGATCTCTGCAGGGACGATGGGGTCCGTCTTTTGAGGGATGAAGTTGTTGGCGCGATCGACCAGAACGGCCTCACCGCGATCCCCCTTCCAGAGAAACCCGGAAACCGTCGTCGCCGGGCCTCGGTTGCCCGAACGGCGGCGGGGCCGACGACGCCGTCGGCGGTTGGACTTGCCATTCCTGCCCTGATCGTTTTGCGCCTTCTGCTGCTCGTCAGTCATACACGTCGTCTCCAACGGGTTCGATCGGGCTGATCAGCCACGGACCCCACGGTCCTGGAGCCGTCGGGCCGGACCTTGACGTCGAATCACGGTCATCCTGACCGCTGCCGTTCCATGATGCGAACGGGACGCAAGGTAGCTCGAACCGGGTTGCGGGGAGGACCTGCTCCGGCGGGCTCTCCGACCGTGAGTCCACTCCCCTGCCACCAGCACCATACGTGGTTTTCCCCCCATGTGCAAGGGTTGATAGTGAGATTCCCCTCGGCTGGGACAGAAACCTGGGGGCCGGCGCGATGGGAGCCGGCAATGGTTCGTTGCAATTTGGAGGAGCCGATGGGGTTGATCGTCGCGGAGGGAAGGGCAATGGGCCTTGCCGGGGGGGGGGATGTTTGGGGGCCGGTTGAGGCCCATCCCCCATCCCGCGACGACACCTGAGTGGGAGCCGGCGGCTCCCACGGAAGCTCCGCCGCGGGGAAACCAGCCCATGGCCCTTGCCATGGGGGTCGGAGGCCCGGAGGGCCGGAGAGGAGGAGGGCTGGCTTAGGGCCATCTGGTTTCCCAAGGCGACGCTGGAGCATTCGGCCCGGGGGGCCGAATGTGGAAGCAACCGACGGTGAGATCCCCATCGGCGTGGCGTGGATACAACAAGGCCGGCGCTGTTGGCGCCGGCGATCGTTGGCTGGTGGTTGTTGGAACCGATGGGGGCGTTCGTCGCGGGGGGGGAGGTGGTGGCCGTAGCCGCGGGGGGAGGGGGTAGGTTGGTGCGGCGTACTGCCACCCGCCCATCCCGCGACGACACCGGAGCACTCGGCTCACAGGGCCGAGTGCG
>CAZXNA010000094.1:0-13069 GCA_964641295.1 uncultured Thermoanaerobaculia bacterium
CACGCCGGACCTGGCCACCTACGGCAAGATCATCGGAGGCGGGCTCCCCGTCGGCGCCTACGGCGGCCGCCGGGAGCTGATGGAGCAGCTGGCGCCCCTGGGCCCCGTCTACCAGGCCGGGACCCTCTCCGGAAACCCCGTCGCCATGGCAGCCGGCGCCGCCACACTCCACCAGCTCCTGGACGACGGCGGCACCGCCTGGGGGCGGCTCGACCGGTCGGCCGGCCGCCTTCAGCAGGGCATCCAAGAGGCCTTCCGCGCCGCCGGCCTCCCCTGGTCCGTGGCCCGGGCGGGCTCCATCCTCTGGCTCTCCCTCCAGGAGGGGCCGCCGCCCCGGCGCTTCGACGGCATCGAGCCCGCCGCCGCCGAACGGTACGCCGCCCTCCACGCCGCCCTGCTGGAGGAGGGTGTCTACCTGGCTCCCTCGGCCTACGAGGTCATGTTCGTCTCCACGGCCCATGACGAGGCCGCCATCGACGAGACCGTCGCCGCCTTCCGGCGGGCCCTGGAGAAGGTGGCGCCCAGGGTACGGTCATGAGCAGCCTCCCGGCGTCCGGCGAAACGCCCCGTTTCCTCAGGGCCTGCCGACGGCAGGAGGTGGACCGCCCTCCCGTCTGGTTCATGCGCCAGGCGGGACGCTACCTGCCCGAGTACCGGAAGGTGCGCCGGAAGGCCGGCGATTTCCTCGGCCTCTGCCGGAACCCCGAGCTGGCGGCGGAGGTCTCCCTCCAGCCCGTACGGCGCTTCGGCCTCGACGCGGCCATCGTCTTCTCCGACATCCTGACACCACTGGTTCCCATGGGGATCGAGCTGAGCTTCACGCCGGGTCCCCACATCGCCAACCCCATCCGGACCCCTGAAGACGTCCATCGCCTGCGGCCGCCCGAACCGTGGACCGGAACGGAGTTCCTCGACGAGACCCTCGAGCGGGTACGGGCGGCCCTGGACCCCAAGACGGCGCTGATCGGATTCTGCGGCGCGCCCTGGACCCTGGCCAGCTACCTGGTGGAGGGAACGACCTCCAGGTCGTTCACGCGGGTCAAGGCCTTCGCCCACGCCCACCCCGAGGCCTTCGACCGGCTGACGGCCACCCTGGCCGATTCCATGGCCGGCTACCTGGCAAGCCAGGTGGAGCACGGCGCCCAGGCCGTGCAGGTCTTCGACTCGTGGATCGGGGCCCTGGGCGCCGAGGACGCCCGGCGTTGGGGCCTGGCGCCGGCCCGGCGGCTCCTGGAGCATCTGGGCCACCTGGGCGTCCCCCGCATCTACTTCCCCAACGGCGGCGGTCACCTGCTCGAGGAGCTGGCGGACATGCCGTGCGAGGTCCTCAGCGTCGACTGGAGGGTCGATCTCGGTCGGGCCGCCCGCTCCCTTCCCCGGCACGCTCTCCAGGGCAACCTGGATCCCGGGCTTCTCATGGCGCCCCCCGACGTCATCCGCCGACGCACCCGATCCATGCTCGAAAGCGCGCCGAAGAAGGGGTATATCGCCAACCTGGGCCACGGCATCACGCCCGAGGTGCCCATCGCAGGCGTCGAGGCCTTCGTCCGCACCGTCCAGGAGTACAGACATGCATGAAACCGGCCTCGACGGCCTGACCCCCGAGCTCCTGGAGAAGTACGACCGGCCCGGCCCGAGGTACACCTCCTACCCGACGGCGCCCCACTTCCACGAGGGCTTCGGCGAGGCCGAGTACCGGGAGCGGCTGGCCGCCGCCTCGGAGCGGCCGGACGATCCCCTCTCCATGTACGTTCACATCCCCTTCTGCCGTGAGCGGTGCACCTACTGCGGCTGCAACGTCGTCATCTCGCCCCACGGCGGTCCCGAGGTGCCCTACCTGGAGGCCGTCGAGGCGGAGCTGGAGCTCGTCGCCGCCGGGCTCGGGCAGCGGCGGACCCTCAACCAGCTCCACTGGGGCGGCGGGACCCCCACCTACCTCTCGCCGGAACAGTGCCGGCGTCTCTTCCGCGCCATCGAGCGCCATTTCCGCTTCTCCCCCGGAGCCGAGGTGGCCGTAGAGATCGACCCCTGCGTCACCACACCGGAGCACCTGGAGACCCTGGCCGAGCTGGGGTTCAACCGCATTTCCATGGGGCTCCAGGACCTCGATCCCGGGGTCCAGCGGGCCGTCCAGCGGATCCAGCCCCTGGAGTTGACCCGCGACCAGGTGGAGACCGTCCGCCGCCTCGGCGTCGGCTCCGTCAACATCGATCTGATCTACGGCCTGCCCTTCCAGACCGAGGAGAGCTTCCGCCGCACCGTCCGGACCGTCGTCGCCGAGCTGGCGCCCGACCGCGTGGCCTGCTTCTCCTACGCCCACGTGCCCTGGATCAAGCCCCACCAGCGCCAGCTGGACGAGACGGCCCTGCCGCGGGGTTGGGCCAAGTTCCGCCTCTTCGCCGCCGCCGTCGAGGAGTTCCTGGGCGCCGGGTACACCTTCGTCGGATTCGACCATTTCGCCCGGCCCGGCGACGAGCTGGCCGAGGCGCTCGGCGAGGGCCGGATCCATCGGAATTTCATGGGCTACACCGTCATGCCGGCAACCGACCAGGTGGGCATCGGCCTGACCTCCATCGGCGACGTGGCCGGTGCCTACGCCGCAAACCTCAAGGGCCTGGCCGCCTACGAGCGCACCCTGGCCGAGGGCAGGCTCCCCGTCGAGCGCGGCCTGCGCCGGACCCCCGAGGACGAGCTCCGCGGCGCCGTCATCCGCCGGATCATCTGTTCCCTGGAGCTCCCCTTCGCCTGGGTCCGGGACCAGCTCGGCGTCGATCCCGAGGAGCACTTCGCCGACGCCCTTCAGGCCCTCGCCCCCATGGCCGAGGACGGCCTGATCGAGCTCGACGCCGCCGGCCTCCACGTCACCCCCAAGGGGCGCTTCTTCCTCCGCAACATCTGCATGCCCTTCGACACCTACCTGGAGACGGACTCCGAGCGTCCGGTGTACTCCAGGACGGTTTGAAGCGGGCTCGGGCGGGGACCACGGCGGAGGCACCCCCGGTTCGTCGGCGCTTTCAACCGTCCGCCACGAATCCTCCCGAGTGTTCCAGACTCAGCCGTGGAAACCCGGCCCATTCCTCGTCAAGCCACCGGGCAAGCGGATTCTTCAACGGGGTATCGGGTAGCAGAAACAGTGCGCACCGGTGATCAACGAGCAGTTACAACACGCGAAGTGCCCACTGCCGCAGCTGACGGAACAACCGATCCCCCCGCACGTCTGGCTGCACGACGTGGACCCCATGCCACCCGACTGACAATCCTCACCGTGACAGGCCGCCGGTGGCAGGTACGGCGAATCACCCGCAGCAACATGGGCCAGTACCTGCGCCGAGGTTTCCTTTAACCGGGGCCTACAGACCGCCAACTCGAACACCAGCGCCGCCCCGACGAGCCGGCTCAAAGGTTGCCGGAAATCCCTTTCCGGCGGCAGGCCTACCAGTGGCAACATTCCCTCCGAGTCGATGGAGAACTCCAGCGCGACGGGCCCGTCGGGCGCGGTGATCACCACACGCCGGGATGAGATCTCGATCGTGGCCCGCTCCAACCGACGAAGCTCTCCCTGGGGTGCTCTCCCCTGGAGGCCGACACGGATCACGGCATCGATGGTGTCATCCGGAGACGTCCCGTCGTCTCCGCGATCGAGCAGAACGAGCAACCGGTCGCCGCTGCCAGCAAGAGTCACGGTTCCCGAGACCACGGCAACCTGTTGGTTGCGCGGTGGCAGGATGGAGCCAACAAGGTCCAGATCGCCGGCGAACGCAGAGGCACCTCCGATCAACAGCACAACACAGAGCGATGCGACGAGGTGTTTTCCACGCATGACAAACCTCCTCACATTGATCAAATCGTCAATCTAGCCCCCCTCCCCTTCGCTTGTCAAGTCCAACGGACAGAGTGATAACCGAGTTGTGCAAAGGGTGTGGAAAGGCAGTCGGAAGACAGGTTCTTCCAGCGGTCATCCCTCCGCAAAGCACGAGGCCAACGTTCCCGAAGCGAACCAGCTCCCCTCACCCCCAGATCACCCTATCCTCCACCGCCCCGCACAAGGTCGTGGTCGACGGGACGTGCCACTTCTCACGATTCCCGAAGATCGCTTCGGCGTCCTCTTTCTTCCGGAAGGAATTGTGAGAGGTGGCGATCCACGGGAAGGGCGCCCCGCTGCGATCCCCTTCGCGTTCTTCCCCCTTCCCGCAGTCGACCTCTGCTCTTCGTGCCGCCTCTCAACCTCACCCATGCTCCCCAACCCTCTCTTCCTTCAACTCCCAACCCGGGCTTACTGGGTGTACAATATCTCCAACTGCTCATACGGGACGAAAGGAGCCCCAGATGCGACGTACTGTTCTTCTCCTCGCCGCGCTCATCGTGCTGTGCCTCGGCACGCTCGGCGCACAAACCCTCCAACCGATGACCGCCGGCGTCATCCCCGTGGTGGCCCACTTGCCCGGCGCAGAGGGGTCCTTCTGGACCACCAGCCTCTACGTCACCCAGACCGGCGGCAACCAGCCGGCCCGCATCAGCGTTACCCTCCTGACGCCGGCCGGGCCTTACTACGAAAAGACATTCACCGTTCCCGCCGTGGGCGGGACCCTCGCGATCGACGACGTTGTCAACGCCGTGGCTCCCAGCCTCGGCGACGGCAAGTACGCGGTGACGTGGTGGTCCACCCAGGAGGTGGTCGTCTCGACCCGCACCTTCACCACGGCATCCAAGGGCACCTACGGCCAGGGGGTCGGCAGCGTCGCTCCGGGCTCCGGCTTCCAGGCCGGCGGCCAGGTGATCTTCCCAGCGCCCATGGACTTCGAAGGTCACCGCGTCGCCGTCGGTATCGCCAACACGGGCAGTGCCGCCCAGACCTTCGACGTCAAGACCATGGACGCCACCGGCAACGAGATCAACAGCTGGACCAAGACCGTCCAGCCCGGGGCCCTGCTCCAGTTCCAGGCCAACGAAAACATGGACTCGGCCGGCTCGATCTCCATCACCTGCACCGACGGCTGTGACGGCACCGCCTTCGGCTACGCCTCCATCGTCGTCAACGGCACCAGCGACGCCTATTACCTCTACGCGGGCGCCAGCAGGAGCACGGAGCCCACCGTTCCCATCGCCGTCAACCGGGACGCCCAGGGCGTCTGGTACATCACGGGCGGAACCCTTTACGACGTCTACGAGGCCATGGGCCACGAGGTGGCCGCGGACCGGCTCTGGCAAATGGAGACCTACCGGAGAACGGCTCGGGGGACCCTTGCGGAGATCCTCGGCCAGGATTATCTCGAGGACGACATCTTCATGCGAACGGCTGGCTACTCGGAGTCCGAGCTCCAGCAAACCTACGACGGCCTGGACACGGAGACCAAGACCATCCTCCGTGCCTATGTGGACGGCATCAACCGCAGGATCACGGAGATCCACCAGGACCCCTCTCAGCTGCCCTTCGAGTTCAGGGCCATCGGTGGACAGCTCGGCGTAGAGTTCTACCCGGCGCCGTGGACCGTAACGGACGTCATGTCCTGGCTGGCCACCCTGCTGAGGAACTTCGATCCCGAGGGGCGGGGCGTGACGGGCCAGCTGGACAACGCGGTCCTCCTGCAGACCTTCGCCCAGGTCTACCCGCAGGACTACCTGGCCATGTTCAGCGACCTGCGCTGGCGAAACGATCCCGCCGCCCTGACCTACGTCCACGACGAGAAGGAGGGAACCTCCAACGCCATCACCAAGGTCAAGGCCAACTCCATGCCCGATCTCCGCGCCGCCGCCGCCAGGATCCGCGGCCGGCACGACCGCCGCATTCTGGACCTCAAGCGGATCAACGCCTTCACCAAGATGGGCAGCTACGCCTGGGTCGTCTCCGGCGAGAAGACCGCCTCCGGCCATCCCATCATCTACTCGGGGCCCCAGATGGGCTTCTCGACGCCGTCCATCGTCATGGAGGGCTCCATCCGCGGCGCCGGGCTCAACATCTCCGGCATGACCGTTCCCGGCGTCCCGGGCATCATCATCGGCCGGACGCCCCACCACGCCTGGTCCATGCAGGTCGGCCACGCCCACACCATGGACTTCTACCTGGAGGCGCCTCAGTCGGTCTCCCTCGACCGCATGGAGACCTTCCACGTGGCGGGTGGAGCGGACGTGACCCTTCCCATCTTCCGGACCGCCCACGGCCCCGTCATCGAGCCCATCCCCTACGATCCCTCGAATCCTCCGGACGTCATCGTCTCCTTCAAGTACTCCCACTGGGGCTACGAGCTCCGCGACGTCATCCAGTTCGCCCTCCAGGCCGCCCGGGCCACCAACATGGACGAGTTCGGCAAGGCCCTGGCCCTGGCGCCCCTGAGCCAGCACTTCTGCTACGCCGACCGCGACGGCAACATCGCCTACTGGATGTCCGGGCGTGATCCCGTCCGTCCGGCCAACGTCGACGTCCGCTTCCCCCTCCCCGGCGACGGTACGGCCGAGTGGGATCCGGCAGTCATCAAGCCCCACCCCCACGACGAGAACAGCTCGTTCAACTACTACGGCGGCTGGAACAACAAGGCCGAGGCCGGCTACGACAACCCACCCAACAACCTGTGGTACACCATGGGTGTCTTCCACCGTGCCCACGCGGTGGACGACTACCTCTCGACGCACAACAACCTGAGTTACGAGCAGGTGCGTGACCTGGCCCTCAACATCGCCACCACGGATTCCTTCTACTCCGGCGGCAACCCGTGGCAATTCGTCGCCAGCCGTTTCGAGGCCGCCGTCGCCGCCAACCCCTCCAACGACCGCAATGCCGCCATCGCACTGCTTGAGGGGTGGGACGGACATTTCGTCGACGGAGGTCCGGACAGCTGGGCCAACGGCCTCTTCCGGGCCGACGCCTGGGTACTCCAGGACGCCTGGATTCGCGAAGTCATCCGCCTGACCTTCTCCGACGAGTTCGATGGCGCGGGTCTCAAGTACACGGATCAGCCCCTCGGCCTGCTGTTCAACGTCCTGCTCCACGCCCTGGCCGGAGACCAGGCCAGCGTCGTTAACCACTACGACTGGTTCCAGGATCGTTCTGGGACCGGCCGGCCCGAGTCGCCCGACCTGCTGATCGTCCAGGCCCTTGACAACGTGCTGGCCCAGTTGGGCCCGCGCCCGTGGCACGAGGCCCGCGGCTACATCCGGTACACCCACCCCATGCTCGGAGAGATTCACACGACGCCCTTCTCTTCCAGATCCACCTACGCCCACTGCATCGAGATGGGGTCCGACGGCCCCATCAGGATCGAGAGCATGTTCCCCCTGGGCGAATCCGGAACGATCCTCATGGACGAGCACGGCGCCCCGCTCTTCGATCCCCAGTTCTTCGGGATGACCCCCTACTTCGACGCCTTCACCCACCGCACCTTCCCGCTCTTCAACCAGTAACGGTATTGAGAACCACACAAGACGCCCCGGGGAGTCCCCGGGGCGTTTCTCTTTTTTCTCCTCTATCTTCTTTCTTCTTCTCCCCTTACACCTTACCCTTCACCTCTCACTTCATGGACGAGGAGCCATGGCTCGCCACCCCCGCCATCTCTCCGTCTGGCGTCTGGCTCGCCAGCCCCGCGCTCTCCTCCGTCATGGCCATGCCGCCCACGTGTGTGTACAGCGGCGAGGAGATCTCGGGAAGGCGCCGGTGGTACTCCGCCTCGCTGACCGAGGTCTCCCAGTGACCCGCCAGCCGGAAGGCCATGACGATCACCAGGTAGACCCCCACCGCCACGGCGATCCCCACGGCGGGCCGCAGCCATACCCTTTTCCTGCGGGGTACCAGGGGGGGACGGATGGCCAGACAGCCCTCAACGGGGCACACGGCGACGCAGTCCTGGCACGAGGTGCACTCGATGGATGCCACCCGGCCCATTTCGTGCACCTTGAGCTGGGCCGGGCAAACGGCGGTGCATCCCCGGCAGTCGGTGCAGAGCTCGGAATCGCGCGTCACCTTGAAGGGGGCGAAGCGCCCGAGGACCCCTAAAAGGGCGCCGTAGGGGCACAGGTAGCGGCACCAGAGATCACGGATGAAGATTGAGCCCACGATCAGCACGCCGAGAACGGCAATGGTCAGGCGCGAGGGGTGCGCGAAGAAGAGCCACATCTTGGCGTCGACCATCTTGGCGTAGGGGCTCTCGAGAAAGGCGTGGACCTGACTGGGGCTCATGGCGACCCAGACGGCCCAGGCGAAGAAGCCGAGCAACAGGAACTTCAGGGAGCGGAGCGGCAGGTCCAGCCAACGGGGAAGTCGCAGATTTCTCCCGAGAAGGCGTATCCCCAACCGGCCCAACAGCTCCGAGAGAAGACCGACGGGGCAAAGGGTCGAGCAGAACGACTTGGCCACCAGGAGGGACATGGCGCAGATGCCGACGAAGATGGCCAGAGCCGCCGGGTGAATCGGATCGATCTGTCCGCTCAATAGCCAGTGGCGGAATGCCAGCATCCCGTCGATGGGCAGGAAGCCCTCGACGCCCGGCGGACGTCCGACCGAGGGCCACCGTCCGCTCATGTGCGCCGTGACCCACAGGCCAAATCGAACGCCGAGAACGACGATGAACACCGCCATGGTCCACTGCACAACACGGCGGGCACCGAAAACACGGGGCGGTCGGGTCATCGCGGCTCCTCCATCTCCCGCCAAGTATGCCCCGGGGGTGCCGCGCGGCATTGACGTCTGTCAGGAGAATTGTCACGCAACTGCCACGAATCTTGACCCGGGTCAACGTCGCGAGCCCAGCTATTGGTATATACTCTCAATGTAGTGGCCCATCATGATTGAGAAAGTAAAAGGGAGGTTGCGTATGAGGTTGCGAGTCACACTGATCGTCGCGGTGGCCCTTCTCCTGCTGGCGGCCCTGCCATCGAGTGCCGTCCAGTCCAAGTGCGAGGAGTGCCACGCCAAGCTCAATCCACTGCTTGTCAAGGACTTCAACCGCGGCAAGATGTCCAAGACCATGACCTGCAAGGCGTGTCACGGTGCGGAGCACACGGGGATGGACGATGCCGACAAGGCCAAACTTCCCACCATCGCCACCTGTCAGGCATGCCACGAGGAGCAGGCCGAGCAGTACCTCGCCGGGAAGCATGCCAAGGGACTCCTGGCCATCGACGCTCTCCCCTTCTCCCACGGCCAGCCCATGGCCTTCATCGCCGGGAACAAGGGCTGCGGCGGCTGCCACACCCTCGGCCTGACCGACGAATCCAAGCGGCAGACCGAGTGGCGGAAGTACTACCACTACGGCATGGACTGCCAGAACTGCCATACCCGGCATGCCTTCTCCAAGGCGGAGGCACAGGAGCCCGAGGCCTGCAAGACCTGCCACATGGGCTTCGACCACGCCCAGTGGGAGATGTGGTCCGGCTCCAAGCACGGTGTCGCCTACCTGCTCAACCGTGAAGCCCACCGCGGCCCCACCTGCCAGGACTGCCACATGCCCGAAGGGGACCACCGGGTCCGGACGGCGTGGGGATTCCTCGGCCTGCGCCTCCCGGAGGACGACGCCGAGTGGATGGGTTACCGCGCCACGATCCTCAAGGGTCTGGGCGTCCTGGACGCCGAGGGCAATCCCACGCCGCTCCTGGAGGTGGTCAAGGCCGGCGACATGGCCCGCCTGGACAAGGAGTCCTTCGCTGCCGAGCGGAAGCGCATCACGGACACCTGCCAGAAGTGCCATGCCAAAACCTTCGTGGACAAGAACATCGAGAACGCCGACCTCATGCTCAAGGAAGCCGACAAGCTCTTCGCCGAGGCCATCGAGATCGTCGCCGGCCTCCGGAAGGACGGCATCATCCCCGTCAAGGAGGGCGAGGGGGTCTATCCCCAGCTCCTCTCCTTCTACGAGGTGAACACCGAGATCGAGGAGACCCTGTACGAGATGTTCATGGACCACCGGATGAAGGCCTTCCAGGCGACCTTCCACATGAACCCCGACTACGCCACCTGGTACGGCTTCGCCAAGATGAAGAAGGACCTGGTGGAGATTCGGGAGAAGGCCAAGGAGATGCGGGCCGCCCATGCCGCCGAAGCGGGGGGCAAGGGGTAGATCGACGAACGGACCCGAGCCGTCAACCGCCCCGGAGCGCCGGGGCGGTTTTTTTCAACTGCGGCCGGACCGGCGTCCTGAGGCCGCCTCTTTCCTTGGCGATTCAGGGGGTCGTGCGCCGGCCGGCACCCGCCTCGGCGGGCCCGGCCGCCAACAGCTCCACGGCACGGCGGCCGTACCAGGTGCCGGGTCCCGCAGCAGCGGCCTCCTCGAGCCACTCCCGTTCGTGCGCCGAGCCACCGTTGGCCGCGGCGGCTTCGGCGGCCACCACACACGCCAGGTGCCTCCAGCAGGAGAGCTCGTAGGAGCGCCGTCCCTCCCGGTCCATGTCGGCGAGAACGGACTCGGCCAGTCCCCTGGCCGAAGCGGCATCTCCGAGTCGCAGCTCGGCGGCGGCATGGAGCAGACAGGCCAGGTCTCGAACATCCGAGCCCTTCTCAAGGCGCCCGGCCGCGGCGGCCACCCCCTCCGGATCCCCTCCCCTTTCCAGCTCGCCCCAAAGACCGAGCACCTCGAGAACGGGAACGGCCAGATCCCGCTTCACGTTCCGAAGGCGCGGGTCGTTCCAGCGTCCCTGGGCCCACAAGAGGGCCGGCAGCAGCTTTTCGGCGGTGTTGCGGAACGTCCCACCGGCCGCCACCGAGGCGTTGGCCTGCACCGCCGCCTCGAAACTCGCCTCGTCGCCGTGGGTCACCGCGTCCAGGGCCAGCAGCAGGTACTGGTCGTAGGGGTTCCGGCCGCCCTTCCCGGTGGGAAGGGAGCGCAGGAGGTCGGCACGGCCGCCCCAGCGATCGCCAGCGATCAGACGGTACTCCCCGGCCCGCAGAAGCAGGTCGCGCTCCTCCGGGATCCGGACAGCGGTCTCCTCCAGCAGGCGTGCCGCCCGCCCGTGGTATCCAGCATCGGCCATGGCGCGGGCCGCCATCAGGGCTGCGGCCGTTGTGGAAGGCCGCTCGGCGAGGATCTCCGGGTGCATTGTCCGGAATCCCTCCCACAGCCCCTCCAGCTCACCCTCGCCGGCCAGCCGGAGCCGCCGGCAGACGGTCCCGAGATCAGTCCAGAACCGGCGGCGGAGCATGGGGCCCCTCCCGTACGCCGGACTGCCCTCGGGGTTGCCGTCCCGGTCGAGCCGCAGGACCTTCCCGGCGCAGGCAAGCTCGATCCCTTCCGGCCCCGATCGCCCGGGTGAACAGGGGAAAATGCCGCTGCCAAGGGGCACGTAGGTCAGGGTTCCGCGCAATCTCTCCACGTTGGCACCGGCCCCATCCACCGTCAGGTCCGGTGAGTCGAAGCTCTGAAACCAGCCGCCGGCCTCCGGGGAACCCGGCTGGACGATGGCGAGGAAGACCTGGAAGCCCAGCGGGTTGTTCAGACCGGAGAGGACGACCTCGTCCCGGCCGTCGCCGTCGAGGTCCATCGCCTTGAGTATCTTGATGACACCGCTGTTCACCAGGAGCTTGCTCGGATGGGTGGAGGCCCGGGGCGCCCATACGCCCGCGGCCGAGGGATACCAGATACAGTGCGCGATCGACCACAGGAGGTCCTCGTGCCCATCCCCGTCGATGTCCCCGAGGGCGAGGTCCCGGAGGCTCCAGTCCGCCGTGGTGTTGAAGGACCCGAGCTCCGGCCCGTCCTGGAGCGTCACGGTTCCCACGACCCGCCCACCCCTGCCCAGCACGTTCAGACTGACCCGCCGACGGTCCCCCTCCCGGGGCACGGAGCGGCCGACCACCACCTCCGGCTCTCCGGACCCCAGAAGATCGGCGGCGACGAAGATCAACGGTTCGACCGTGCGATACCTCCACAGCTCCCGCCCTTCGGCATCGAGGGCCACGAGCTCCCCGTCGAGCCGCTCCACGTGGTCCAGGGGTGGGGGCTCGAACAGGAGCCGGCGGGCCGCCGCGCCTCCCCCGAGAACCAACCCCGCGATCACGAGACCGGCGGCCACCCGGCGCCTTCGCCGGCGCGAACCCACGGTGCTCCGGCGCCGGAACGCCTCGAGGGCGACGCCGCCGTCGGGGAAACGGTCGGCCGCCGACCGTTCGAGCAGCCGGTCCACGAAGGATGCGAGCCGGCGGGGGCATTCCCTCCGGACCGATCGGAGCGGCGGCGCCTTCCGGTGCAGGATGGCGTCGGCCATCTCGAACTCCGAGGAGGCGGTGAAGGGCGTCTTCCCCGTCAGCATCTGGAACAGGGTCACGCCGAGAGCGTACAGATCGGCCGCAGGAGTCGGCTCCTCGCCCCTGAGCTGCTCCGGTGCCATGTAGGCGGGCGTCCCCACCGCCGTCAGCGTCCGGGTCAGGTCCCCTCCCTCCGCCAGCCGCCGGGCCAGCCCGAGATCTCCCAGGAGGATTCGTCCGTCACTGGCCAGGAGCAGGTTCGAGGGTTTGACATCCCGGTGAACCACGCCCTCCCCGTGGAGATAGGCCAGGGTCTCCAGAACCTGGCCGGCAACGTCCAACACGCGACCGATGGGCAATGGCCCTTCTTCCACGAGGAGTCCGGCCAGGCTGCCCCCGGGGATCCACTCCATGACGGCAACCAGGAAGCCGTTCATCTCCACCAGATCGAAGAGCCGCACCAGACCCGGGTGGTGAAGCTCCCGGCCCAACTTGACCTCGCGCCGCATGCGTTCGACGGCGACGGGATCGCCGATCCGGTGAAAGACCTTCAGGACGACAAACTGCTCCAGCTCCAGGTCCTCGGCGAGCCAGACATCGGCCTGACCTCCCCGACCGATCATGCGCTGGAGCCGCCAGCGGGCCGGCGGCAGGAAGCGAAGCTCGCCGACACCACCGCCCCCCACGTCGAAGCTCTCGGTCAGGTCCCTATCCTGCCACGCCATTTCCCGCTCAGAATAACATTACGAGGTTTTCCTGCGACTGCACCAGCTCTTTGTTGCCAAGAGATACGACAGGCCCTCGTATTGAGAGAGGCGTCCCGTCCGGAAAACCTCGCACACACCCGCGTGCTCCCGCGTGCGCACGCCGCGCCCCGATCCGCCAGGCCACCCGTACCGGTGCGTC
>CAZXNA010000095.1:0-12995 GCA_964641295.1 uncultured Thermoanaerobaculia bacterium
AGTGCGACCTTGCCAAGGTCGAAGTCGCGGGTTCAAATCCCGTCTCCCGCTCCATCTCTTCCTTCTTCGAACCCCCATCGAAAACCCAGCATCCCAGGACACGGGCACGGCATCACGCTTGACGGCCGGGGGTGGGTTCCCTAGAATCGGTCTCCCTGGCGACGTGGCCAAGTGGTAAGGCAGGGGCCTGCAAAGCCCTCATTCGCCGGTTCGAATCCGGCCGTCGCCTCCATCCCCCTTTTCGATCAACGCGGCGTTACACTTCCCTCCTGGAGACCGCCCGGCCAACGGGCATCCTGGAGGTTGATATGCAGGACGACCGCCCCACCGTTGCCGTGCTGGGTACCGGGCTCATGGGCGCCCCCATGACCCGGCGTTTGCTCGACGCGGGATACCGTGTGACCGTCTGGAACCGTACCTCCTCCCGGACCCGGGAGCTCGGGGCCGTCGGCGCCGCGGTGGCGGGCTCGCCGGCCGAGGCCGTGGCCGCCGCCGAGGGCATCCTGCTGATGCTGCGGGACGGCCCGGTCATCGAGAGCGTCCTCTTCCAAGGGGAGACACGACGGCGCCTGGCCGGACGGACGGTCCTCCAGATGGGGACCATCGGGCCGGAGGAGAGCCGTGCCTTCGCCATGGAAACGACCGAGTCCGGCGGCGTCTATCTGGAGGCGCCGGTCCTCGGGTCGATCCCCGAGGCCACCGCCGGAACCCTGATCGTCATGGCCGGAGGCGATCGCATGCTCTTCGAGCGTTGGCGCCCCCTGCTCCAGCAGCTGGGTCAGAGGGTGTCGTGGATCGGCCCGGTCGGCCATGCGGCCGTCCTCAAGCTGGCCATGAACCAGCTCATCGCCACCATGGCGTCGACCTACGCCATGGGTTTGGAGCTGGTCCGAAGCCACGGCGTCGACGCGGAGCACTACATCGGGACGGTCCGGGCCAGCGCCCTGTACTCCAAGGCCTTCGACAAGAAGCTGCCGCGAATGCTGAACCGGGACTTCTCCAACGCCAACTTCCCCGCCCGGCACATGCTCAAGGACGTCGATCTCTGCCTCAAGGCCGCCGAGGCGCAGGGATTGGGCGCCGAGGTCCTCGCCGGCCTCCACAAGCTGTTCACCCGCACCCTCGAGCTGGGCCTCGCCGACGCCGACTACTCCGCCGTGGACGCCGCCGTGGCCAACCGACCGAAGGAGATCGGGTAACCGACCCCGGCCGGCCTGCGTCAGCAGGCTGCGGCCGGCAGGCCACACAGGGCCAGCGATCTCGCTCCAGCAACACCCGGGGGAGTCCCGCGGGATCGTTCTCTCGTGGAGCCGGGGCGAGGAAGGGAGGAGGGATTGGCCGTCCGGCCATCCCGACGAACCGGACGCAGCACCGGCCCGCGAACGTCAGTCGGAGGACGGTTCCTTGCCCAGGGCCTTGAGCAGCGCAGCGCCGAAGGCCGTCTGGCCGGGTTCCTCGGGGGCCTTGGAGTTCATGTGCTTCTGGTACTCACCGCGCTCCTGCTCTCGCTTGTAGGCACGGATGGAGAGGCTCATGCGCCGGCGCCCGGGATCGATGGACAGCACCTTGGCCTTGACCGTGCTGCCGGGTTCCAGGGCCGTCCTGGGATCGACGTCCCGGCCCATGCCGAGCTCGGAAACGGGGATCAGGGCGCTGAGACCGGGCTCCAGCTCCACGAAAACACCGAAGGGCGCGCCGTTCTCCACGGTTCCCTCGACCACCTGCCCCTCCTGGTAGTGCATCTCGATGCGCTCCCAGGGGTCGTGGTCCGGCACCTCGCGAAGGGTCAGGCCGATGCGCTCGTGCTCGGGGTCGCACTCCCGGACCCAGCCTTCAAAGGGCTGGCCCACTGCGAGCTCCTCCGAGTCGCGACCGAGGCCGGGCGGTAGCTGGCTGACGTGCAGCAGGCCGTCGATCCCCTCCTCCAGGGTAACGAAGAAGCCGAAGTCCGCCTTCCGGACGATGGTCCCGCTGACCTTGGTTCCCGGGGCGTAGCGCTCCCCGGCCCCGTCCCAGGGGTTGGGCTCGAGACGCTTGATGCTGAGGGAAACGCGGTTCTTCTCCCGGTCGGCCTCGAGCACCTGGACGCGAACTTCCTGGCCCACCTCGAGAGCATCTCCGGGTTTCCCGATGCGGCGGTGGGAGATCTCCGTCACGTGGACCAGACCGTCCACGCCCCCGAGATCGACGAAGGCGCCGAAATCCGTCAGCGAGCGGACCTTCCCCTCCAGGACAACACCTTCCCCCAGCTTCTCCCACGTCGCCTCTCGCGCCTCCTCTGCCGCCTTGCGGAGGAGCGCCGCGCGGGAGACCACCAGCTTGTGGCGGCTGGGATCGTACTCGAGGATCTGGAACTCGTAGGTCTCGCCCAGGTGCCGGTCCAGGTCGTCCGACCGGCGGTCGGAGATCTGTGAGGCGGGACAGAAACCGCGGATCCCCGCCACGGTGACGTCGAAGCCGCCCTTGCGCCGGCCGACCACCTTCCCCGAGACGGGCGTTCCGTCCTTGACGGCATCGGCGAGCTTCTCCTTGAGACGCTGCTCGATGGCCAGCCTGCGGGAGACACGGATCTCCTCGCCGGCGTCGATGACGGCGACCTCCACGGGATCACCCGTGCCCAGATCGTCCAGCTCGGCCCGGTCGAGAATGGCCTCGGACTTGCCGCCGATGTCCACCAGGGCCACATCGCCGTGGATGGCGACGATGGTGCCGTCCACCACGTCGCCGACGTTGACGTTCCGGGTCTCCAGATTCTCCTGGAGAGCCTGCTCGAACTCGCTCATCTGGTCGCTGTTTGGATCCGTCATGACCGGCCTCACACACTGGGATGCCCGCACCTCTGCACGGGTGCGGAAGCATAGCACATGACGCCCGATCGTTCGCCACCGAACGCCCTCCCCCAGGGGGGTGCGGTCGGGTTCAGCTCGCCTGCCAGACCACGCGGCCGCCGACGATGGTGGCGACGGGCGCTCCCCGGAGCTGCATTCCGGCGAAGGGCGTGTTCCGCGACTTGGACTGGAATCTCTCCGGATCGACGGTGATCCGTTTCCTCAGGTCCAGCAGGGTGACATCGGCCGGTGCGCCCTCCTTGAGGGTCCCGCCAGGCAGGCCGAAGACCTCGGCTGGCCGGGTGGACATGAGCCGGACGAGCTGGAGCAGCCCGATAACCCGTCCATGGACAAGGCGGTCCAGGGCCAGGCTGACGGCGGTCTCCAGGCCGACGACACCGAAGGGGGCGTCGGCGAAGTCCAGGTCCTTCTCGTCGGCGTGGTGGGGGGCGTGGTCGGTGACGATGGCGTCCACGGTCCCGTCGTAGATCCCCTGGAGCACGGCCTCCACGTCGTCCCGGCTCCTCAGAGGCGGGTTCATCTTCCAGTTGGTGTCATAGTTGGAGGCGGCCAGATCCTCGTCCGAGAGCATGAAATGGTGGGGCGTCACCTCGCACGTGACGTCGATTTGGCGGCGGCGTGCCATGCGTACCAGGTCCAGGCTCCCGCGGGTCGACATGTGACAGAGGTGGAGGCTGCCGCCCGTCAGCTCGGTCAGCAGGATGTCCCTGGCGACCATGACCTCCTCGGCGACGGCCGGGATCCCCTTGAGACCGATGCGCGTGGACACGGGCCCCTCATGCATGGAGCCGCCGCCGGCCAGGTCGAGGTCCTCCTCGTGGGCCGCGATCCGCACGCCGAAGCTCCGGGTGTACTCCAGTGCCCTGCGCATCAGCTGGGCGTTCATGACGGGCTGGCCGTCGTCCGAGACGGCCACGGCACCCTCCCGCACCATCTCACCGATCTCGGCCAGCTCCTCTCCCCGCTCCCCCTTGGAAAGGGCGGCGATGGGGTAGACGTGGCAGAGCCCCAGCGAGGCCGCTCGCTCCCGGATGAACCGGGTCACGGAGGGGTCGTCGTTGACGGGCTTGGTGTTCGGCATGGCGCAGACCGCCGTGAACCCACCTGCCACCGCCGCACGGCAGCCGGTCTCGATGGTCTCCTTGTACTCGAAGCCGGGCTCCCGCAGGTGAACGTGGAGATCGATGAGCCCCGGGGTGACAACCAGGCCGGATACGTCCATGACCGGCGTGTCCCCGGAGACGTCCAGGCGCTCTCCAAGAGCCGCCACCTGGCCGTCCTCGAGCAGCAGATCGAGCCCTTGGTCCAGGCTCTTGGATGGATCGACGACGCGACCGTTACGAAGCAGAAGTCGGCTCACCGTGACCTCCAGAAAGCAGGTAGAGAATGGCCATGCGGATGGCGACGCCGTTGGTCACCTGGTCGAGGATGACGGACCGGGACCCGTCGGCCACCCGTGAATCGATCTCGACGCCCCGGTTGATGGGTCCGGGGTGCATGACCAGGGCTTCGGGCTTGGCCAGGTCCAACCGCTCCGGCGTCAACCCGAAGAAATCGAAATACTCGCGGAGGGAGGGGAAGTTCATGTTCCCCTGCCGTTCGCGCTGGATCCGCAACATCATGACGACGTCGGCCCCTTCCAGGGCCGTCTCCAGGCGGTGGTGGACCTCGGCGCCCAGGACCTCGGCCTCCAGGGGCATCAGGGAGGCCGGCGCCGCGAAGCGCACGCTGGCGCCCATCTTGGCCAAGAGGTAGGCGTTGGAACGGGCGACGCGGGAGTGCCGGATGTCGCCAGCGATGACCACGGTCAAACCCTCGAGCCGCCCCAGATGCCGGCGCATGGTGAAGGCGTCCAGCAGGGCCTGGGTCGGGTGCTCGTTGATGCCGTCACCGGCGTTGATGATGGAGGCCCCGACCATCTTGGCCAGCCGGTGGGGCGCACCGGAATTGGGGTGGCGCATGACGATGAAGTCGGGCGCCATGGCCATGAGGTTGCGGGCCGTATCGATCAGGGTCTCTCCCTTGGAAACCGAGGAACCCGACACCGAGAAGTTGAGGGTATCCGCCGAGAGACGCTTCTCGGCCACCTCGAAGGAGAAGCGCGTCCTCGTCGAGGGCTCCATGAACAGGTTGACAACCGTGCGCCCGCGAAGGGTCGGCACCTTCTTGATGGGCCGGCGGGCGATTTCCAGCAGCTCCTCGGCCGTGTCGAGGATCAGCTCGATCTCGCTGGGCTCCAGGGAGGCGATCCCCACCAGATCCTTGGACGCCAGCGACGTCGAACGCTCATTTGCCATGGGCCGCCCCCTTTCCGATCCAGACGCCGTCGGCACCGTCTATCTCGGCGAAACGGACCCGGATGTCCTCGTCGCGGGAGGTGGGGATCTTCCTTCCGACGACGTCGGCCGCCACGGGTAGCTCGCGGTGTCCCCGGTCCACCAGAACCGCCAGACGCACCGCCCGGGGACGACCGTAATCCATCAGCGTGTCCAGGGCAGCCCGGACCGTCCGTCCCGTGAAGAGCACGTCGTCCACCAGGTACAGGACCTCCCCGTCGACGGAGTCCGGCAGGAAAGTCTCCTTGAGGAGCGGCTGCTCATGGGCCGGCCGCCAGGGACCCACGTCGTCACGGTACAGCGTGATGTCCAGGCGCCCGGAACGGACCTCCCCGCCCGTGGTGGCCTCGATCGTACGTGCCAGGCGCTCCGCCAGGGGCACGCCACGCGTGTGAATGCCCACGAGGATCACATCGCCGCCGTCCCGCTCGATGATCTCCGCGGCCATCCGCGCGATGGTCCGTTCCATCGCCGCCCTGTCGAGGATCTGGACCAGCCCCGAGTTGTTCTGCTCCCCCGCCATCTTCGCTCCTCCCGAGACCCTGCCGCCCCCGCCCATCGACGGCGACCTGCTACCGACAGCACCGCCCGCCACCGGATTCGGGCCAAAAAAAACCTCCCAAGGGGAAGTTCCTCGCCGCGATCAGGTGGGGCGCCGCATCAACACGATCTTAGCACAAAGCCCATCACCCGGAATGCCGGTGGATCCCCCAGGAACGTTCAGAGCCCGGACGCCGAACCGGTGGCTCGCCCCCAATGATTCGTCACACATCTTCCACGGAGGGCCGTGGACGGCGCCCCGCTCCAATCGCTCCGGAGGAACCGGGTCAGGACCGCTGATCGTCGGCGACGCTCCAGGCGCGCACGAGGCCCGAGGCGTTCATGAACATGGGGCAGGCCGCCCGGTAGTGCCCGCGGGCAGCACTCCCCACATTGGCCCGCGCCATCTCCGTGTCGTCCAGATCCACCAGCAGGGCTTCCAGGGTTCCCACGTCCCCACCCATGCCCAGGGTTTCCTCCGCCAGCTCCCACCAACGATCGAGGCGGCCCTCCAGCTGGTCGAGGTGCTCGTCGACCCCGTCGTGGATGCCGAAATGGGTCACCAGAAGCCGGTCGACCCCCAACCCGCGGATCTTGGCCAGACTCTCCTTCCACAGGGGGATGTCGATGTCCGGCGGGGGCGTCGGCGGCACGACGTACGGAACACCGGGGATCCGGAGGCCGCCCACGTCCCCGGTGGCCAGCTGGCCACCGATCTGCCAGGCCACGTGGTGCCTGGCGTGACCCGGAGTGTGCCAGGCCGTCGCCCGCACGCCGGCGATCTCGACGGTCTCTCCGTCATCGACGGTGTGGAGCAGCTCCTCGGGCACGGGTTCCATGGTCCCCCACAGCATGTTCATGGCCGATCCATAGATCTTCCGGGCACTGGCCAGCAAACGTTCGGGATCGGCCATGTGGCGAGCACCCCTGGGATGCACCCACACGCCGGCACCCGTTCTCCGGGCCAGTTCCCCGGCCGCGCCAGCGTGGTCCAGATGAACGTGGGTCACGAGCACTCCACGAAGCTGACCGAGCTCGAACCCTGCCGCCTCGATCCCCTCCTCCAAGGCCCGGACGGTACTGCCCGGCCCGCTCTCCACCAGGAGGAACCCCCCTTCCGGCGCTGGAACCAGGAAGGACGCGATCACCTGGGCCTCACCCTGGAACTTGAGATCGATGGTACTCGCTTCCATCACACATCCCTCCCATTCGTCGTTACGGCGTCACATTGTAACGGGTATCCACGCTCGGTGAAGCTCCCGCGGACCTCAACCCACCTCGGCCACGACCCGCACCGGCAGGCCCGAAGTCCCCTCCAGGGCCAGTGGAAAGCAATAGATCTTGAGTCGTTCCATCTCCAGTGCCTCCAGATTGGCCAGATTCTCCACGACGTAGATGCCGTGCTCTGCCAGGTACCGGTCCACGCGGCCGTGGCGCTCCGGCCGCCCCAACCCCGGCGCGTCGACGCCAATCATGTTGGGCCGTGCGGCCGCCAGGAGCTCCAGGCTCGACCGGGAGAGCTCCGGGTGTTCACTCAGGTAGTGGGGCCCCGGATACGCCTCGGCAAGCCAACCCGTCCGCAGGATGACGAAGTCCCCGGGCTCGACGATCCGTGCCCCGTCCAGGTCCCCGGGTTCGATCCTCCGTCCACGAACGGCTGAGACATCGATCAGACAGGCCGGCCCCATCAGACGTTCCAGGGGAACGGACTCGCCGGGCAACTTGTCCAGGTGGGTTCCCGTGTGGCCGAGACGGGCAACGGACGGCCCCTCCACGAAAGGGTTGTCCTCCGCAAGGTGGAGGGACAGATCGATCAGCACGCCGGTGTCTCCCCCGAGGGTTCGCCGTACCCCAGGGCCAGGCGGCGCAGGAGCTCGAGGGCTTCCCGATCCCAGCTCTCACCGTCGTCACCCTTGGGCGTTTCCAGGACCATGGGGGTCGTCTGCAGCCGCGGATCCCGAACGATCCGGGCGAAGGTCCCCACGCCCAGGGCGCCATGACCGATGCGCTCGTGCCGGTCCCGCCGCGACCCCAGCCCGACGGCCGCGTCGTTGAGGTGGACCAGCTCCGGCCTGGAACGGCCCGTCCTGGACGAGAACTCCCTCCACAATTGCTCCCATCCCTCCCCGCTGGTGATGTCGTACCCCGCTCCCCACAGGTGGGCCGTGTCCCAGCAGACGCCCACCCGATCCTCCGGCAGAAGCTCCAGGAGAACGCCGATCTCCTCCATGGTGCTTCCAAGGGTCGTCCCCTGGCCCGCCGTCACCTCGACGAGCACCGGCGGCGCGCCGGCCGAGGCCTCCACGGCCCTGACGATACCCTTGGCCGCCCGGCGGAGCCCGGCCTCCGTCCCCGCTCCCGTGTGGGCGCCGGGGTGGAGCACGACGCCCGCCAGCCCCAGAAGCCGGGCGCGGTGGAGCTGATCCGTCAGCAGTGTGACGCTCCGCTCCCAGAGGCCGTCATCCGTCGCGGCCACGTTGATCAGGTAGGGCGCATGGGCGAAGGAGGTCGCCGAGAGTCCGGCCCCACGGGCAGCCTCCCGGAAACGCTCCGCCGCCTCCTCGGCAATGGGCGGCCCCTCCCAGCGCCCCGGTGCCTGGGTAAAGATCTGCAGGGCGCGGCACCCCAGCGCCACCGCCCGCTCGACGGCCCGCCACACCCCGCCGGCAATGGAGAGGTGAGCGCCCAGGGGAGGGCAGCTCCCCGTGGGTTCCTCCACCCGAGATCCCACAGCGGGATGCTTCTTCACTTGCACCTCCATGACCAGCCCACATCACCACACATGGGCCCGCCGCCGGTCACTTTCCCGGTGCCCCGCACGGCCTCGGCCCCCCAGCCACCCCACCAGGTCCCGTGATTCCCAACGAACCACGGTCGAGCCATCGACCCCATGGGTCTCCATCGTACCGCGCACGGAATTCCCCCCACCGAGGGGTTGCATTTCCGCAGGATTCGTGGAGAATGAATGAGTGTTCATTCATGCTGCGCTCCGCCAAAATATCGCGCCCGGTTGGGGTGCGCCAGAACTCAAGGAGGTCTGCCGTGGACTACAAAGTGGATATGCGTGATGTGAAGTTCCAGCTCTTCGAGTGGCTCCCCACCACGAAGTTGCTGGAGAACGAGAAATTCGCCGAATGGGACCAGGAAAACGTCGAGATGGTCCTGGACGAGGGGCTCAAGATCGCCCAGGAGGTCCTGGCCCCGACCAACGAGGACGGTGACCAGATCGGAGCACAGTGGAAGGACGGCGAGGTCACTCTCCCCGAGTCGTTCCACGGGGCCTACCAGACCCTCTGCGAGGGCGGCTGGGTTGGAATCATCAACAACCCCGAGTATGGCGGCATGGGCCTGCCGGAAGTCGTCGGCACCGCGGTCAACGAGTTCTTCTTCGGCGCCAACATGTCCCTCTCCCTCACCGTTCTCCTGACCCGCGGCGCCGGCAACATGATCGAGATTTTCGGCACCGACGACATGCGCAAGCTCTTCGTCGAGAAGCTCTACTCGGGCCAGTGGGGCGGCACCATGTGTCTGACGGAGCCCCAGGCCGGCTCGGACGTGGGCGCTTCCAAGACCAAGGCCGTCAAGCAGGACGACGGCACCTACCTGATCAGCGGTGAGAAGATCTTCATCACCGCCGGAGAGCACGATCTGGCCGAAAACATCATCCACCTGGTCCTCGCCAGGACGCCGGGCGCGCCCGCCGGCACCAAGGGGCTCTCGCTCTTCGTCGTGCCCAAGATCTGGGTCAATCCCGACGGCTCCCTCGGCGAGCCCAACGACGTCTACTGCGCTGGCATCGAGGAAAAGATGGGCATCCACGGATCGCCCACCACGTCAATGGTGTTCGGGCAGAACGATAAGTGCCGCGGCTGGCTCCTTGGTGAGGAGCTCAAGGGCATGAAGCTGATGTTCTACATGATGAACGCCGCCCGCATCGAGGTCGGTCTCCAGGGATCCTCCCTGGGCGCCGCCTCCCACCAGGCGGCCGTGGCCTACGCCAAGGAACGCCTGCAGAGCCGCCACTGGACCAAGTTCCAGGAGAAGGACGCGCCCCAGGTCCCGATCATCGAGCACCCCGACGTGCGCCGGATGCTCTTGACCTCCAAGGCCTACGCCGAGGCCATGCGGGCCCTCCTGATGCAGACCTCCTACTACATCGACATGACCCATGCCACCGAGGGCGAGGAGAGGGAGCGCTACCAGTCCTACGTCAACGTGCTGACGCCCATTTGCAAGGCCTGGGCCTCCCACTGGGGTGTCATGGTGGCCGACATGTGCCTCGAGGTCTACGGGGGTTACGGCTACACCCGGGAGTACCCCGCCGAGCAGTACCTCCGCGACGCCAAGATCGCCTGCATCTACGAGGGGACCAACGGCATCCAGGCTCTGGACTTCGTCGCCCGCAAGCTCCCCCTCAACGGTGGAAAGCCCATCCGCGAGCTGCTGGGCAAGGCCGAGGCGACCTTCAACAAGCTCAAGGGTGACTCCCAGTTGATGGAACCCGCCTGGATGCTGGGCGCGGCCCTCAAGACCATGGACACCATCACCAAGGAGCTGATGAAGCGTCCGGATGGCATTCTGATCACCCTGCTGGACGCGGTTCCCATCCTGGACATGGTGGGCACGATCCTCGGCGCCCACTTCCTCCTGGATCAGGCCGTCATCGCCCGAGAGAAGCTCGGCGCGATCCTCGCCGAGAAGAACGTCGACCCCGAGGATGAAAAGAGCTACATGGCCTTCCTCAACGACAACGCCGAAGCGGCCTTCTACCACAACAAGATTCAGACGGCCATCCACTTCGCCTACCGGGCGCTGCCGACGGTGAACGCCCACGCGGCTGCCATTCGCGCCGGCGAGCTGTGTCCCATGAAGGTGGTCATGTAGGCTCGGCGGTAACGAGAACTGATCGAAGCGAACCCCGCCCACCCCGGGCGGGGTTCTTCGTTGAGAGCTTCGCCAGGAACCTCGTTCAACAACCTGCCGAAGGATGATGGTGCCCCGATCTCCCTGTTGGACGGACGGCGCACCATCACCGTCCGCGCCAGGCCTCACGACAACGGTCGGCTCAGGACGTCAACCCCCGAAGATCGAAAAAGACCCGGAGTGTCGCCAGGC
Source organism: uncultured Thermoanaerobaculia bacterium (assembly GCA_964641295.1). Classification (GTDB taxonomy): domain Bacteria; phylum Acidobacteriota; class Thermoanaerobaculia; order Thermoanaerobaculales; family Sulfomarinibacteraceae; genus JAADFK01. Next base: position 10,841 of record CAZXNA010000095.1, read on the forward strand.
GTTGGCCGCCGGAGAACACCGGAGCGTCGACCTCCAGCTGGCCGGGCGCGGGAGCGGCGGCGGAGCTTGTCACCGTGTCAACGGCCAGGGCGACGCGGGTCGCCTGGTCGTCCAGGCTCCGGCCCCGGTAGCGCAGATCCGTGGCGGCGAGCACCGCGCCCTCCTGATCGATGACGATGACCCCGGCGATCCGGTGCCCCTGGACGATGGACGCCAGCTCGGCATCGACGGCCGCGAACTCCTGGCGGGCGATGTCATCGGCCAGGGTCACCGAGAGCACCGTTGCGGTGTCTTCGGCGTACTCACGGACGACCGAAGCGGCCTTGCTCTGACAGGCCGCCAGCTGGGCGTGGGTCTCGGCCGTGACCCTTTCGATCCTCGAGTTGTACTGCCGCTGGAGTACCAAATACCCGATACCAGCTGCCACGAGCACGATCACGACAAGCACTGCCAACGCTTTCTGCATACCAACCTCCCCTGGCGTGGACCGTCACCGGCCTCCGATGAAGAGCCAAGTCCATGATGCCACGGATCTCCCGGGGCGTCCTCCCCGGAGGGTCAGGGCTTCGCACCGGAGGCGATCCACGTGCGAACCAGCTCCAGCTCATCGTCCGGCAACTTCTTCCAGCCGTACGGCGTCAGGGGCATGTGCTTCCCCTCCCGCGCGGTTCCGTCCAGCTTTTGCCAGAGGAACGAGCCCTCCGGATCACCCGGTGCGACCCGCGGTATCCCCGGCGCCTTGGTGCTCATGGGACCCACCAGGTTGGCGTATCCCTTTCCAGGTTCCAGGACAAGATTCCCCTTCGCCTTGTCCGAATCGTGGCATCCTTTGCACCGCTTGGCGAACACCTTTTCCACCTGGCCCGAGTAGGTGACCTCTCCCGGTGCCTCGGCCTTCTGCGCGGCGGGGCCCGAACACCCGGCTGCCACCAGCACCACAAACCCACTCACGACACCTGCCAACAAGAGCTTCTTCATGAACGTGTTCCTCCGAGACGGAAAACTGCCGGACATTTCTCCGTATTCCCGGCTCGGCGGCATGGGTAGGGGCAGGGGCAGTCTCAGCGGCAGCGGCAGTAACGGGATCAGTGACAGGGTCAGCGGCCAGGTTCCGGCGACAGAGGCGGCGCTCCACATCCTTGGCAACAGGATTCGGCAAGCAGGGTGGACGCCGACACCGGTGCTCCTCGAACCCACCCACCACGCGCGACGACCCCCCATACCCGCGGATTTCACGTCCTGGTCAAGCTAAACTGTCCGGGAGGAGGCAGTCCATGGACAGACCGACGCTCGACGCGACCACCGGCGACATGGATCCCGAGCTGTTCCGGAGCGAGGCGCGAAAGATGATCGACTGGATCGCCGAGAACCTCCGCGACGGCGGCCGGCGCTACCCTGTCCTCTCCCGGGTCGAGCCCGGCGAGGTGGCGGGCAAGCTCCCGAACCACGCCCCCGAGCACGGTGAGGACCTGGAGAGCATCTGGGCCGATTTCCAGGAGATCATCCTCCCCGGCGTCACCCACTGGAATCACGCGGGATTCATGGCCTACTTCGGCATCACCGGCTCCGGGCCCGGCATCCTGGGCGAGCTCCTCGCGGCGGCCCTCAACGTCAACGGCATGCTCTGGCGAACCTGCCCATCCGCCACCGAGCTCGAGCTGGTGGTCCTGGGATGGCTCCGGGACGCCCTGGGTCTGCCGCCGGAGTTCTTCGGTTTCCTGACGGACACAGCCTCCATCAGCTCCATGCTGGCCATTGCGGCGGCCCGGGAGGAGGCGGGCCTCGACATCCGGAACCGGGGCATGTGCGGACGGGACGACCTGCCGCGGCTCCGTGTCTACGCCTCCGACCAGGCCCACTCCTCGGTGGCCAAGGCCTGCATCGCCCTGGGGCTGGGGCTCGACGGTTACCGGACGATCCCCCACGACGCACAGTACCGGATGGAGCCGGAAGCCCTGGAACGGGCCATTTCCGAGGACCGTGCCGCCGGGATCCGGCCCCTGGCCGTGGTCGCCACCGTCGGGACCACCTCCACCACCTCCGTCGATCCCGTCCCCGCCATCGCCGAGATCTGTCAACGGGAGGGCCTGTGGCTTCACGTCGATGCGGCCTACGCCGGGACCGCGGCCATCTGCCCCGAGTACCGCTGGTGCCT
>CAZXNA010000096.1:0-12972 GCA_964641295.1 uncultured Thermoanaerobaculia bacterium
CCTGGGAGGGTCCATGAAGGCTCGCCGGCCGCACTCGCGAAGATCGAGCAAAATCAGCGAACCCCCTCCCACCACGACCCGCCAGACGTCGAGCGTGGCTTGGCCGGGGCCGACGAATACCTCGATGGTGAGTGGGCGTCCGTCCCGGCCAACCGCCCGCTCGGCGGGGATCCGCTCGGTGTCGATGTCGATGTAGCTTTCGCACTGGCGACCGGTTTCGTCGAGAGATTGGCGGAAGTAGCCCTGCCGGTACAGAAGGCTCACACCGACGGTTGGAATTCCGAGATCCGAGCAACTCTTGAGATGGTCGCCTGCCAGAACGCCGAGACCCCCCGAATAGATCGGCAGTGTTTCGTCGAGGCAGAACTCGGGACTGAAGTAAGCGACGGGCCGGGCCCGCAGCCCCGGCGCGTGGAAGTGCCCCCAGTGCTTGTCGCTCTCCAGGTAGTCTCGTAGACTCTTTTCCAGCCGTGTGACCTGCGCCATGGTACGCGGATCGCGTTCGGCTGCGGCAAGACGCTCGTCGCTTACTTCACGAACGAAGGCGACGGGGTTCCGGTCGACACGCAACCACAGATCGAGGTCGATGGCGCGTAACAAGGAGCGGGTGTCCGGGGTCCAACTCCACCACAGGTTCCTTGTCAGAGCCGCGAGCCGCGAGCGCAGATCGAGCATCCGCCAAATAAGCAAGAAGGGGCGCGAATAAGCAAGACCACAGCGGCAACGCCGGAGTGCAAAAACGAACACAAATGAATGCTGGGGACGGGATGCTCGGAGCGGTGTGGGACGGTTGCGGCGTACGGTTTCGCGTCAGGTCGCAATACGCGCGGGCTCTTCAGCTATGCCTATTCGAAGCGTGCGACTCTTCGGTCGAGAGCGAGCGTATCGAGTTGGCACGTATCGAACCGGACCTGTGGGAAACATACGTCGAAGGAGCCGGACCGGGTCTCTGTTACGGCGTGCGCGTCGCGGGGCCGTGGAGTCCCGCCCACCGCCACCAATTCCACCCGCACAAACACCACGTCGATCCCTACGCGCCGGCCGTCACCGGCCCGGTGCGTGGCCACGGGAGCTTTTCGGGCGAGGCGGCCGGTGGCGGGGGAGGCGGCTGCCCGGGGCAGGGTCGTCGGGCGGTGCGGCCGGGGAGCCAAGGCGGTGTGGCCACGGGGGGCTGCCGCTGCGGCGGCCGCCTCCGCGAGCCTGGCCGTGTGGGCGAGGAGTACTTCGGGGAGTGGCGCCAGCCGGCGCAGTCCGGGCCACCGGCCCCCGGTCCGGATGACCAGGGCCGTCCACGTGTCCCGTACCGTCTCGACCAGGTGGGGCAGCACGTTGAGGGACAAACCGACGACCAGACCGGCCCGCTCCAATCCCAGCCGGCGGGCCAGTGGGAGGATCCGTTCGGCGTCGGTGCGGCGCGCGAGGATTCCCATGGCGATGCCCAGCACGAGGAGTCTGGCCAGGAGGGTCGCGCCGGCCGTCAGGCCATGGGCCACATCGGTGGAGAAGGCGACGGCGGCCCCGGTGGCCGCAGCAGCGAGAAAAAGGGCCAGGACCGCGCCGCCACGGAAGGCCGCCCGGACGATGCTCCGGTCCATGGCAAGGCCTCCGAAGAGGGCCAGAAGCACCGCTGCAGCGGGGGCGATCCGTCCGGGCATGAAGGCCGTTGCGACGGCGGCAATGAGGAGGATCGGGCCGGGGCGGCTCACGGCGCCTCCCCGAGGCGGCGTGCCACACGGCCGGCGATTCTCCAGGAGAGGGCTCCACCCAGGGCGCCGACCATGGCCACGACCGCGACGAGGACGGCCAGAAGCGCCAACGGGTCCGCTTCCCGGATGCCGAGGTCCTGCAGCAGGGCCACGCCGGTCCGCGCGGAGGCTCGGACGACCTCGGCCCCGGCGACCACACGAACCATCAGCAGCATCTGGAGGGGATTGGCGGCGGCGGCGACGGCACCTCCGAGGACGGCCCCGGCGCGCCCTCCCCCCGTCAGGCCGAGGCTGGCCTCAACAACCGTCGCCTCCACGAGAATGCCGATGATCGGGCCCGGGTAGAAGCCACCCATGGCGAAGACCTTGATCACGGCGGCTGAAAGGCCTGCCAGCAGACAGACGCCGGGGCTGGGCTGGAGGCGGCGTAGCGTAACCAGGCAAGCCAGGCCCAGGAGGGTCATGATCAGGCCCGAAAGGGGCAACCGGCTCAGTTTGAGGACGGTGCCGAGGCTGAGCTCCAGGGCGCCCCAGATGGCGCCGAAGAGGGCCGCGTAGGTCCAGGGCCGCGCGTCCGTCACGGGGTTTCCTCCCCGAGATGACCGTTTTCCAGGTTGAACGTCCGGTGGGCCGCGGCGGCCAGCTCCTCCCGGTGGGAGATCAGGAGGTAGGCCCGTCCCCGCTGGGCCCTGCGGTGGATCAGGTCCACGAGAACGGCCAGGTCGTCACCGTGGAGGCCCTGGGCCGGCTCGTCGAGGATCATGACGGCGGGCTGGAGCAGGTCGAGGACGGCGTGGACCAGCCGTTGCCGCTCCCCGCGGGAGAGCGTCCACGGTGCCCGGGAGGCCAGGTGATCCAGGCCGTGGCGCCGGAGGACCCGTGCCGTCTCCCGGGGACTGGCGCCGGTGGAGGCCACCTCGGCGGCGACCGTGGAGGCGAAGAGCTGGAGATCCGGCGAGGGCATCAGCAGGGAAACGGGACCAGCACGCCGGACGGTCCCCCGGGCGGGACGGTCGAGACCGGCCAGCACACGGGCGAGGCTCGACTTGCCCGTGCCGTTGGGGCCCCGGAGCACGACCACCTCGCCTTCGTGGAGGTCCAGCTCTCCGCCGTCGAGCAGGGTTCGCTCCCCCCTGCGGACCGTCAGGCCGGCGGCCGAGAGGACAATCCGGTCGCCGGCAGCCGTTGGTGGGGCCGGCAGCCGTGGCGGAGCGGGTGGCCCGCAGGGCGCCAGCCGGCCGCCATGGATCGCCTGCCAGTCTCCGACGACACCCTCCAGTCTCCATCCGGAGTGTTCGCTGAGGATCGCCGAGCCGCCGATCCCCATGTGACGCCGAAGAAGGCTCGCCGCGGCCCGGACGCCGGACGGATCCAGGTGGGCCGTGGGTTCGTCCAGGAGGACCGGACGGGTGCCGGTCGAAAGCACGGCGGCGAGAAGGACCCGCTGACGTTCCCCCGACGACAGGCCCGTCGTCGGGCGGTCGAGCAGGCGGCCGAGGCCGAAAATTTCGACGGCCTCGCCGACCAGCTCCGAGGGGCCGTAGAGACGGCGGGCGGCCTCAAGCTCGTGGGCCGGGGTCGGCAGGAAGAGCTGGGCTTCCGGGCGGTCCAGGGCCGTCGCCAGGAGGTGGGCGCGCTGGCCGGGGTCCAGGTCGCTGATCTCCTCACCGTCGAGGCGGATGGAGCCGTGGAGCTCGGCCGGCCGGTGCCAGGGCAGGAGGCCAGCCAGGGCGTGAAGGAACGTTGTCTTCCCGGAACCCGATGCGCCGGAGATCCCCGTGACGCCGCCGGGCGCCACCTCGAGCTCGACGTCCCGCAGGATCGGGTGCGCCTGCCGGCCGAGCCGGATGGAAAGCTCCGAGGTCGTCAGGCGAGGGGACTGCCGGTTCACACTCCATTCCTACCGGGGCAGGAGGCTGTGGTCAATCGGCTGCGCGGCATGCCTTTCGTACATCTCATGCATCACCTCATAACTAAAGTCTTTTATTTTGATTTACTTGACAAGGCACGTGAAAGATTTCACATTATGGTTGAAGGATGGTGCCCATGGGAGCAAGAGTACGCCGTCCTCGGGGCGGATGCGGAGCGGGCCGGGCTGACTCGGAGACCGGCTCGCGCTCCGGGGGGCTGAACTCACGGGACCGCCCATGAACGCGGCTCCGCCCCATCCCAGCGGCGGCCTCGGCGCTGCCCTCCGGTCCTGGCTCAAGAGCATCGTCCGGCCCGCGCCCCAGGAAGATCCGGTGCCGCCGGGGGTTCACGAGCGGTTTCGCGTCTTCCGGCGCCTCCTCGATCGCAACAACCAGATCCTCAAGCTGATGGCCGACATGGAGGAGAAGGCCCGGGGCGAGTACCTCTTCGACCGTTCGTACATCCTCGGGTCCCTGGAGACGCTCCGGGGGTCCCTGGAGGAGCTGGCCGCCGACCTGACGGCCATCGGTGGGCGCCGCTACATGTCCCTCCGCGAGCGGATCGATGCCATCCTCGGCGAGGCCGAGGTCCTGGCGGGGAAGGCGCCGCCGGTGCGGGAGGACCGCCTCGTCCGTCCCTTTTCGGATCTCGGCTCGGGGGACGCCTGGTCCGTCGGGGCCAAGAACGCCGAGCTGGGAGAGATGGCATCCCGAGGTGGTCTCCCGATTCCGGAGGGCTTCGCCGTCACCGCCTGGGCGTACCGGCGCTTCCTCGAGGAGGCGGGGCTCGAGGAGCGGATCACCGACATGCTCCGATCCCTCGACCTTCGGTCCTTCGCCCAGCTGGTGGAGGTCAGCGGGAAGATTCGGGAGATGGTGCTTTCGAGCCCGGTTCCGGGCGATGTCGCGTCGGCCATCGCCGAGGCGCTCTCCGAGCTGTCCTCCCGGACGGGTGTCCATGCGGTGGCCGTCCGGTCAAGCGCCATCGGGGAGGATGGCAGTCTGAGCTTCGCCGGCCAGTACCGCTCGGAGCTCAACGTGCCGCTGGACGAGGGTCTGGCAGCCTACCGGCGGGTGCTGGCGGGCAAGTTCACCCCCGGCGCCATCTACTACCTCCTGAGCCAGTCCCTGGAAGAGGGCGACTCACCCATGGCCGTGGGCTTCGTGGAAATGATCGAGGCGGCTGCGGCGGGGGTGGTCTACACGCGCGACCCTGTGGACGCCCAGCGCAACGTCCTCCTGGTCCAGGCCGTCCGCGGTCTGGGTAGCGCCCTGGTTTCCGGACAGGTCTCCCCGGACATCTTCACGGTCTCCCGCGCCGATGGTCGCGTCATGGAGGCCAGGATCGTTCCCAAGGATGTGGAGCTGGTGCTGGCGCCCGGCGGCGGGACGGCCCGCCTGGATGTTCCCCCTGAAGAGCGCGAGGCCCCGAGCCTTTCTCCCGACCAGATCTCCCGTCTGGCGGAGCTGGCCCTCGAGGCCGAGGGCCTCTACGGGGGCCCCAGGGACATCGAATGGGTCCTGGCACGTGACGGACGCCTTCTGCTTCTCCAGTGCCGCCCTCTTCGAGTCTTCCAGCACGCCGAACCCGTGGCGGCGCCGGACCCTGGTGGAGCGCCCGTGCTGGCCCAGGGCGGACTGACGGCCTCCCCCGGCGCCGGCGCCGGCCCCGTCCACACCATTGCCTCGCCGGACGACATGGAGGCCGTGCCTGCCGGCGCCGTGGTCGTCACCGAACGGCCCATGCCCGGGCTGGTGGCTGTCATGGACCGCGTGGCCGCCATCGTCTGCCGGGTCGGCGGCAGTGCCTGCCACATGGCGACCTTGGCCCGGGAGCGTGGCGTCCCCACCATCGTCGGACTGGAGGACACCGGGGCCCTGAAGGTCGGCCGGACGGTGACCGTGGACGCGACGGCGGGCGTGGTCTACGAGGGTGCCCTGGAGCGGCTTGTGGAGGCCCGCCGCGCTCAGTACGCCTCCATGGCCGAGGAGCCCATCTTCGCCCTGCTCCGTGGGGTCCTCGACCGGGTGGTGCCCCTCAACCTGATCCATCCGGCCGACCCGGGCTTCACCATCGACAACTGTTCCACCGTCCACGACGTCACGCGCTTCGCCCACCAGAAGGCCATGGAGGAGATGTTCCGCTCCGCCTGGTCCGGTCGCGACACACGGCGCATGGGCGTCCAGCTGCGCTCGTCGTTGCCGCTGCCCGTGACCATCGTCCACCTGGAGCGCGACCTTGAAACCGTTGCCCACCGCAGACACGTGCAGCTGGCCCAGGTGGGGTGCCCGCCCTTCGAGGCGTTCTGGTCGGGAATGGAAGAGGAGGGCTGGCCCCGGCCCCCGGCGGCCGACGGCCGGGGTTTCCTCTCGGTCATGGCCACCCACATGACCCGCAGCACCGACGCCGAGTTCCTGGAGGAAAGCTTCGCCATCGTCACCGGGGAGTACATGATTCTCAGCCTGCGCATGGGCTACCACTTCACGACGGTGGAGGCCCTGTGCACGGACGATCCCTCCAGGAACTCCATTCGCATGCAGTACAAGGACGGCGGTGCCGCCCTGGATCGCCGGGTCCGGCGCATCGGCCTGATCGACGGGTTGTTGCGTCGGCTTGGCTTCGAGAGCGCCAGCGCCGGGGACTTCCTGGATGCCGGCCTGAGCTGGTTGTCCCGCGATCGGGCCCTGGAGATCCTCCGGACCCTGGGCCGGCTCAACATCCGGACCAAGCAGCTGGACATGGCCCTGGCCAACGACGACATCGCGGCGTGGTACGAGGACGACCTGGCGCGGAGGCTGGGACTTGGGAAAGGCGGCGAACGGTGAAGCAGTCGGAGCGGCCCCTGCCCGGGTTGCAGCCCATGCTCCGTGCGGCCCTGGCGGGCCTGGCGCTCGTCATCGTCGTCGTTCTCGTCCTGATCTGGCAGAGCGCCGACGCCATGCGCCGCCAGATCAACGACGACTTCAACCAGCAGCAGCTGGTCCTGGCCCGCCAGGCGGCCGGCGCCATAGAGCATCGTGTGGGGGAGGTCGAGGCGGAGACGGCCTCCCTGGTCAAGCTCCTCGCCCAGACGGGATCCGGTGGACCCGCGGCGGCTGCGGCCATGGAGATGGTGCTCGACCGCTGCGAGGGCCTGGGGGTCGAGGCCGTCCGCCTGGTCGATGGTGACGGGCGGATTCTCCTTGCCCGGGGCACTCCCCTCCTGCCCGGGGTCCCGCCGGTCGCCGAGATCGGAAGGATCAGCGGGGGGTCGGCCCGAATCTTGGCGCCGCCCCGCCCCATGGAGCTGCCGGACGGGACGGGCCGGCGCATGGCCGGCCAGGTGGGGGCCGTGGCCCGGGGGGAGACCGGGCTCCTGGCGGTGGTGTCCGACGTCGACTTCACCGAGTTGCTTCACCGGGAGGCCGGGCACATCCGCTCCGGCCGTACGGGTTACCTGTGGGCCATCGACGGCGAAGGGCGTTTTCTTGAGCATCCGGACCCCCAGTTCGTCGGCAGGAGCGCCTTCGAGGCGCGGCACCTGCGGGCGCCGGAGATCGATTTCCGGCCCATCGACCGGATCATGCGGGAGCGGATGCTGCAGGGCCAGGAGGGCGTGGGGACCTACGTTTCCGGGTGGCATGGCGGTCTCAGGGGCACCATCCCCAAGCTGATCGCGTACACGCCCGTACGGCACGTGGAGGTGCTGGGCGGGGGGGTCTGGTCCGTGGCGGTCGTCGCCCCCGAGAGTGAGGTGGCCGCCACGGTTCATCGGGTCTTCCGCCGGCACACGGCGGCCGTCGTTGTGCTCTTTGTCGCCCTGGGATTGCTGGCGGCGGCTCTGGTGTCGGCCCAGCGGCGGACCTCCATCCTCTTGCAGCGGCAGGTGGAGCGTACCGAGGCCGAGCTTCACGAGGTCGAAAGGATCTACCGTCGCGTGGTCCAGCAGGCCAGCGACCTGATCTACCTCCTGGACCTCGAGGCGCACCTGATCCTGGCCAACCCACCGGCCGTCCGCTTCTTCGCCAGGATCGCCCGGGAGCCCTGGAGGGGAAACGGGGACGAGCCGCCCGCAGAGAGGTACCTGGGCCGGCCCCTGACGGAGATCCTCCGGCCCGAGGACGCCGAGTTCGTCCTGGAGCGTCTGGACCAGGCACTCTTCTGCGGCCACGGCATCAGCTACGAGCACTCGGTCCGCATGGAGGACGCCAAGCGCCGGCTGAGCACCCGGCTGATGCCCATCCGGGAGGACACGGGGGGGATCCGCTACGTTCTGGGGATCAGCCGCGACATCAGCGAGAAGGTCGCCATGGACCAGCGGATCTACAACGCGGAGAAACTGGCTTCCATCGGCAACCTGGCGGCCGGTGTCGCTCACGAGATCAACAACCCGCTCGCCGTCATCCTTGGTTTCACGGACCTGCTGCTGGAACGCTTTCCCGAGGGCACCCCCGAGCACGAAGATCTCCAGACCATCGAGCACCAGGCCAACGTGGCCAAGCAGGTCGTTGAGAACCTGCTGGGCTTCGCCCGGGTGACCGAGGGGCTGGAGGACACGGTTTACGTTCGCCAGAGCATCGAGACCGTGGTCTCCATTGTCAGGAATACGCTGATGACCAACAAGATCGAGGTGGAGGTGGATGTTCCGGACGACCTGCCCCGGGTGCGGGGCGACGCCCGCGAGTTTCAGCAGGTGATCTTCAATCTGGTCAACAACGCCCTGGCTGCCATGGAATCGGAGGGCGGCGTCCTGAGCCTCCAGGCGCGCCGTCAAGGCGGAGAGGTGGAGATCCTGGTCCGGGACACGGGGTGCGGCATTCCGGAGAATGTCCGCCCGCGGATCTTCGACCCCTTCTTCACGACCAAGCCCGTGGGCAAGGGCACGGGCCTCGGCCTGTCCCTCTGTTATGGCATCGTCACCAAGTACGGCGGCAGCATCTCGGTCGCCAGCGTTTCGCGCGAGGAGAGTCCCGAAGGGCCGACGGGGACCACCGTCACGGTGCGTTTCCCGGTGGCGCCGCCGGTCCCCGTCGGAGGGGGGAGAGTGGAGCATGCAGCAGAGCCTCTTGATCGTCGATGACGAGTTGCACATGTTGCGGCTCCTGGAACGGATCCTGGGGGAGCGAACGCCCCACGAGATCGTCTGCACAGCCAACTCTCTGGAGGTTCCGGAGATCCTCGAGGGCCGGAGCTTCGACCTGATCATCGCCGACCTCAAGATGCCCGGCCTGGATGGCCTGGACATCCTGAACTGGCTGAGGGAGCACGACCGTGACGAGGAGTTGATCATGATCACCGCCTTCGGCTCCATGGAGAGCACCATGAACGCCCTGGCCCTGGGCGCCTTCGATTACATCACCAAGCCGTTCAAGAAGGAGCAGATCCTCTACAGCGTCGAGCGCGCCATGCGTTGGCAGCGGGTGCGTCGAAGCTCGGAGAGCTACCGGGAGCTTCTGGAGATGGAGCCCTGGCAACGGGCCCGAGACGCCTTCCGCCGCCGCTACATCCTCGCCGTCCTCTCTCGCTGCAACGGGGACCCCAGGATGGCTGCGGAACGTTCCGGCGTGTCACTTGAGGAGGTTCGGGCGATCCTGGAGGAGGACGTTCCGGCGAGCCCCGGGGAGGTCGTATGAAACCGGTCATGGCACGTGACATCATGATCCCGCTGGAGGAGTACCCGCACATTCCATACTGGTTCACCATCCGTCAGGCGCTGGTGGAGCTGGAGAAGGGTGAGGTGAAGCGGGATGGTGAACGCCGTTCCCTCCCGCGGGTGGTCCTGGTGTTCAACGAGAGCTACCAGCTCTTGGGGATGGTGCGGCGGCGTGACCTCCTCAAGGGCCTGGACCTGGGGACCCTGGGTGGATGGGGGGGCGGAGCGGCCCGCCTGCTCCGCCGTTCAACGGCGGTGCCGCAGGCCCTGGACGAGGCCACCCTGGCGCGTCTGGCCGAGCGAGCCGAGCGGCAGGTCAGCGAGGTCATGACACCGGTGCCGGCCACGGTGGATGCCGGCGATCCCGTGCTGCACGTGGCCCGGCTGCTGGTGGAGCAGAACGTCAGCCTTCTGCCCGTGGTGGAGGAGGGGGGCGTCGTCGGAGTCGTTCGAACCGTCGAGGTCCTTCACGAGATCACCCGCCTGGTGGTCGGCGGCTGAGGGGTTGCCCATGGCCCGCCGAACGGCCCTGACCCGCTTCCTGCCCATCACCGCCCAGCTGGAGGGCTACGGCCGGGAGAACGCCCGGGCGGACATGCTGGCCGGTCTGACCGTCGCCCTGGTCCTCATTCCCCAGTCCATGGCGTACGCCCAGCTGGCCGGGCTGCCGCCCTACTACGGGCTCTACGCCGCGTGCATCCCGCCCGTCGTCGCGTCCCTCTTCGGCTCCAGCGCCCAGCTGGCCACGGGGCCCGTGGCCGTCGTCTCCCTGATGACCGCCACGGCCCTCGGCGCCATGGCCGCCCCCGGGAGCTCCGAGTTCATCGCCCTGGCCATCATGCTGGCCCTGCTGGTCGGTTTCTTCCAGCTGATCCTCGGCCTGCTCCGGTTGGGGATGATCATCAACCTGCTCTCCCATCCGGTGGTCAACGGTTTCACCAACGCCGCGGCCCTGATCATCGCCACCTCCCAGCTGGGCAAGCTCCTGGGCGTCACGGTGGAGAAAGGGGACCACCATTACGAAACCGTGCTGGCCATCTGCGCCGCGGCCCTCCACGGTCTCCACTGGCCGACCCTGGCCATGGGGTTCGGCGCCCTGGTCCTGATGATTGTCATCCGCCGCATCGACAGGAGAATCCCCTGCGTGCTGGTCGCCGTGGTTGTCACGACCCTGATCTCCTGGGCCACGGGGTTCGAGCGGACGTCGACGGTGGCCATGGATCGGTTGGGTTCGGCACGAGCCGTGGAACTGGTTCTGACCTACAACCGGGAGCTGGACCGGGCCGGGGAGCTGGGCGCCCGGCGCCGGGAGCTGGCTGTCCAATGCCGCCAGGAACGCCGCCGTTTCGGCGAGGACTACCCCGCCGTGGTGGAGCTGCGGCACCGGGGGGAGCTCCTGGAACTGGAGCTCTCGGAGGCCTGGGCCTCGGTGCGCCGGACCCGACAGGAGCTGCGGCGCCTGGTGCTGGTCGGCGTCCGGGAGTCCGACGGCGCCCTGCGCTTCTACCTGGAAGACGAGGTCCCCGACGGCGCCGTCACCGACGGCCGCAGGTGGAAGGTCCGGGTGGGCAACGGCCGCCTGGACATGGACGCGCTGCGGCTGTCCTCCGGGGGTGCCGTCGTCGGCGCCATCCCCCGTGGCCTGCCAGGCCTCCACGTACCTGCCGTGGATCCGGCCAGCGCCATCACCCTCCTGCCCATGGTGGCCATCATCTCCATCCTGGGGTTCATGGAGGCCATCTCCATCGCCAAGGCCATGGCCGCCCGGACCGGCCAGCGTCTCGATCCAAACCAGGAGCTGGTGGGCCAGGGTCTGGCCAACATCGTCGGCGCCTTCGCCTCGAGCTACCCCGTGTCGGGCTCCTTCTCCCGGTCGGCCGTGAACCTCCAGGGTGGTGCGAGGACCGGTCTGTCCAACGTCTTCTCCAGTGCCGTCGTCCTGGCCACCCTCCTCTTCCTGACACCCCTGCTCTACTACCTGCCCCAGGCGGTTCTGGCCGCCATCATCATGATGGCCGTCATCGGCCTCGTGGACTTCACGGCCCTGGTCCACGCCTGGAAGGCCCAACCCCACGACGGTCTGATCGCCGGGATCACTTTCGTGGCCACCCTTGCCTGGGCGCCCCACCTCGAGAAGGGGATCTTCCTCGGTGTCGCCCTCTCCCTGGCCCTCTACCTGTTCCGCACCATGAAGCCCGACGTGGCCCTCCTCTCACTGGCGCCAGATGGTTCCTACCGGAACGCCGCGCGCCACGGCCTGGCGCTTTGCCAGAGGATCGCCGTCATCCGGTTCAACGGTTCCCTCTTCTTCTCGACCGTCAGTGCCCTCGAGGATCAGGTGCTGGAGCGGGTCGCCTCCCTGCCCGACCTGGAGCACGTGCTCCTGGTGGGCAACGGCATCAACGAGATCGACTCGTCGGGTGTCGAGATGCTGCGTCAGCTGGTCAGACGCCTGCGTGAAGCGGGTTACGAGTTCTCCATCAGCGGCCTCAACGATTCGGTCCTGGAGGTCGTGCGGCGCACCGGACTCCACGAGCTGATCGGCGAGCAGCACTTCTTCCGGAGCGTCGCATCGGCCCTGGAGACCATCTGGGAGCCGGCCCACTTCGAGTGCGACGAGGGCCAGTGTCCCCTGACCCACGTCCGCTTCCGCGGACTGGATGTCGCTGCCGGCGCCAGGAAGCGCCCCGAGATCCTGCAGGGACCGCCGGAGAGGAGGGGAGGGTGAATCCTGCTGGTCCCGGTACCCCCTTCATCGCAAGCCGGAATGGCGCGTCGCGGTGTGCATCCGCCTCGGGCGCCGTTCCCGCGCATCGCCGACCATCGGGTTTCGAAGGGTGGCTGCCGGTGGACGAGGCGCGTTGGAGCGAAACCCCATGGATGGCACATACCACCGGGCGGGATCTTCTGCCAATGACGGAGCAAAGGGCTTTTCGCGCCGGCTCGGGCTCGTGAACGAAACTGTCCGGCGGCTTTCCTCATCGGGGTGTTGGGAGAATCGGTTGGACGCGGTCGTGGCGGGTGTTTGCCGACGTACAGCCGGTGGACATGAGGAGGGCGCCCATTCCATGCGTCCGAGGGACGATGACGGGTCGTGGTCAGGAAGCGCCGGGATGGCGGCGTAACGTCTCCGACGGGAGCTCGCCGAAGTGCCGCCGGTAGTCGGCTGCGAACTGGCCCATGTGCCAGAAACCCAATTCATTGGCGTAGTTCGCGATCGTGTTCCTGCCGGGGATGGAGCGGCGCAGCTGTCGGCGGACGGCCTGCAGCCGAACCGCCTTGAGATAGGCGTTGGGCGTAACGTCGAAGCGCTCGCGGAAGGCGTACTGGAGGGTCCGCTCGGAAGCGCCGGTGACCCGGCAGAGGCCGCGGACGGAGATCGCGTCGCACCGATGAGCATCAATGAAATCGAGGGCCGTTCGCAGGGCCCGTTGTCGGTCCCTGATGGGACTTGGAGGGGGCGAGGGAACGCTCTCGGCCAGGGCGTGAACCATCATCGCCGGCAGACGGTGCTCGAGCATAGTTCGTTGACGTGGACGGATGGAGCCACTCAGGTTTCGGCGAAGGCTGGAGCAGACGCTGCGAAGGTCGGCCTGGAGTCGTTGCAGTCTTGCCGCCGGGAGGGACACGACGTCGATGGTGCCGACCAGGCCCGCGACCTCTGGATGGCCGAGGGTGACGGCGAGCCGGTTGAAGGCGGCCTCCCGGATCGAGAGGGCGACA
>CAZXNA010000097.1:0-12887 GCA_964641295.1 uncultured Thermoanaerobaculia bacterium
AAGGGTGCAGCCCCGGGCCGGCGGGGGGGGGGACCCCGCGACCAGGAACCCGGGAAACTTGGCTGGTAGACGACCAGCGATCCCCCAGCCCCCCCCATCCATCCGGGGAGGCTTCACGGCGCCGCGTTTCCTTCCTGGCCGCCGGCAGGTACCGGGGTTGAGGTCAAGGGGTGTGGGGGTGGGGGGAGGAGGGAGGGGGAGGGTGAGGGGTTGCCGGAGACAACGTAGATGGTGTCACCGCCGAAACGGGCGACCGGGCGACAGTGCCGGGAGAGGAACTCCTCGAAACGGCGGCGATCCTGGACGCCCCATGAGTACAGTCCCTCGCGGTGCTCGCGTTCCCACTCGGGTTCGTTGACGACCACGTGGCTGACGTGGAGGGCGCGGAGCCTTCTCCAGATCTCCTCCGGCGCGCGGGCACCGGCGCTGATGGTTTGGGCGATGGGGGTGTCGCAGCAGCTTGAGAAGAGCGCCGGCCGCTCGAGGTAGAAGGGGCCGTGCAGGCCCACGAGGAGGACGGTCTCGACGCCCTGGCTCGTGTTCAGCCATTCGTAGCTCCTCTGGGACCTCGCCTCCCGCCGGAGGTAATCGGCGCTGCTCTCCATGCCCAGGAAGTGGGGGATTGGTGCGAAGGTGCCGAGGGCGATGACCGAGGCGACGGTCAGGTTGGCGGCGCCCACGAAACCGAGGAGCACCGCCAGCGGCGTCTGCAGGCCGGGTCGGCTTCGAGC
Organism: uncultured Thermoanaerobaculia bacterium; assembly: GCA_964641295.1. Classification (GTDB taxonomy): domain Bacteria; phylum Acidobacteriota; class Thermoanaerobaculia; order Thermoanaerobaculales; family Sulfomarinibacteraceae; genus JAADFK01. The sequence goes on from CAZXNA010000097.1 coordinate 732, forward strand.
CGCTCGGTCGAGGGCGACCGCTCCGAGGCAGGCGACGACGGCGAAAAGGGTCAGCAGGGAACGGGTTTCCGTCTGGATGGCCAGCCACGCCAGAACCGACGAGGCGGCGAAGAGCTTGAGGGGCGTTTCGGCCCGGCTCCTCGATCTGAGGAAGAGGAGGGGTGCCAGCAGGAGGGGGAGGACCCCGATGTGGGTGTCCATCACCCGGGGCGTCAGGCTCAGCCGGAATGGGAAGGTCAGGTAGGTCATCCAGCTCCAGTGGGGGATCTCGTAACGCGTCAAGGTCCCGACGAAGTACCTGTGGCAATCGGAGCTCCAGAGGGGGCTGTGGAAGATCCCGTTGAGGAAGGGGAAGACGGGGTTGCCCGTGAACGCCCAGTTCTTGACGATCCAGGTCAGCGAGACCCCCGCCGCCGTGACCGCGGCAGCCAGGACGTGGGCGAGACGCCACCGCCACCGCCAGAGCCCCAGGAGAACCACGGGGACCAGGGCGAGGCCGACCAGGACGATGGTGTACTTGGTCCATCCGGCGAGACCCAGCATGAGGCCGGCGCGAACGGCGTCCTGGAGCTTTCGCTGGCCCTCGGGTGCGGCGTGGTAGTCGACCAGGGCGGTCAGGGCCAATATCAGGAAGAACACGAAGATGGTGTCGTTCCACGCCCAGGCGAGGATCAGAGCCGCCACGGGCATGGTCTGGTAGAGGGCAGGGCCCAGCAGACGGCTGCCGTCCGGTGCGATCCGGGCGGCCAGGCGGGCCAGGGCCACGAGAAGAAGAACCCCGAACCAGAAGTGCAACCCCTTGCACGCCACCGGCCCCGCCAGGGGGAGGGCCACCATGAAAAGGTACTCGGCGAGGCTGGGGTAGTTGGACTCCACAAGACCCGGCAGCACGTGGATGGCACCGTCGGCCAGGTAGGTCTTGGGGACGAGGAGGTGAAACTCCAGGGCGTCCGTCGTTGTCGGAGGGGCTGCCAGCATGGGCACCATGGCCGCCAGGAAGACGACGAGCAGGACGAGGGCCGTGACATCGACCCCACCGAGGGAGGAGAGATCCAGCCGGGGAGGTTGGCGGACGATCTCCACGACGGCCAGGCCCAGCCCGGCGAGGATCAGGACGGCGTACGCCGTTGAATCCACATGGCCGGCCAGGCCTGGGAGGAAGACGAACAGGGCCGTGATCCCCCCACCAAGGGCGACGGCGAGGAGGCGGCTGTCCGCCGACTCCAGACCGGGCCACGCCCTCCGAACCACCGGGCCTCCCAGGCCCAGGAAGGCCAGAACCATGGCCAGGGCGAAGCCGATGGGTTGGAGGGCGCTAGCGGCGGCCCGGACCGGTCCGTTGAGACCGGCGTAGATGGCGAGGGCGACGGCCAGGGCCGTACCCCAGAGAAGCGGGCCGGCCAGGCTGCGAAGCGTGGGCCGTTGCACGGGTTGCCCTCCGCTTACCCGCACAACGAATCATCCGCCCGGTGCTGGGCGGGATGCGGCGCGCCTCCCGGCGCCGTGTGGACGTGCTTGCTCACCGGACCCTTATACGACGGGTGACGAGGTAGTGTCAAAGCACGGAATGGCCGCTGTCGAGATCGCGTATCATGGAGACATGACGCCGGCCCTCGTTTTCACCGTGGCGTTTCGCCGATCCTGGAGGGCGGCCGGCTGCGCCGTGGTCCTCGCCGGGCTGGCCGGTTTCGGCTGCTCGAGGTACGAGCCGCCACCCAAGCCGAAGCCGGAGTTCCACGTTGTGCTGCTCGTTGCTTCCGGAGCCCCTGCTCCGGTGCAGGCGGCGCTCGAGGGAGGCCTTCGAGGAATCGAGAGCGATCTGTTCGCCGCCACGGCCGTCCGGCTCGTCGAGCCGGGCCAGCCGCTGATCGAGACCCTTCGCCGGACGGGACGGGAGGCACCTGCACTCGTTTTCTGCCACATGCCGGGGGAGGAGCACGTCGTCGTCGAGGAGGCGGCAGCCTACCAGGACACGCAGTTCGTCATCATCCCCGGCAGGGCCGTGGGCTCCAACGTGTCCGGGGTGGTGTTCAGGGTGGACGGTGCCGCCTACGTGGCCGGAGCCGCCCTGGCCGCAGGCGCCGGCGAACGGCCCCTCCTCCTCGTTCACGACACTGTTGGAACCGGCCTCCACGGCCTTGAAGCGGGCTTCCGGGCGGGAGTGGCCTCGGTGGGGGGCGAGCTCCTCCCGGCGGCGGACCCCGATGCCGCCCTCGGGGAGATCGGAGCTGGCCGGGTGGGGGGCGTGTTCTTTGCGGGCTTCGGGGCGCCCGCGGCGGTGCGGGAGGCGTGCGCCGCGGCGGCCCTTCCACTGGTGACGGTCAGCCTCGGACGCTCCGGTGCGGCACCGCCGGAACGCTTCGGATCGGTCGTCGTTCGCATGGGAGAGGCCGTCAGACGCCTGGCCAGGGAGCGGTGGGCCGGAACCCTGGAGGGACGGATCTACAGCTACACCCTGGGTTCCGGTGTCGTCGATTTCGAGGTCGAAACGAGGGCGCCGGTTCCCAAAGCGGTGCAGAACGCCATGGACTCGGCCCGCGCCGATGTCCTGGCGGGGATCGCGGAGATCGAAGATCTGAGAATGTAGCCCGGGTTATTCACCGGACCTCGTCGCCGCGAAGCGGGCGGCGTGGGCCGGGATTGCGGGCGTGCCTGAGGCACGTTGAGCGATCGAGTCGGGGGAACGTCGAGGGGCGCGCCGCGTCCCATCCTGCAGCAGATAGATCGTGGATGATGCGGGCTCACCGGCCGCGGTGAGCGGCGGACTACTCTGCCGGTGCCTCGGCGGCCTCCGGAACGAAGCCCTGGGCCGGGATGAAGATGGCATCGCCGCTCCGGTTGTCGACGACGGAGGCGTAGGCCAGGAACTTGCCGCCGGGAGTGATGGTCGAGATGGTTGCGTACCCGTCGGGAACGTTGATAAAGGTCAGCTCCCGGAACACCTTGTCCAGCTGGATGTACTCGTAGGGCCCGAGGTTCTGGGTCAGGGGTCCGAAGAACCGCCCGGAGGAGGAGTAGAGCTGGATCGTCAGCCGGATGTTGAGGTCGGTCAGGTTGATCAGTCCGATGGCGGTCCGGTAACCCGTTTCGTCGTCGTCGGACTGGGAGAGCTGGATCAGCTGGGCGACCTTCTTGTTGTCGAAGGCCTCGGACTCCGGGATGGCGGGAACGTACTGCCCGTAGGTGCCGTATTCGGTATCGTTGTAGGTGCGGCTGGTGACGAAGGCGCAGCCGCTGACGGGGGTGATCCGGAAAGCCGCCGCCCCGATGAGGTGGAAGAGCGAGGAGAGGGCGTCGTCGATGCGAACCGTCTCGCCGGCCTCCACCTGGATCTCCTGGGCCAGGGGCGTGGGGTTGGTCCTTCCCCGCTGGAGGGCCTCGATGCGGATCTCGGCGTCCGAGTCATTGCAGGACTTGACCTCCAGATCCGACCTCCAGACGGTCCCTCCATACCCGAGGACGTGGGCTGCCGCCGGAATGTACGAGGTCTGGGCCCCTGCGGCCGCTGGAAGCAGCACGACGAGTCCGAGGAGAACGAAACCAACGTGTCTGTTCATGGTTTTGCTCCTTTGCCTGCCGACGGGAGCCCTGCATACGCTGATCTGCGGAGGAACCCCCTCTTTGATTATGCCAAGGCTCCACGGGCTTGTCCCCTCCGGGCCGCTGACGGGGGTGATACCCGTCACCCCCGGCGCGCTTGGAGCTCCAGATCGAGTGTGGGCAAATCCCCCTCCTCCGGTGTCAGTTGGATCTCGAGCAGCCAGTTGGCTTTCGACGGCGGGGCCGGTGGCGTCGCGCCCAGCTCCAGCTCGAGAACAGCGTCGTGGTCGGGGTAGAGGATTAGCCGCTGGCCCGCGGACGGCTTGACGGTGACGGGAACGGCCTCGGTGAATCGCCGGATCTGGTCCACGGAGAGGTGCCAGCTGGGAGAGTCGTTGGAGGGATCCGCCGTCGCGGCGATGATCTTCAGGGTCAGCTTTGGATTCCCCTGGCCCGGCCGGTCGAGGTGCAGGTGGAGCTTCCGGTAGCCGAATCCGTCGGAAAGGATGGCCTTTCCCGTGTCGTCGAGAACCTGGACGGCCACGTCGGTGAAGAGATTCCAGTCGGAGGCAGGCATCTCCAGGTACAGGTCCATGGCCGACTCCTCGGGGGCGAAGGCCAGGGACGTGGTCCAGGTGGCGCCGTGGACGTCTTCCTCCCGGTGGAGGACCGTGCCCACGACGGAGCCCGAGCCGCTGCCGGTCCAGGTACGGTTCAGGCCCGAGGTGACGCGGATCGAACCCCGGGGGGCGGAGCCGGCCGGATGCTCGAGCTCGACGGTTCTCGAAACGGGTCGAACGAGTGGCATGGTCTCGACGTTGAGGGCAGCCGTGATGGGCCCCGTGTTGCTGTCCCGGGCGGAAACGTCCAGCTCCCAGACGCCCGCGGCCATGTCCCGGGGCGGGATCGAGGCTTCCAGCTCGTACCGTGCAGGTGAGAGGCGGCCCAGGACGCGCCGGCGGCCCTCGGGGTCGAAGAGGGTGACCAGGGCACTGAGCTCCCGGGACTCCCGGGCTAGCTCCACGTGGACCTGGGCGGCGGCAGTGCAAGCGGAGAGGTGGAAGAAGGTGCGGCCCGTCACGCCGGGTCCCAGGGGCCCCGTGGAGTGTTCCAGGGTTCCGTCGGCCGAAAACGCCACGGGTACGGCGACGGCCACGGGGATCCTGAGGGCCGGACCGACGACCTTCCGCTGGTCGCGGCCGAGGCTCCGGTCCCAGGCAAGGATCTCCGTCTGGTAGAGGCCCGGTTTGGAAAGCCTGGATGTGTCGAAACCGATGGGGATGGTTGCGGCGCCGTCCTGCTTGACGTAGGTCGAGGGCTTGCCCAGCTTGAGCCAGGGGGCGGTGCACTGCAGGTCGAAGGCCTGGTAGAAGCGCTTGATGAAGCTCCGGGGCGTCTCCCTGGGGAAGACCGGTTCGATGCGCACGGTCTGGCGCTTCTGTCCGGTCGGGAAGAAGCTGCCTCGCCAGAAGACGGCGGGACCCGTGCCCGAGACCATCTCCGGAGACTCCGTGCTGATCTTCCACCGTAGGGGCCGGTGCGGGTCCCGCGCGGCCAGAACGGTGTAGGCCTTCCAGGCGGCCGGCACGTCGGCGAGGCCCGGGCCGAAGTCCAGGGGACCGAAGTGGGCGATGGGGTGGGCCGTGCCCTTGAGGGCGGCCCGGACCAGATCGCGGCGCAGTGGCAGCCCCTGGTCCCTGGCGGCCGAGAGGAGCAGGGCGCACGCTCCGGCCGCCTGGGGGGCGGCCATGGAGGTGCCGCGGTAGACGTCGTGGCTGCCGGTCCACAGGGGAACGGAGGAGGCGGCGAAGCCCGGACAGGCCAGGTCGGGCTTGGCCAGCTCACCGCCACGGGATGAGAAGTAGAAGATCCTGTCGGCCGGCAGGTCGACACCGTAGACGATCCTCGCGGTGGAACGGGCTTCGACGGCGGCGACGGCCAGGACCTCCTCGGCGGCGGCGGGAAGGCCCACCGTCGAGAGGCCGGGCCCTTCGTTGCCCGCGGAGACCGTCGCGACGACGTCCGGGTTGTCGGCGAGCAGCTGATCGATCAGCCGTTCGGCCACGGCGTCTCCCTCGTTCTCGGAACCGACGCCGTAGGACATCTGAATGACCAGGGGCATGTCGAGCTCCCTGGCCTTCCGGACGGCGAAACGCCAGGCCTCAAGCATGGACCCCGGTTCCGTGGCACCCCCCGAGAGGGAGCCGTTGCCGATCTTGAGGGCGAGGATCTGGGCGCCCGGAGCGATCCCGTCGTAGCCGGGTTGGCCGTCGAGGTCGTGGCCCGCGGCGATCCCGCAGACGTGGGAGCCATGGCCGTTGTCGTCGAAGAACAGGGCGGCGCGCTTTTCGCCGGGCCAGAGATTGAGGGCGTAGGTGACGAGGTCCGCGGCGGCGTGGGGGTCGTTCCCACCCAGGTGGAAGCTCTCCTGGGCCACGGCGTAGTCGTGGAGGACCGGCTCGCCCGTCAGGTCGCCGTCTCCGTTGGTGTCGAGGACGGCCAGCCACTCCTCGGCCCCCTCGGGCTTGTAGACCACGAGGCCGAAGGTGTCGTCCATACGGCCGTTGTCGTTGAGGTCCTTGACGCCGCCGTTGACGAAACGCTTCTCGTCGATGTAGCCGACCAGCACCTCACCGTCGGCGGGGAGCGCGGGATCGAGGTGGTCCACCCCGTACAGCCACCGTCCCTCCTTGCCGTGCAGGGCCTTTCCATGCTCGTCCATGGAGCGGACGGCGTTTTCCAGATCGATCCGGCCCTCGGTGGTGAAGTCGCGTGCGTCGAGGATCTTGACCTTGCCGTCGCTGGTCTTCTGGAGGCCTGGGAGACCGAGGGCGACACCGGAGTCGCAGACGGCAATCAAGACGCCGCGTCCGTCCCACTTGGGATGGGCGGCGATGAACTGCTGTGCTCCGATGGCCGTTGTCGAGAGCTGCTCCCAGTGGGAGCTTGGCGTGGTGGAAGCCAGGGCGGGAACGGTCAGGACCAGGATGGCGGCGAGCCCCCCGGTCGTGGCGGACAGCCGGTGAGACATGCGGGTGAGGGCGCGACGGATCACAGAAACCTCCAACGCCGCGGTGGCGGCGCTCCAGGATGCCACGAATGGGCACACCGGGCAAACACCGAAGGCTTCGTGAAACGGGGCGTTTCAGCGGGCCAGGGCGTTGTACAGCAGGGCGAAGATGGCGCCGCTGATGGCGCCGTCCACGAAGCCCCAGACGAGACCCACGAACGCCCCGGCCACCGAGAAGGTGTACCCGATGTAGAAGTAGCTCACGCGGCTGATCAACGTTCCGTCGTGGCCCGTCATGAGCAACCAGAGGGTTGCCAGACAGAGGGTGGCACCGCAGAAGATGCCACAGGTGAGGGCAAAGGCCTTGACATTGAATCTCATGATAACCTCCCTGTTCACTTTTTTCTGTTCCCAGTATTGCCGATCGGGGGCCGGTGCACAACAACAGGCGCCCGTGAGCCGGGCTCCTCAACGGCGACGGGGAACGTTGTGAGGCGTAACAGCTGAAGGGAGAGGGGATAGGGAACAGGGGTGAGAGGTGAGGCCGGGGAAGGACCGGGAGTGAGTGTTTTTGGGGGGCGAGGGACACGGGTGCGGGGCTCTCGGGGGCTCATGTACCCTGGGGCGATGCTGGATGCGGCGCACGTCGGCGAGCTCGTTGCCGTGGTGGCCTCCTTTCTCTGGTCGGCCACGGCCATCGCCTTCACGGCGGCGGGACGGCGTGTGGGCTCCCAGGCGGTCAATTTCGCCAGACTGCCCCTGGGGGTTCTCTGTCTTGTGGCTGCCCATGTGATCCTGCGTGGGAGCCTCTGGCCCCAGGCGACGTTCTCTGCCCGGCTATGGCTCGCCCTGAGCGGTGTCATCGGGTTGGCCGTGGGCGATGGGTTCCTCTTCTGGTCCTACGAGAAGATCGGTCCCAGACGGGCCTTGCTGATGCTGGCGACCGCGCCGGCCTTCACGGTGGTCATCGCCTGGTTGTGGCTGGGGGAGGCCCTGAGTCTGACGGCGCTGATGGGGATCGTCATCATCATCGCCGGCGTCGCCATGGCGACCCTGGGCCGCCCTGCGACGGAAGGCGTTTTCGCCAACCTGCCTCCGAAGGTGTTGCGGGCCGGGTTGGTCGCGGGCCTGGCGGCCGGCGTCTGCCAGGGGGTTGGCGCCACCCTGGCGAAGGCGGGGATGGAACAGCTGGACCCCCTGGGCGCCACGGTGCTGCGCATGGCGTGGGGGACCCTGGCCATGACGGCGGTGGCGCTTTTTTCCGGCCGGCTGCTGCCGTGGATCGGCGCCTGGAGGGATCGCCGGGCCATGTGGCCGCTCCTGGCAGGCGTCGTCATGGGGCCCTTCCTCGGGGTCTGGTTCTCCCTCATTGCCTTCAAGCTGACGTCGACCGGTGTGGCCGTTGCCCTGACGGGAACGGTGCCCATCACGATCCTGCCCTTCTCGGCCGTCTTCCACCGGGATCGCCCGTCCCGCCTGGCCCTCATGGGTACGGTCATCGCCGTCGCGGGCGGGGCGATTCTCTTCCTGAGGTGAGGGACGGGGATCGAGAAACGAGGACCGGGAGGGAAGACAAGGGGGGAGACGTCGGTGGCCGGGAGCGAGGAGCGGAGGATGTGGAGGCCGCCCACGGTGGGGTTTCTCCTTGCCCCGAGGACTGCGCTGCGCCACACTGCGCCCATGAAGGGTTCGATCCGCACCGTCGTCCTGTTCGCCGCTCTCGCTCTGATCGTCGCCGCGGTATTCCTGCTGCCGCACCTGCGCTCGCCGTGCCGGAGCTTCGCCGGTCCCGGCGTGACGGCCGCCGACCTGCCCTCCTCGCCGCCCCGCAAGGGGAATCTGAGGATCGCCACGTGGAACGTCCGGAACTTCCCCGGTGAGGAACGCCCCCAGTACCCCGATCTGGGTTTCTCCCGCAGGACGAACACCTGCGACCTCAAGGTGGTGCTGGGCGGCCTCGGGACCGATGTCCTCGGCGTCGAGGAGATCCGGAAGCCCGGGCTCTTCGAGAAGCTGCTGCGCACGGCGAACCAGAAACGGCGGTACCGTGCGGTCTTCACCCGAGGCGGCGGGCAGTGGGGCCAGCACGTCGGCATCGCGTGGGATCGGAACCGCCTCCAGCTGGTCGATGGACCGGCCGAGGTCCGGGCCGTCGAGCTCAACGACAAGCTCCGGCCGGCCCTGGCCGTCTACCTCCGGAGCACCCGCAACGACGGCGTGGACTTCAGCGTCGTCCAGGTGCACTTTCGCGCGGGTCCCCGGGGTTATGAGCAGCGCCTGGAGCAGTACCGGCGGCTGGCGCGTTGGCTGCCGTCCTGGATCGCCAGGGTCGCCGACGCCGACGTCATCGTCCAGGGCGACTTCAACACGACGGGCCCGCGCGGGGGAAGCCTGGAGGACGAGCTGGCCGCGGCAGACCGGATCCTGGCCCGGGCCGGGCTTCGAAGGCTCGAGAACGCCAGCGGTTGCAGCGAGTACTGGGAGGGACCGGGCCCCCGGGATGGCGTCCAGCAACCCTCCCTGCTGGACCAGGTGTACGTCGCCGGCTTCCAGGAGCTGGATCAGACCGTCGGTCTCAAGGCCTGGCTCCACTGCGCCCGCTACGGCTGCCGTCCCTTCGTCTCACGGCCCGGCACGGAGGACGGCACCTTCTGGGACGTGTCGGACCACTGCCCACTGACCTTCGAGGTCCGGGACGCGGACCTGGACCAGGTTTCCATCCCCTGCGCACCATAACAGGGGCGTCCTCCATGGCGGCGCCCTTTCCGGTCCCCGGGGACCAACAAGCCCGGGGGCCAGGGCCCCCGGGCGTCGTTGATATGGTGGCTCGGGCAGGGACTCAGGGTGCCACGGGCGCCACGTAGGTCGGGTCGCCGGTGGACTCGTCGATGACCGAGGCGTACGTGGTCCAGTGGGCCGGGCATCCGCTGGTCAGACGAACCCGGATCCACGCGCCGTTGACAACGGTGGAACCGAGGCCCATATCGGAGAAGATGTTCGTGATCTGGTCGAAGGCGCCCGAGCGCGTGTAACTCTTGGTGGCGAGGGGCGTGCCACCTGGGCTGTAGATGGTCACCTCCACGGTGAACGATCCCGAGTCGGCCTGCACGAGGCCCAGGTTCGTGTGGTACTGGCCGGGGCCCGAGTGCACCATGGGCAGGATCAGCTCGTTGACGCAGCTCGAACCGATGGGTTCGGCGGAGATGCCCTGGCCGTACCGGCCGACACCCGTCACGTCGTTGTAGGTCCGGGTCGTCACCACCGGACCCGGCGAATCGGCCACAACGTACATCATCCCGCTGGTGGGCCGGAGGCTGGCCAGGGGATCGTCCATGAACCACGCCTGGTTGGGAGAGAGGTTGATGGGACCCGAAAGGAGGACGCCCGGCCAGCCGGATCCCTTGGCGACGTAGTACAGGTTGACCGTGTGGGAGGTGCTGTCCGGGTTGACGATGGAGATCTGGGTTTTCCAGTCGGCGTGGTTGAGGCCGGTCACCGACGCGGCGCCCGCGATCAGCCAGTGGGTGACGCCGCCACCCCCCCCGCCGCTTCCGATGGTGACCTGGGCCACGCAGTAGTTATCGCCCTCATCGGTCTCGGGAACCTGGTTGCTGACGTCCGCCATGTAGCCGACGTAGTAGGTTCCATCGGCCAGTCCACTGAGCGAGAGGTTCGTGGTCTGGGAACCGCTGTCATAACCGGCTGCCCAGCCGCCGGGCACGTCGAGTCCGCCGAGGAGTTGATCCGAACCATCGAAGGTCTGGTCGGTGGACACGAAGAAGGTGTAGGAGAAGTAGGCGGCTCCGGTGGAGCCCGTGTTCTGGGCGCGGTAGGTCAGGTCAACGCTGCCTCCCGAGCTGATCTGAGTGGGGCTGACGCTGCAGCCGCTGACCTTGAGGTTGGGCTTGGAGGAGCTGCCGACGACGGTGATCTGGTGAGCGGCCGTGTTGTTTCCCTCGTCGGTCTCGGCCACGATGTTGCCGTTGTCCAGGAGGACGCCGACCCAGTAGTTGCCGGGAGCCACATCCGCGGGAACGATCACCTGGCGGGAGAAAGTGCTGGCGCCGAACTGATCTCCGGCCGAGAGAGTGGAGGACTCGGAAACGGTCTGCAGGAGGCGGTCCGAGGTGCTGATCCCCGCATCGCTGGAGAGGTAGACGCCGGTGTTGAAGCCCGATCCAACGGCGCCGCTACCGCCGACGTGGGCCTGGTAGTAGTAGCCCAGCTGACCGCCGGCGGCGACCGTGTCGAAGTCGGTGTTGACGCTGTCGGCCACCAAGTCGATGCTGCCGCCCCCGCCGCCGGTGGTGTAGTAAAGGGTGATGCTCCACTGGTCCAGGTAGGCGGACTCCTGTCCGTAGAGATTGCAGACGCCCAGCACGTAATCGAAGTTGACGGGGTTGCCGGCCCAGTCCGGGATGCCCAGGACGGTCCTGGTGTGCCAGTTGTGACCGGAGTAGGTGCCGTTGTAGAGGGAGATCGTGTCGAGCCAGATGGTCCCGCCGGGCCGCCGGGAGACGGAGGACTTGTACCTGGAGGTGTCCACCGAGTGGTAGACCGTGTAGCTGACGTCGAAGGTGGTGATGATGGCATCGGAGGGGGCTCCGGTCACCTGGAGGATCAGGCCGATCCACGACTCGCACACGTAGTTGGTGAAGTCCATGTCCCAGTCGGTCGATTGCGTAATCTGCCCGGTTGCCTCTTCGGCGGAGATGGACTGGGCCCGGATGAAGGGCTCCCGAACGCCGGCTCGGGGCAGGATGGTGGCGAGGCGGGGGTCCGACTGTCGGAGGAGCAAGCGCCCGGCCTCGTCGCGGGGGATGTCCCTCCACTGTTCGGGGGCGCCCGGCTCCAGGGTCAGGCGGACCATTTTCTGGACTCGTGCGGCGCCGGCCGGGACCAGGGAGGCCTCGTCCGTGCCGGCCACCAGCCACCAGTGGGCCTGGAGCTCATCACCGGTCCCGGGATCCGTCGAGAAGACCGAGAGGAGACCGCGCTCTCCCGGTTCCAGCCCCGTCATGTCGAGGGCCAGGGCCGAGGAGCGCGTGTCCGAGCCCCGAAGGGTCCATCGTTCCGTGGCGCCCTGTGGAGAGCGTTGGGAACGGGTCCACTCCCGCTCCAGGCCGTTGGCCTCGCCGAGGCCCTGCGGGAGGCTCAGCTCCAGGCGGTCGTTGGGCTTCAGACCCTCCACGCTGAGGGAAATGACGGCCGTGCCGGGAATGGGACCGGCGATCACTTCCGGAAGATGCAGACGTGTCGTCGGGGTGGCTTCGGCCAGCGGGGCCACCACGAGAAGCGCCGCGACGAGCCATGCCAGCGCAACCATGGGACGCGGAACGATTCTGTCCATGATTCTCGACCTCCATGATGAGAATGATGAGGATTATTATCCTGCAGCAGCGGACGAATCGCAAGTCCAGGGAAGAAGAAACAGGGGAGCAGGGGGCGTAGGATACACAACCTGCAGAGTGTTCTGGGCACAGAGTTGCAGATAACCCTACAGCCGTGGGGATGAGTGCTCCGGCCCCTGCCCTTCATAACCATGCGGCAACCACAGCACCAGCCCGCTCATGCGCCCCCATTTTGTCTCGGATGAAGAAACAAAC
>CAZXNA010000098.1:0-12668 GCA_964641295.1 uncultured Thermoanaerobaculia bacterium
TGGCTGGCGGCCGTCCCGGTCGCGGTCGGAGCGGGGGAGTGGTGCCTGGCGGGTGGTGGGTGGGGGATGGTGGTGGTGGGGGGCGGGGGTGGGGGGGGGGTGGTTGGGGGTGCCGGCCGGTCGGCGGGGGTGAGGGGGCGGGGGGAGAAGTCGGGGAGGCCTGGCGGGCGAGGTCGTCCGCGAGGCGGCGTTGGAGGTCGTAGCGAAGGACGGTGTCGGCGATGCGAACCTCACGACGGGCTGCGGCGTCCTCGTCGGCACAGTCCTCGACGGGAACGTTCTTCAGAGTCGTGGCATCGAAACACATGCCGTCGCTCAACTTTGGTCCCCGGCTGATGTAGAGGTGCCGGTCACTGAGCCAGCTGCCGTTGGGGCGGGGAACGGGTCCGGCTCCCGGATCCCCCAGAAGGTTCCGCCCCAGCCAGGGCTCGGCGGCTGGGTCGATACCGAGCAGCGCCGCGACGGTCGGCGCCACGTCCGTCTGGCCGGCGGCCTTCCTGGAGATGCCCCGGGGGCCGTCCGCACCCGGCACGCGGACGATCAGCGGCACCCGGTCCGCCATGTACCACCCGGCGGTCGTGTGGGGGAAGCCCACCGCCTCGGCGATGCCGCGGGACCAGGCGAAACCGGCGTCATGGTCGCCCCAGAGGACGATCACCGTCCGGTCCAGTAGGCCGAGCTGGCCGAGCCGGTCCACCATGGCGCCCAGGGCGGAGTCGAAGAAGTGCATTGCGTGCAGGTAGTTGCCGAAGGGCGTCCCCTCCCACCGGCCGACGTGGAGCTCCCTGAGATGCTCGGGAAAGCCCTCGAAGGGGTGGTGGAGGGAGAGGGTGATGCCCCAGGCGCAGAAGGGCTCGGGCAGCCTGGAGATCCGGTCCGCCAACTGGAGCAGGAAGTCGTGGTCGTTGAGACCCCACCCGATCCGCTCTCCGGGTCCGAAGTCCGAGGCGAAAAGGTTGGCGTCGAAGCCGAAGCCCGGGTGGAGGATCCGGCGGTTCCAGAAGGCCGGCTGGAAGGGGACGGCGGAGAGGGTCGCGTACCCGTGGTCCCGCAGCACACCGGCCAGGCCGACCCACTGGTTGGCGCCGTTGGAGAACGCTGCGACGCCGTGGAGGGCGGGAAGGAGCGAGGTCTGGGTCGTGATCTCTCCGTCGGAGGTCCGCCCCAGGTTGGTCTGGTCCGCACAACGCTGGAAGCTCAGGTAGGCCGGCGCGAAGCGGTCAAGGTTGGGCATCACCTCCTGACCGTCGATGACCAGTCCCGGCACCCAGCCCTGGAGGGACTCCACCTGGATCATCAGGAGGTTCTTTCCGCGGGCGACGCCGAACCAGGGCCCGGTACCCCGGCGGAGAGGACGCCGGTTCTCGAAGAAACGGAGCACATCGGCGTAGCCGGCCTTTCCCAGCGGGGGGCGGAAAACACTCTCCTTGAGGTCCCGCCAGACGTCGAAGAGGTGGTAGTTGAGGATCCCCACCTGTTGGACGATGAAGATGCTCTGGAACACCTGGACGAAGACACCCTTTTCGCTCCGGACCGCCCGCCACCCGGCCAGGGCGCCGGGGGCCATCAGAGCGGCCAGGAGCAGGGCGGTCACCGGCCGGAGAACCCGTTTTGGCCTGACCTCGATGCGGGCCACGAGGGCCACCAGCAGGGCCCCGGGCAGCAGATCCACTCCAAGCCAGAAATCCCTGGCCCGGATCAGAGCGGCGATGCTCTCCCGGATGTCACCAACCTGGTGGCCCGCGGACAGGGTCTCCACCGAGAGTACATCGTGGAAGTAGCGCAGGTAGACCACGTCGGAAAAGATGATGAGGCTGGCCGCAGCAACCACGAGCCAGCTGAGCCACGGCCTCCACCGGTTGGGCAACGCCAGCAGGAGGAGCGCCATCAGAGCAACACCCGAGGCGGCAACCCATCCGCAACCGGGCAGCGGGTTTCGTTTCGCGGCCTCCAGGACGGCCCATTGCTTTGCCGTCAGGGAAAGGAGAAGCCAGATCAGGTCGAAGGAACATGCCGCGGCCAGGAGGTGACGGTTACCGGTTCGTTTCGTAGCCACCACGATGGCCAGCAGGAAGAGTGCGACGAGCAGCGGGACCGCAGGACCCCTCAGTGGATCTGGAACGAGAAGAACGGTGACGGCGGGCTCCGGCGTCGGGTCCTGCTCACCAAACCATGCGACGCCCTCGTGGACCATGTCCAGCTGGAGGCGTGCCGGGCCGAAGCGGTTCGGCGTTATCACCGTCAGCTCCACGGGGATGGTTTCGCCGGGTGACACAACTCCGGGCACCCGGGTGCGTGTGCCGTCGAAAACCATGGTTTTCCCGTCGCTGCGGAGCCAATGGTACGAGACGTTGAACGGCTCGTCGGGCCTCCAGGTCACGGTGCCGTCGTTCCGGAGCACGAGGCGAAGATGGAGGCGGTGACCAGCCACCGCCAACGGCGGGATTCGAGTTCGCTCGACCACGGAGAAGGCGTGGGTCGGTCGCTGGGCTGTGACGGCGACGGAGATCGGTGGCGGAGTTCGCCCCATCCGTTCCGAAAGCCAGCAGACATGTTCCTGGACCACGTCCCACTGGAGACCGTACCGGCCCGGATGTGCCGGGGCCTGGACGACGGCCTGGACCGTCACCTCAGAGCCCGGCGAGACGGCGGTCGGGAAGTGGGTGCGGTGCCCGTCCCAGACGATGGTCTTGCCCGTCGTGTCGAGCCAGTGGTAGGACAGGGAGAAGCCCTGGCCCAGTCCCCACGCTCTGGATCCGGTGTTGCGCACCGTCACAGTGATCTTCGTCTGCCCGCCGGCCTCGAGGGATGGGAGCGCCGCGGCCTGGACGACGTCGAAGGCCAGCTCCGGCCGTTCCTGAGCCGGAGCGACGTTACCGGTCAGGACAAGAAGGCCCACGACCGCAACCAGCACCCGCCGTGAAGATCGGCCCATGGTCGGCATGATCAGCAGTATAAACCTCGCAGGGTCGTACGGGCCGCGACGTCGGCCCGGGATCGGTTACAGTGTCGGGCGGAGGTGCGCCGTGAGTGACCATGAGACCATCCAACTGGCCTGCGAGCTGGACGACCTGCGGCCCGTGTTGCTGCTGCTCCACCCCTTCCCCTTCGACCGGCGGGTCTGGGCACCCCAGGTCGAGGAGCTCGCCCAGGACGTCCCGGTCCTCACCGTCGATCTCCCGGGCTTCGGGGAGTCCCCACCGGCTTCCACCGCCAGCCTCGATGCCTGGGCCGACCAGCTCGACGAGCTTGTGGAGATGCAGATCGGTGGCCGTCCCGTGGTCGTCGCCGGCCTGTCCATGGGGGGCTACGTGGCCCTCCGCCTGGCCGAACGGCATCCGGAACGTCTCGAGGGCCTGATCCTGGCCGATACGCGGGCCCAGGCCGACACCCCCGAGGGCCGCACCGCCAGGGAGCAGGCGGCCGCCCAGGTCCGATCGGAGGGTGTCGGGGCCATCGCCGAGGGGCTTCTCGAGAAGCTGTTGTCCGCCAACGCGGAACCGGGTCTCGTTCAGCGGGCGCGGGAGATCATGCTGGAGCAGTCCCCCGAGGCCGTGTCCACGGCCCTGCTGGCCATGCGGGACAGGCCCGACTCCACGGATCTCCTCGGCAAGATCGCGGTGCCCACCCTGGTGATGGTCGGCGCCGAGGACGTGCTGACGCCGCCGTCCGACGCCGAGAAGATGTACTGCAGCATTCCGCGGGCGTGGCTCGTCCGGATCCCCGGCGCGGGCCACCTCTCCAACCTGGAGGCCCCCGAAGAGTTCAACGCCGCCGTCAGGGGGTTCCTGGCCTCGCTCTGAGCTCCTGGAGCTTGGCGAGGACCTGCTCCACGTGGCCCTTGACGCGGACCTTCCGCCAGGCGGCGGCAATGCGGCCCTCGGGATCGATCAGAAAGGTCGAGCGGACGACGCCCATGTACTCCCGGCCGGCCATCTTCTTGAGGCCGTAGACGCCGTAGGCTTCGGTCACCTGGTGCTCCGGATCGGAGAGGAGCGGGAAGTTCAGCCCGTTCTTCTCGCGGAAACGAACCAGGCGCTCGGCGGAGTCGTGGCTGATCCCCAGGACCTCGGCGCCCAAGGACTGAAGCCCGGCGTGGGCATCCCGGAAGTCGCAGGCCTCCGTCGTGCACCCCGGCGTCATGGCCTTGGGGTAGAAGAAGAGTACGACCCACCGCCCCCGTAGATCCGAAAGACGTACCATGGCGCCTTTGTCCGAAGGGAGCTCGAAGTCCGGTGCCTGCTGACCGATCTCGAGCTGCTCCGTCATTTGGAATCGCCCGACTTCAGGGGGTACTGCTTGTCGTACTCCTGGATGATGGCATCGGTCAGGTCGGCCGAGTCCCTGAGATAGATCAGCATCATGGGCTTGAGGACGAAGATGGCGTCGAATCCGTGGTCCTTGGCGTAGCCCACGACGATCTGCTTCATCTTCTTCGCCACCTCAGCGGTGAACTCCGTCTGCTTCTGCTCGTACTGCCGCTTGAACTCGCGCGCAGAGTCCTCGAAGTGCCGGCGGGCCGCGATGGCCCGCTGCTTGAGGGCCTCCAGGGCCTTGGGCCCGGCGACGTTCTGCTCCTTCTGGACCTGGGAGGCCAGCTCCCGCGCCCGATCCCGCAGGGCATCGATCTCCTTGCGCCGGGGCTTGGCCCATTCGGAGAGCTTCTTCAGAGCCGCCTTCCCCTCCTGGACGCTGGTGGCCGCCCGTTCCACATCGACGAAGCCCACCTTGCCGCCGGCGAAGGCCGGTGCTGTAGCCAGGACCGTCGCCAGGATCAAAAACCCAGTCAGTACCATCCGTCGCATGTTCAACCTCCAGCCCGGGAAGGCCCGGGGCAGCGCATTGTAGCATCGCACCGGAGGGGCGACTCCGGCTTCTGGCCCGGGGTATCATGGTCCCAGCAGACCGGCGGAGGAAACGACGGAACCCACGGAACCGAGACCGCGCCTCCTGATCGTCGAGGACGACGAGCTCCTGGCCACGGGCCTGGCCCGGAACCTGGAGATGGAGGGGTTTTCGACACGACATGTGGGGACGGGGGAGGAGGCCCTGGGGCTCCTGGCCGACCCCTCCCTCGTGTTCGACCTGGTCGTCCTCGATATCATGCTCCCCGGCATGGATGGTCTCGAGGTCTGTCAGCGCCTTCGTCAGGCGGGGAACCTCGTGCCGATCCTCTTCCTGACGGCCCGGGGTTCCGACGCCGACAGGATCCTGGGCCTTCGTGCTGGTGCCGACGACTACCTGACCAAGCCGTTCCTCGTCGAGGAGCTGGTTCTCCGGATCCGGGGGATCCTCCGCCGCACGGTTTGGGCCAGGAGCGCCGCCTCCACCGGGCCCGTGATCCGGATCGCGGCCCACACCATCGACCTTGACAGCATGCAGGCGACCACCAACGAGGGTACCATCCAGCTGACCGAGCGGGAGCTGATGCTGATTCGCTTCTTCGCCGAGAACGAGGGCCGGGTCCTCAGTCGCGGCGAGCTGCTGGAACGCGTGTGGGGCTACACATTCGACACGGCCACGCGGACCCTGGACACCTTCATCCACCGTCTCCGCCGCTACTTCGAGGCCGACCCCCACAACCCCAAGCACTTCCACACCGTTCGCGGCGTCGGCTACCGGTTCACCTCCTCACCGGAGGATTGATCGCCCCGGCCTTCTGCCGGGGCCGGTCGCCGGCCGGATGGCCGCGGGGTCTGCGGCGAGGATCTCGCCGGCGAGGTCACGCAGGCTCCGGCCCAGGTGGGGATGGATCCACGAGGGCGCCAGCTCCGCAGCGGGCGCCACGGCGAAGGCCCTGAGGTGGAGCCGCGGGTGGGGGAGGTGAAGACGGGGCCCGCGGTGGACCGCCCCCGGGGCCATCAGCAGATCGAGATCCAGGGGCCGTGGTCCCCAACGCTTCTCCTCCTCCCGCCGCCGGCCGGCCCGCCGCTCCAGCTCCTGGCATCGTTCCAGAAGGGCAAGCAGGGGAATCTCCACCTGTGCCAGCGCCGCCATGTTCCAGTACTCGGGCTGGGGAGGTCCCACGGGACGGGAGCGGTAGAGGTGTGAAACGCCCAGCACCGTGACGCCGGCCCCCAGGGTTTTGAGGGCCTCGGAGAACGCCCCCGGGGGATCTCCGACGTTGCCGCCCAGACCGACGAGTACCTTCACACGCCCACCTTTGCCTTCCCTCTGCTACCCTGTGCTCATGCGGGACCGCCTGCTGCGCCTCCTGACCCGCCTCGTCTGGGCCATCGTCATCGCCGCCGTGCTGGGGGCGCTGGCCGGTTGGATCCTCGCCCAGTCCCTCCACATTCCGCAGGTTGACCAGATTACGGCGTTCCAGCCGGCCAGCGCAACCCGCGTCCTGGCGGCCGACGGCAGCACCCTGGCCACCTTCGCCATCGAGCGGCGGATCGTCCTCAAGCCCGAGGAGATTCCCAACAACCTCAAGCTGGCCATCGTCGCCACGGAGGATGCCGACTTCTACCACCACGGAGGGGTTGATCCCGCCGCCATCCTGCGCGCCGTCCTCTACAGCATCAAGGAGCGCCGCCTCGGCGCCCACGGGGGGGCCTCCACCCTGACCCAGCAGCTGGCCCGGAACTTCTTCCGCATGCACGAGAGGACCCTCCGCCGCAAGCTCAAGGAGGCGTTCCTGGCCATCGACATCGAAAAGCGCCTCTCCAAGGACCAGATCCTGACCCTCTACGCCAACCTGATCTACCTGGGACACGGCGCCTACGGTGTCGAGGCCGCCTCCCGCCTCTACTTCGGCAAGTCCGCCAGGGAGCTGACCCTGCCCGAGGCCGCCCTGATCGCCGGCATGATCCAGAACCCCGAACGCCGCTGGTCCCCCCTCCGGAACCCGGAGGGCGCCCTCCACCGGCGAAACTACGTCCTGGACCGCATGCGGCAGCTGGACTTCATCACGGCCGAGCAGTGCGAGAGCGCCAAGGAGGCTCCGCTGGGCGCCTCCCTCCACCGGCAGCACTACTCCACGGGGTCTTTCTTCGTGGAGACCATCCGTCAGAGGATCGAGCAGAGCTACGGCACGGACACCCTGTACTCCGGCGGGTTGACCGTCCGGACGACCCTGGACCCCGGGCTTCAACGGGCGGCGGAGCGGGCCGTCCGGGAGGGGCTGATAGCCCTTGACATGTCCCTGGGGTACCGGAGGCCCAAGAACATCGTGGCCGAGGGCCTGGCCGCAGATCCCTCGGACTGGGAGGCGCCCTCCTGGCACAACCTAGTGTTCGAACCCGGCCAAATGGTCCACGCCGTCGTGCTCGAAGTGGCCCGGAAAACGGCCCGGCTACGCATAGGTGAACGCCGGGCAGTGCTCCACCGGGCCGGCGCCAAGTGGACGGGAGCGAGCTCCCTCCGGCGGATCCTCAAGCCCGGCGACCTGGTCCTGGTCCGGCTTCCCGATCCCTTGCCCAAGGACGAGAAGGCCGAGCTGGAGATACAGTTGCTCCAGGAGCCCGCCCTCGAAGCGGCCCTGGTGGCCATGGACAACCGGACCGGGGCCATTCGCGCCATGGTCGGAGGCTTCGACTACAACCGCAGCGAGTTCAACCGGGCCGTCCAGGCCAAGCGCCAGTGCGGATCGGCCTTCAAGCCCTTCGTCTACATGACGGCCTTCCAGCAGGGCTTCACCCCGGCGGATACCCTGCTCGACGCGCCCTTCCTCCTCCCCGATGGCGAGGGTAACTTGACCTACTGTCCGAAGAACTACTACCCGAAATACTTCGGGATCACGACGCTGCGCCGTGCCCTGGAGCACAGCTACAACGCCACGGCCGTCAAGCTCCAGCACCTGGTGGGGGGCGACGCCGTCGTCGACACGGCCAGGAGGTTCGGTATCTCGACGCCGCTGCACCCCTACGCCACCCTGGCGCTGGGCGCCCTGGAAGTGCGCCTGATCGACCTGGTCCGGGCCTACGCCGGGATCGCCAACCTCGGCGAATCCCCCGAGCCTCGCTACCTGACCGAGGTGGACGACCGGGATGGGAGGACCCTGGAACGGACCTATCCCGCGCTTCACCGAGCCATGCCCCCGGCCGTCAGCTACCTGATGGTCCACGTGCTGGAAGGGGTGATCCGGGAGGGGACCGGCGTGCGGGCCGCTCGCCTGCCGGCGCACCTGGCGGGCAAAACGGGCACGACGGACGACTACACCGACGCCTGGTTTCTCGGATTCTCACCGCGTCTGACCGTCGGCGTCTGGGTCGGCCGGGATCTCAAGAAGACCATCGGCAAGCGGATGACCGGGGCGCGGGCGGCGCTGCCCATCTGGATCCGTTTCATGGAAGCCTATCTGACGACCCTCGACGACTCCGCCCGGAAAGAGACCTTCCCCGTGCCGGCGGGCGTCGTTTTCACGCCGGTGGATTACTTCACGGGTCTCCGGGCGATCCCATCCTGCCCCAAGGTCATCCTGGAGGCCTTCCTCGACGGTACGGAGCCGTCCGAGTCCTGCTCCGACGAATGGCACCGCATTATCGATCTTCCCTGGCCCTTCCAGCTGCCTTACTACACCCCACGACCCGGCGAGCCCACGCCCACGCCCGAGGCCATCGCCGTGGCCGACCAACGCCTGACGGAAAAAGAAGGCGACTCCGAAGCCGCCGAGTAGGCCTGGGCAGGTGGGGAGTGAAGAGCGACAGGGGAGCAGGCCCGGTTCTTGCGGTTTCGTTGACCTTCTTGAAAACCCCGTTTCTCACCAACTCTGGTCGTGAGATCGTCAAGACGCCTGTCGATGCGGCGTTTCGACCTGGCCGGGCCCAACCCGGACCATTCATGAGTCTTCTGCTGCAGGGCGGGATGCGCCGCCCCGGCAGCATTCCCCCCATTCGCTCCCTCGACGTGCCGCAAGCACGCCTGCGCTCCCGACTCTAGTGGGAGCCCAGCCATTGACGGCGCCTGCCGCACTCCGCAACGACGCCTGGCGGGTGATTGGGGCTAACCCTTCGAGGCGTAGCGCTGGACGGCTTCGAGGAAGCCCTCGGCGGGCATGTAGCCGGGGATCCGGCCGAGTTCGTTGCCGTCGGCGCCGAGGATGACGATGGTCGGGAGGCCGTCGACGCCGTACCTGTTGGCCATGGCGCGCCCGGGGGAGGCCTCGACGTCGAGCTTGAGGGGGACGGTCTTCTCCATCAGGTAACGAACGACCTTGGGGTCCCGGTAGGTCGTCGAGTCCAGACGGCGGCACCAGACGCACCAGTCGGCGTAGAAATCAATGACGACGACCTTGTTCTCCTTCTTGGCCTGCGCCAGAGCGGCATCCCAGTCCGTGATCCACCGGACCCCGGACGTGTTGTGGGAGACCGCCACAGGCGGCAGGTCCTTGGCGGTTTCTCCACCACCGCGCCGGCATGCCGAGGTGGCCACGCCGAGTCCGATCATTCCGACCATGGCCACCAGGGCCACGGGAATCCACTGTCTCTTCACATGCGCCTCCAATTGCCCGGAACCCAGCCGCCCCCCAGGGGCGCCGGGCGCCGTCTTCATCACCTTACTGGTCTCCAGCGGTTCGCCCGGTTACACGCCCGACCCGGGGTCGCCCCCGGTGAGCCGTGGCATTCTACACGAACGTCATCTCACCCGCACGATTCACCATCCATCTGTGGCAGAGCGGGATGTGGCGCGTTTCAGTCCCAGTCGACCGCCAAGTTGTGGACTCTGGCCCCGAGGTTGGGCTGGAGGCGCTCCTCGAGAAAGCGTGCGACCTCGCGCAGACGTTGGCGGCGGGATGGATGGAGGATCACCAGGTGCCTAGCGGCGATCTCCGGCGCCACACGGATCAGGTCGTCCAGGTGAAGATGCCCGTACCGCCGGGCGCGATCCTGGTCCGCCAGCCGGTAGAAGGAACACTCGATCAGCACGATCTCGGCCTGGAGTGCTTCGGGGGTTTCGGTGAACAGTCCCGGGCCGGTGTCGGCACAGTAGGAGAGGATGGGGATGTGGTCGACGCTGGTCACCTCCTCGCCGGCCAGTCTCCTCCGGGCGATCTCCTCGCCGGGAAGTCCCGCCAACTCCGGTCTCAGGTGGCGATGGGACCACAGGAGGCGGCAGCCCAGGGTCGGGACCCAGTGGTCGGTGGAGAATGTTTCCAGCTCCATGTCCTGGCGGAGGGACCACCGCTGACCGGGATCCAGCGGCTGGACCTCGACCTCGTAGGGCCGGCCCCCCTCGAGCTGGGCCGTCAGGGAGAGGAGCCCGGCCACCTGGTCGGCGATGGAGCGGGGGGCCAGGACCGTTCCGGGTCCCATGGTATTGAGGAAGCGCTGGCTGGCCCAGTAGGGGAGCCCTCCGACGTGATCGAGATGGCCGTGACTGAGGAAGACCGTCGCCATGGGCGGGAGGGCGCGGTGGGCGCGTCCGGCGTCGAGAGCCAGCCGGAGCTGTGGCAGCAGCACCATGGTGGCCTCGCCGGCCCGGGATCCCCCGGCCAGGGTCAGGGGACCCCACGAGGTTTCCAGGGTCAGGGTCCGCAGGCTCAATGGGTGACCTGGACGAGGTAGAAGGACGGTTCCGCCTCGGCGTTGGAGAGATCGATGCGAAGGGTCCAGACGGAGTCGCCTTCGAATCGGCGGGTGAAGCTGGAGAAGCCCAGGGGACCCCGCTCCTCGTCGTTGAGCTGGACCCCCAGGGTGTGCTGTCCGGCGGGGAGCAGGAGACTTCTCCTGACGAGGCCCGTACCCCGGCGCTTGATCCCGAGGAATCCCTTCCGGGTGAAATCGAAGGGGATGTTGGCCAGGGTCTGGCCGTTCATGGTGATCAGGATCGAACCGGCGTTGAGGGGGGAGTCGAAACTCAGGGTCATGCGTGCCGTCGAACCCCTGCCGGAGCTCCCCTCCTCGGCCGGTGATTTCGCGCCGGATTGCTTGACCCGCGTGGGCCCGGGCACAGACCGGCGGCTTCCGCTACCCGAACGGGCCTGGGCAAGCTCGAGGAAGCTCTGGGCCAGGTCGTTCTTCGGATCGAGCTCGAGGGCTTTCTGGAAACGCGACGCCGCGGAGCGGTACTGCTTCCGATGAAAGAGCTTCCGGCCCTCGGCGATCAGAGCCTCCACCTTCTTGCGGGTCTCTTCGTCCTGGCGCTGGCGGAAGGAGCGTTCCAGGGCGACGTTGACGATGGACCGTGCGGCTGGCGACGCCGGCGCCTGGTCCAGAACGGTGCGGGCCATGGAGAGGGCGGTGTCCAGCTCGCCGGAGTCCAGGGCCCGGGACGCCTCCCGAAGGGTCACGCCGAGGTCGTGGAGGGTGCGGATTCGGGAGGCCGAGGGGGCGATGAACGGACCGTGTTGGACCTGGCCCGCCAGAAGGGTGATGACGAGGGCCCAGAGCAGCACCCATCCCAGTAAGATCCCGGCGACCCAGCGGATGTTGACCTCCCACCGCAGTACCGGCGGCAGCGGCAGGTCCTGCCACCAGTCCTTGAGCCGTTCGACGTTCCAGGGCCGGGCAACCGGCGTCTCCACCGGCGTCCGGGCAGCGGCTCCCGGCTCGGACGGCAGCTCGTGGCCCCGGACCCGCAGGAGCGCCCTCAGGGTCTCGGCCAGCTGTCCGGCCGTCGCATACCGTCGGGCGGGGTCCTTCTCCAGGCAACGGAGCACGACGGGGTTGAAGGCCGCCGGGATCCGGGGATCCGCCTGGGAGGGGATGGGGGGCGGCTCCTCGACGATCTTGCGGCCCAGGTCGACGATGGTCGATCCGGCGAAGGGCCGCTGGCCGACCAGGAGCTCGTAGAAGACCACACCGAGCGAGAAGAGATCGCTTCGGCCGTCCAGGGCGCCGCCGGCGACCTGTTCTGGGGACATGTAGTTGGGCGTTCCGATGAACTGGCCCTCGACGGTCAGGTTGGAAGATTCGAGGTGGGCCACGCCGAAATCCGTGATCTTAGGCGTGCCGTCGGGCGTCAGGATGATGTTGGCCGGCTTGATGTCCCGGTGAACGACGCCCAGGCGGTGGGCGTAATCCAGAGCCTGGGCCACGGAAGCGACGATCCGCGCGGCCTCGTCGGGGTCGAAGCGTTTTCCTGCGGCCATCAGCTCCTTGAGATTCTGGCCCTCGATGCGCTCCATGGCGATGAAGAGGAAGCCGTTTTCGGGATCTTCCCCCACGTCGTGGATGGTGACGATGGAGGGGTGGTTGAGGCGGCCCGCCGCCCTGGCCTCCCGCAGGAAGCGCTCCCGAAACTCCTCGCTGGAGCCCGAATCCAGGTCCAGGCGGAGGGTTTTCAGCGCGACCTCCCGGTCGATGACCGGGTCGTGGGCCAGATACACGACCCCCATGGCTCCCCTGCCCAGGACCCCGAGGATCCGGTACCGGCCGATCTTTTCGATCGTCACCGGACCATTCTACAGGTGCCGCGAGGGAGGTGTTCTTCTGGGGAGAGCGGGGGAGCAGGGGGGAGAGGGAGCTGGGGAAAGGGAGAACTCACCGGAAGGGAGGGAGAAGAGAGCTGGGGAGGAGTGTGGTGGGAGATGGACCGTGGATTGGCTCCGCCATCCCGTTCAAGGGAAAATACGCCCGAGGGCATGGGCCGCCCAGCGCATGCTGTGGCGTTCACCAAGAAAACTCGACCCGCGCCATGCCTGTCGCTTATCACCCTCTGACGCTGCCGCCCAACCACGCTCTGTAAATCCCGGAGGTCACATGCACAGTCATACAAAGAATATA
>CAZXNA010000099.1:0-12396 GCA_964641295.1 uncultured Thermoanaerobaculia bacterium
TCCCGGGAGAGGATCGAGGGGGCCGAAAAACCGCCCAGACCCGCGGCACATCCCGCCCTGCAGCAGATGGATGGCCAATGGTTTGGGCTAGGAATCCCAGAGCGGACGGCCGTGGAGCTCCCGGTCCAGCTCCTCCGTCAGGCGGTCGATGGCCCGTCCCACCTCGATGGCCACCTCCTCGTCGGAAAGATCCTCCGTGACGAACACAGGGGGGCCCGCGGCCAGGATCATCCTCGAAAAGGGGGGAGCCAGGACCATCCGGTCCCACGAGTGCAGCATCCAATACGGTCTCGAGGAAAAGCTGATGGGCATGATGGGAACCCGGAATCTCCGTGCCAGAGCGATGATCCCCGGTTTGACCTGCCGGGCCGGACCCTTGGGACCATCGACGGTCAATCCCGCCCGGCAGACCTCGCCCTGCTCCACGAGATGGAACAGCTGGAACAAGGCCCTCTGCCCGCCCCTGGTGCTCGAACCCCGGACGATCTTGACCCCCATGGCCTCGAATGCCCGCGCCGCCACCTCGCCATCGGGCGATTCCGAGGCCATGCTGGCAATGCAGAGCTCCCGCCCGCCGAATGCCCCTCCGAGCATCCGGCCGTGCCACGTGGCCACGGCAGCTCCGGGATACTCCTTCGCGAACTCACGTCCACGGATCTCCATGCGGACCGTCCACCGCCAGACGCGAAGCAACTGGCCCAACAGGGTACCGGCGAGCTTGTACTGCCACACGGGACGATTGTACCTGCAACTGCGCTCGTCAGATCACCGGGCCGCCTCCACGATATCGACCGCGTCCCCCACCCGAACGACGCCCGGGCCCTCGTGGATCACGTTCTGCCCGAAGAGGACCTTGTTCCCGAAGCGGCGGTAGGTCGCGAGGGTCCGGAGCGGCTCTTCTCCACGGCGCCCCGTTGCCTGATCGACGGTCGTGATGACACAGCGGGCACACGGCTTGGCGACGCGGAATCCCTGACCGGCGATCTCCAGCCGGCCCCACGTATCCTCAGCGAAGGGCTCGCAGCCGCTAACCTCCAGGTTGGGGCGGAAGCGGTCCATACCGACGGGCTTCTGGAGCCGGCCGTTGAGGTCATCCAGGGAGGCGCGGGAGATGAGATGCAGTGGATACCCGTCGGCGAAACCAACCCGGTCGCCCGGTCGGGCGAAACGCGGGTCCACGGGCCGGATCTCCTCCGGCGGCATGCGAACGAGCCGGACGGTCTCCCCGAGGAGCCCGCTGAACCAGGCGGCCGCCTCCGGGCCGGCGGAGATTCCCCGACACCGGTCCCGCCACACCTCGACCTCCACGGCTTCCCCGGGCCGTTGCTCCAGGGGGATCTCCAGCGGTTCCCGGCCCGGCGCGGCCAGGACCATCCGCTCGCCATCCAGGGCAGGCCGAATCAACGCCATCTCTGGGTGGCTTCGCTGGGTCACGAAGCGACCCCGGGAATCGACCACCATCCACTCGCGGTCGTACAGGGGCCCGCGCTCCCCGATCTCCATGGACTCCAGGGCGATGCCGGCACAGGACTTCACCGGGTAGATCCACAGCCCGCTGACCCGGACCCGTTGGGCCGTTTCCGTCATTCCCGCGTTCTCCTTCCCAAGCTCTCGCATTCTGCCCGGAACGTTACCATGCTCCCGTCAGGCACCCTCCCCACCGTAGGGCCAGCGAAATACCCGGGGGATCCCCGGTGTTCTGCCTGACACGGGAAGTGATTCGGGGGCCCGAGGGCTCCCAGACTCCCCGCAGTCCCCGATGAAACTCGGTTACGTTTGCTATGATGACCAAGGTTCCCCGGCGGAACCAAAGACACAGGAGGTCGCCACATGATCACAGTTACCGACGAGGCCCAGCAGAAGGTCCTCGAGTTCATGAAACAAACCACGGAGCCCTGCCAGGGCCTCCGCATCCGGGCACGCAAGCTGGGACACCACACCTTCGCCTACGATCTGACCCTCGTCCTCGAGAGCGAGACGACGGAGAACGACGTGGTGACGGAGCTGGAGCACCTCAAGGTTTTCGTCGATCCGGAGAGCGCCCGGTACCTCGAGGGAACGACCATCGAGTTCGTCACCGACGAACGCGGTGCGGGTTTCAAGATCGACAACCCACAGGCCAAGGTCAAGTGGGACGACCCCGTCTCCCAGAAGGTCCAGGACGTTCTGGACGAGAAGGTGGCCCCCGCCCTGGCCTCCCACGGCGGCTGGGTCGAGCTGGTGGAGGTGGACGGCGACACGGCCGTGGTCCAGCTGGGCGGCGGGTGCCAGGGCTGTGGCATGGCTCAGGTGACCCTGACCGACGGTATCCAGAAGGCCATCCTTGAGGCGGTCCCCGAGATCAAGAGGGTCGCCGACGCCACCGACCACGCCGGCGGGGAGAACCCCTACTACACGGGTTGAGGTTCGTGAGGGGGGAGGTGTGAGGGGAGACCGTAGACGGACGTTTCTCCCGTGCGTTCTCGAAGGCCTCCCTGGAGCTGGTGTGCTCGCCCGCTCAACCCAATCTGCCGGCTCCGGACGCCTCCCTCCATGGCAAACGCCCGCTGCGACCGCGCTCCCTTCGCGTTGCCGACCTTCACGTTTCGCTTGAAACGTGTCGGGGTATTCGACGCGCTCCGGCGAAACTCGAAGGTCGGCACGTGCCGCCAGACGTGACCTTCGCCGAACGCCCACGGTTCGGTCCTGCCATCCCTGCACTCTCCGACGAACGCTTTCTACTGGGTGGTACCTTCCACGCTACCAGTCAGCGAGGCGATGGCTTCGTCCTCGTCCTCGTAGACCTCGAGCAGTGGCAGGATCTGGCTCAGGTGAAGGGTATGGCGGACGCGGTCTCCCGGCCGGAGAATGGCCACCCGGACGCCCAGTTTCCGGCCCCGTTTCCAGCCGGCCACCAGCTCCCCGATCCCCGAACTGTCCATGCGGCGGACCTTCTCGAAGTTGACGAGGATTGCGTTCGCCCCACCATCGAGGAGCTCTTCCACGGTGGCCCTCAGCTCCCGGTCGCCGTCGCCGGCAACGAGCCGGCCCTCCAGATCGAGGATGATCACGTCGCCGGTGGAACGGATCGAGATGCGCATACCCCATTGTACGCCGCTCCCCGGCCTCGTGCATCACGCCACCGGCAAGGCCCTCGCCCTTGGGGTCCAACCGGTGCTTCCTCCGCCGGTATGGCCCGGCACGAACCGGGCAACCACCTTCGATATGCCCGAGAGAGCCGCCTCGGCGAAGCGTGTGGCGTGGTGCTGAAGAGCCGGATTCCGCGGGAGCGGAGGGTCCGGGCCATACGGCGGTTGGCCAGCAGGATCTCGAGGGCGGAGGCCTCGGCGAAGACAAGGCCCCGGCTGGCCACACCGGCCAGGGAGCGATCCAACGGAACTGGGTGATACGAGCTGGTGCGTTTATGACAGATCGCGGTACCAGGCCATGAAACAGGAGACCACGCGGCGATCGTGGCTCTTGAGGTTGAGGGCCCGGGCGAGGCGACCGGCCTCCAGGAGATCGGCCGCCAGACGGGAGAAGCTCTCCCCAACTTCCGAGGCCTCGTGCCGGGCCGCCAGCTCCAGGGCGGCCAGGACCGCCACCTCGTAGGGATCCCCCGCCTGGGCGAGCCGCCGCGCCGCGATGATCAGGGCCAGGGGCTCACCACCAAGGGCTTCATCCAGGAGCGCGGCCGTGACCTCCACGAGCTCCCCGGCCTCCGGTCCCACGGTTGCCAGCAGCTCCGGGGCGCTGACCCCCGCCGGGAAGGCCCTGGCCATGGCCACGGCTCCGGGAAGGTGGAGCTGCTGGCAGCGGGACCGCACCGTCGGCAGCACGGCCTCGGGGTTGGCCGCCAGGAGGATGAAGCGTACGTGGCCGGGCGGCTCTTCGAGCACCTTGAGGAAGGCGTTCGCCGCCTCCCGCCCCAGGTTCCCGGCCTCGACGCCATCGAGGATCCACACGCGCGACATCCCCTCGTAGGGGTGGCCGGCGGCCGTTTCGGCGATCTCGCGGATCTGCTCGATGACGATGTGCTTCCTGTTCTCCGGCTTCGGCACGCGGCGGATGTCTGGGTGAATGCCCTTGCGGGCCCTCGCACAGCTTCCGCAGCCACACCCCGGAGAGCCACCTTCGGGGCAGGTCATCATGGCGGCCAGCTCCACGGCCACCCACTCACGGCCAAGTCCTCGGGGACCCGTCAGGAGGAGGGAGGCCGGCAGCCGGTCGGCGCTCCTGGCGCGTTCCACGTGCCCCAGGACCCCTTCCAGGGCCAGCGCGAACTTCTCCTGCTCCTCAAGGAAGGCGGGATCCCACCAGGGAACGACCTTCAGCTTCCCCAGTTCCGTCTCGAGCGTGCTCACCGCAACCCTTCCGGAAGCTCCTCCAGGAGCCGTTCGAAGAGCGTCTCCTCGTTCTCTTCGGCTGGCAGCACCCGGAAACGTGCCGTGTCCTCCAGCGCCAGGGCCAGATAGGCGTCCCGGACCTGCCGGTGGAACCGACGCGGCTTCTCGTCGAAACGGGACCGCCCACCCCCGGCGCCGTTGCGCCGGCGGGTCCGTTCCATCCCCACTTCCGGCTCCAGATCCAACAGGAATGTCCGGTTGGGGACGAGCCCCCCCGTCGCCAGCCGGTTAACCTCCTCGACGACCCCCAGGTCGAGGCCACCCACCATCCCCTGGTAGACCAGCGACGAATCGGTGTAGCGATCGCAGAGCACCACCGCCCCCCGTGAAAGGGCCGGCCGGATGACCCGCTCCACCAGGTCCCTCCGGGCCGCCGCCAGCAGGAAGAGCTCGCTGAGGGGATCGGGATCCAGCTCCGGGTCCAGCAGAATGGCCCGCGCCGCCTCGGCCACGGGCGTCCCTCCGGGCTCCCGCGTCACCACCACCTCGAAACCCTTCTCCCGCAAGTACTCCCCGAGCCGTTCGATCTGCGTGCTCTTGCCCGTTCCCTCGCCGCCCTCAAAGGTGATGAAAACGCCCCGTTCCATTGGCGCAGTATACCCGTCCGCGGACGGGCCGGGCGCCGTTCAACGGGTTTGGGGGGCGCCGGCACGAGCCGTCCACCGACGCGGCCGGGCGTCGGCATCGGAGTCTCTTGCCAGATCCCGCGAGTCTCCGTTCGGACGAAAGGGTGATCGGGATCGTCGGGGTCCACATCGACCGTGGTGGCCCGGAGGCCCGGGGACGGGCTGCCCCGGAACCTCCACGTCGCGTCTCCATCGTCGCTCCGGTAGAACCCTCCACCCCAGGTGCGGACTAGGGAGTCCAGATGCTCACCTGCTGCCACGGCTGGGAACGGCTGTCGCTGGTGATGTTGTTCGTCGGCGTTCCCCGGATGCACGCGCTGCCGGCCTGGATCTCGGCGACGATGCTGCTGTTGGGCGCGAACGCGGAGAGGCCGAAGAGCTTGTACGCGTCCACATGTTGCCGGGTTGCGGCCGGCTTGTAGCTCACCGTCGCCGTCCGCATGTCACCACCGCTGGAGTCGCGGTACGTGTACCGGATCGTCGCCCCGGCATTCCCCGCGACGACGTCGAAGTTGTACCGCTCTCCCGAACCCTTGACGGTGTTCTCGCCGAGCGTGACACCGGCCTGGTGGAGCCGGTCCGTCCGGACCGGCGGTCCGTACGTCTGGAACTCACCCCCGCCGCCCGCCACGTTGTAGATGTTGGAGGTCGTGATCGGAAGCGCATACTCCTCCCCGGCCAGATCGGTGGTGATCACAACCAGGCGCGCCTTGCCCTGAGCCTGGCCCCCGAACAGGGCGCCGTACACGTCCTCGATCCCCACCGTCTCGCCGGGCTGCAGCTCCCGGGTGATCCTGGGGTCGGCGCCGCTCGCGCTCGTGTCGTGCGGCGTCCCCTTGAGCACCACCATGATCGTCTCCGTGAACGGGTTGGTGATCTTGATATCGCTCATCCAGTGGCTTCCCAGCTTGCCGTCCAGGTTGGCGATCAGGGAGATCACCTGCCCAACCGCCGAGCCGTTCGTCGCTGCAATCCGTACCCTTGTATTTCCGCTCTGGTGAAACGGGTCGACGACCTCCTGCCACGGCTGGGAGCGGCTGTCGCTGGTGACGTTGTTCGTCGGCGTCCCCCGGATGAAGGCACTGCCCGCCTGGATCTCGGCGACGATGCTGCTGTTGGGCGCCAACACCGACAGGCCGAACAGCTCCTGCGCGTCCACGTGCTGCCTGGTGGCGCTGGTCTTGTAGCTCTCGGTGTCTGTCCGCTCTTCACCTCCCATGGAATCGCGGTAGGTGTAGCGGATGGTCGCGCCGGCATCCCCGGTCGTGACGTCGAAGTTGTACCGCTCGCCCACGCCCTTGACCGTGTTATCGCCGAGCATCGTCCCGGCCTGTGCCAGATCCGTCGCCTCCACCGGCATTCCGCAGGTCTGGAACTCACCGCCGCCACCGGCGGCGTTGTAGATGTTCGAGGTGACGACCGGTGCTCCCATACCCATCCCCTGGGAGTCGGACGCGGTGATCAGGAGGCGCGCCTTCCCCTGCTCCTGGGCGCCGAACAGCGCACCGTACACGTCCTCGATCCCGACGGTCCCGCCGGACAGGACGGTTCTGGTCAGTGTCGGGTCGGAGACGCTCGCGCTGGTGTCATGGGGCGTCCCCTGGAGCACAACCGTCATCGCCTGATCGTACGGGTTCGTGATCTTGACGTCGCTCACCCAGTGGCTGCCCTGCTTGCCGTCCAGGTTGGCGATGAGGGAGATCACCTGCTGCGAGGCGGCCGGCGGGCTGCCGCCGTTCGTGCTCACCCAGACCCTGCCGCTCGGCTCGCTCTTCACCGTGTTCTTCTGCCAGTCATGGGCGTCGGTCTCGGATTCGACGATGATGAAGTAGTCCCCGGGCGTCAGACCGGTGATCTCGAGGGACGACGCGCTCTTGTCCGCGGTGCGGTCGAGATGGGTGTACGCCCCCCCGGAGGCCGCGGCGTAGGAGACCCTGTAGCCACCGGCATCGCCGGTGTACGTGATGGGCGTCCAGCTGACGGTGACCGAGGTCTCCGACGTGGCCACCGCCGTCACCCCTGACGGCGCGACCGTCTGCGTGCTCCGCCAGTCGCCATCCCTCTGCCTGGAATCCAGGAACGCGGCGAGACCGGAGTCGGCCGTCCACAGGCCGTTGTACGTCAGATTGAGGCTGCCGGGCTCCAGGTTCGCGAGGCCGGCGAGATTCCCCGGAATCTCGCCCACCAGGGCGTTCTCCTCCAGTATTAGGTACTCGAGCGCGCTGAGATCCCCAATGGATGACGGAATCCCGCCGGTGAGCCGGTTCCTGAAGAGGTACAGAATCCTCAGCTTCGACAGGTTCCCCAGGAAGGCGGGAAGCGGTCCCGAGATCTCATTGGACAAAAGTTCCAAAGCCGAAAGGTTCGCCAGGTTTGCGAGCTCCGTGGGGATCGGCCCGGTGAGCTGGCAGGAGTTGAGCTTGAGGGCCGTGAGCGACGACAAGTTCCCCAGGGACCCTGGTATCTCCCCGCCAAAGGGGTTGTACGAGAGGTTGAGCCACTTCAACGTGGTGAGGTTCCCGAGCTCCTCCGGGATCGGCCCCGTGAGCTGGCCGGCGGGAACAGTCAGGGTGATCAGACTCGTCATGCCTCCGAGCGACGCAGGTATCCCGCCTCCGAGGGGGTTCCAACCCAGGCCCAGATACTCCAGGTGGGTCAGGTTCGCGAGCTCTGTGGGGATCGGCCCGGTGAGCTGGTTGTTCGCCAGGTGGAGGTAGCGCAGGGCCGTCAACCCCCCAAGCCATGCCGGCAGGGCGCCATCGAGCTTGTTGTTCTGAAGCACGAGCATCTCGATGGCAGACAGCCCGGCCAGGGTTCCCGGGATCCCCCCGGTGAGCTGATTCGATGGGAGGTCGAGCCACGTCAAGTTCACGAGCTTCCCGATCTCGCCCGGGATCGAGCCCGAGAGACTGTTCCACCCCAGTCTTAGCTCTTCGAGCCCCGCCAGGTCACCGATCGAGGCCGGGATCGGGCCGGACAAGTCGTTCAGGTAGAGCCAGAGCACGACCAGACCCGTCAGATCTCCGATGGAGGACGGGAGAGTGCCCACCAGGTTGTTGTTGTACAGATGGAGCCTGATCACGGTCGTCTCTCCCCCATCGCAGGCCACCCCGTACCAGCTGCACTCGGTGCCGGCGGCGCCCAGCCAGCCGGTGTTGGTCGTCCATGCCGCACCGTTGGTGGAGTTGTACAGATCGATCAGCGCCTGCCGCTCCACCGTCGGGATCGCGGCGTGCGCCGGCAAGACCACCACAGCCATGGCGAACGCCAGTACCAGCGCCTGCATTCCGGCGAACGGCCTCGAGAATCGTTGCTTCATGAGTTTCCCCCTTGGGTCGCTGCCCCCTACTCGACGGGGGGAGTCTGGCGCCCTTCTCGCTCACTCCTTTCCACACACGGTCCTTCCGAGCCTTCTCAATTGCCCCTCATCCTCTTTCGGACGAGGACCGCCGCTGCAATACTGAGCAAGACCAGGAAAGCCACTGTACCCGGACCGGTCAGCGTGGGGATCGGCTCGACCCTGGCAGTCACATCCATGTCGAAGAGCTTGCTGTCCGTCACGCCCTGGATATCGGTGACCTCGATGGTGAAGCTCCAGTGACCTGCCGCCGTCGGCGTCCCGGCCAGCTCGCCGGTATTCGGATCGAGAGCGAGCCCCGGCGGCACGCCCCCCCCAATCACGGCCCATGAGTACGGCGGCACCCCCCCCGTCGCCGCGAACGTTGTCGAGTAGGGCACGCCGACCTGACCGCCCGCCAACGGCGAAGCCGTCACGATGGTCGGCCCAGCCGACGGCGTGGGCGTCGGGCCGATCGTCAGGGTCGTGGCACTCACTTCGAGCGAGGGCTCGCTGATCACCGTGTTCTGTTGAGCTCCGTGCGGATCAGTCTCCGATTTGACGATCAGGTAATAGGTGGTGGCCGGCGTCAGGCCGGTGACTTCCAGGGAGCCCGCCGTCTTGTCGGCCGTTCGCGTGGCAAAGACGTAGTACGGCCCGCCGGAAACCATTGCCAGATGAACCCAGTAGCCGCCGGCATCCGCGGCGTAGGCGATCGGTGTCCAGCTCATCATGATCGAGCTGGACGACGCTGGCGTGGCGGCGACCCCCACCGGTGCGATCGTCTGCGTACTCTGCCAGTCCCCACCATCCTGCTTGGAATCGAGGAATGCGGCAAGTGTGGGGTCGCCGGTCCACAGGCCGTTGTACTCCAGGAAGAGATGGCCCGCCTGAAGATTCGTCAGGTTGGCGAAGCTTCCTGGGATCTCCCCGAGAAGCGCGTTGTTTCCAACGACCAGGGTTTCCAGGGAGGTCAGGCTCCCCAGTTCCGATGGAAGAGCCCCTGACAGTTGGTTCCCATCGACGGAGAGGAACGTCAGATTCGTCAGATTCCCCAGCGCGGCCGGAATACCCCCCGTAAGCTGGTTGTCTCCCAGGTTGAGGTAGGTCAAGGAGGTCAGATTGCCCAGCGTCGCCGGAATCGGCCCGCCCAGCACCTGGTTCGACTGCAGGTAGAGCGTCTGCAGATTCGAGAGGTTCCCCAGCGAATCCGGGATCGGCCCGGTCAGGTCGTTGATGTCGAGACGGAGGTCCACGAGGTTCGACAGGTTGCCGAGCTCGGTGGGGATCCCCCCCGAGAGCTGGTTCACTTGCAGCCAAAGCCCCTGCAGCCCGGCAAGATTGCCAATGGAGACCGGGATCGTCCCAACCAGGTTGTTGTTGTAGAGAGTGACCCACGTGACGGTGGTCTCTCCCCCATCGCAGGTCACGCCGTACCAACTGCATTCGGTGCCGGCGGCGCCCAGCCAGCCGGTGTTGTTCGTCCATGCCGCACCGTTGGTGGCGTTGTACAGGTCGATCAGCCCCTGCCGCTCCGCCGCCGGAATGGCTGCCTGAGCCGGCACGGCGGTGGCCAGCAACACCGTCAACACGATCGTCCCGATGACTGCAACTCCGCTCCTGCTAAGCTTGTGAGGCATCATTCACTCCTTCCTATCGCTCCTCCGAGGCGCCACGAGCGCCGTTGCTCTCGTGCTCCCATCTCCACTGCATTCCCATCTGCTCCGGCTTCCCGTAGGCCTCCGGATCGAGGTATGTGCCCCTCTCGCCGTCAGGTTTGCTGCGCTCCACCTCGAAGGGACGCAGGCGCATGCCCGGATCGTTGCGGCGGGCGGTGACCTGCCATGAGATCTCCCCGCCCGGCGTACCGCCTGAGACCTTGAACCGGTTGTGCTGAATCCGCTGACCCACCCAGAGGTTGGGCATGGGGCCCGAGATCGCGGTCAGCTGGTAGCGGAACTCCGTGTTGATCATCTCGAACCAGGCTGGCAGTTCCACGACCGCTTCACCGTTTTCGTCCAGTACTGCATTCCCCGTGTAGACGTTGAGCACCTCCGAGGACTCGATGGCCGCGTGGTAGAGGTACCGGTTCACGGGATCCAGCGGGTGGTCGATCTTGAAGTTCTTGGTCCCAGTGACGTCGAGGCTCCCGTCGATCTCGACCCAGCCAACAAACCACCCGGCACGTTGCCCAAAGAGCGAGTTGGTATGGCCGTACACGGCGGTCTGAGTACCGCCAACGTACCCGTAGATGCCGGTGTAGGTGTTCCGACCGTACACTCCATAGCCCCCGTTGGCCGAACTCTCTCCGTACACGCCCGAGCGGCCCACACCTCCGGAGTACCCACGGATTCCGTCGTGACTCGTCGACCGGCTGTCGGTGCCGATGCCCGACGAGCTCTGCGCCCAGATCGCTGTATCGCTCGAGGCCACCGCATGGAACGCCCTCCCGCCCCCGGTGTTCCTCAAATAAAACAGATCGGTGGCGGCCCCGGTCGCCGCTGTCCCCGAGTACGGCAGGCTGAGCCCTGCCGCCGCCTTGAAGACCACCGAGCTGCCCGTGGAGGTGAGGACCTGCCCCGAGCTCGAACCCGACGGGTTGATCTTCGCTGTAGTCACGGAGCTGTTGGCCAACTTGAACGTCGTCACACCACCGTTGGCAATGGACAGGGTCACGTCCCCTGTGGTTCCCCCGCCGGCAAGCCCTTCGCCGGCGTTAACCGCCGTGATGTCGCCGCTGGCGCCGGGGTTGTTTTCGGCCAGCAGCTCGTCCGCGAACTGCATCTCGAACACCGACGAATCGTTGGACACGTTCGCCAGGCCCGTTCCGAAGGCGATCACCCGCCCCGACCCAGCTGTCACTGTGACCTCCAGGCGGACGTTCCCGACGTTCGGGTTGCCCATCAGCCGGTCCTTGAGGTTGTACTGCCGCGCCTCGAACCCGCCCAGTGTCAAGCTGTCCGTCGCCAGGACCGTACCGTTCTCGTTCACCGCCCGCACCTGTACCGTGGCCGACTGCCCCGTGGTCTCCACGAAGCCGTAGTTGTACCGGTACATGGACGAGCTCTCCGGGCTTGTCTGGTAGACGCCCAGGATCTCCGTCATCTCGCCGTTCCCGATGGCGAAGGACGCCGGCGCCGCCCCCATGAACTGGCCCACGCTGTCCTTCTCCCCCGCTGAAGGCTGGGAGAAGATCCGCGCGTTGACCACGACCCGGTCGCTGGCCGTAACCCGCAGCGCTCCGAACCCCTCCACGCCGAACAGGGTGTTCACGACGTTCGTGTACTTGCGGGTGTCCCCGGCCGGGATCGTGTCGTTGTAGCTCAACGGCGACGGGTTGGGCTGGTTGCGCTGGAGAAAGTATACGGTGATGTTGACAGCCGAGTTGTTGGGGTTGTAGACCCACATGGTCGTATACCACTGGGAGCCCACCTTCCCCGGACCCCGTCCCACCGAGGGCAGAAACACGTCCGTCCCGGCGAACGACGCCCACAGCGGTAACGCCGCGGTCACCGCCAGGGCTCCGACCAAGCAACACAAGGTTCTCCGCGTCATGACGACCTCCTCTGTTTTTTCGTACATGACGTAAGAGGTTCCTTGCTCCCGGATTTGCTCACCCACGGGACAAAAATGTGGAAGACCTCTGGATTCAAGTTGCGTCGCCCCGCAAGCCGTCGTAGGAACGAGACCAACCCGAAACACCAAAGAGTTCTACAATGGGAGCAGGAAGAGCGACAACATGGCCGGATCGAGCTTTTTTCCGCGGCGACGAGCGTGGATCGCTGAAGTGGTGGTCCTGTGCGGAGTGATGGCCCTTTTGGAAACGGCCGGCTGCTCGCGTGGCGCAGGGCCACGGGCCGGTGCTGTCATCGTTGACTGTGATCCGGGTTGGGCCGGCGCCCGCTCGGGCCTGAAGCCCGGCGACCTGGTGGTGGGATGGCGGCGGGGCGACCGTCGCGGGAAGGTCGCCTCGCCATTCGACCTGGCGCTGGTGGAGCGTAATACCTCGCCGTGGTGCATCTTGCGGTGGGAGTGGTGTGGGTGCAGA
>CAZXNA010000100.1:0-11910 GCA_964641295.1 uncultured Thermoanaerobaculia bacterium
TTCGTGGCTCATCAGGGCGGGTAGCCGTTCTCTGGCGCGGCTGGCCGACTCGGCCGTCCGGCGAGCCGCCGCGACCTCGGTGACGTCGTGGCAGCTCATGACGATGCCGGTCATGCCGACTCCGGCTAGGGCCTGATGGACGATGCAGTCCAGCTCACGGATCTGGCCGTTGGCGTGGTAGGCCCTCAGGCGCAGCCTTTCTCCCTCTTCGCCACCCGAGACGCAGCGCCGGAATGCGTCGAGAATGGCCCTGACATCCTCGGCGGGAACCAGCTCCAACACGCTCCGCCCGTCGAGCTCCTCGGGACGATAGCCCAGGTACCGCTCCGTGGCGGCGTTGACGAAGCGAATCTTGGTGTCGTAGTCCACGACGAGAACGATATCCACCAGGCGATCGATCAGGTAACGAAACCCCTCCTCCTGCCGCTCGATCCGGGAGGCCTGCCGCTTCCGGAGGGTCTCTTCCCGATGGAGCTCGAGCTCGAGGAAATGGGATCGCAACGCTCCCCGGAAAATCGTCAGCACCTCGAGGAAGTCGTCCAGACGCAGGGACGCCAGGGGATGCCGCATGGAGTCGGAACGGAACACCATGTAACCGAGGTCGTCCAACGGCATCAGGAGGAGACGACCCCGCTCCCGCGCGGTCTCTCCCACCAACCCCTCCGCTTCGGGATCGGGAAGGGAGACCAGGGCCCCGTCCTCCCGGACGACACGTTGGAAGATCGGGAGGGAGGCGGGAACCGACTGGGGCAGTTCCTCTCCAGCCGGGGCCGAGCACAGGCGAACAAGCGTTCCCTCGCCCTCCAGGTCGATCTCCGGGCGATCGATGGTCAGCAACTCCCGCCGAACCCACACGGAGCAGCAGTCCACATGGCGAACCTTGAGAAGTGCCGTCACGAAGCTATCGCAGGCCCGATCTCCATGCCCAAGGCCCGACGCAGCCGCTGCCAACCGGTACAACTCGTCGCCCCGCGCCATTTCAGGCCCCGATTCTTCCTGCGGGAACGCACCCCTGGCCGACCGTCCTCCCGAGCGGACGCGCCGGCCCGCGCCCCATGGGCCCGGCGGTTCTCTCCGTGTTCGGCCACCGCGCCAACGATGCGATCACTTCAATCACCCTGTCCGATCCCCCCTCGCTCACGAACCACCCGCGGCGCTTCCGGTGTCCTTCCGTTGACCCTGATGGGAATGCTCCACGTGCGCGATCGGCGTCCCCTTCGGTCCGTCGCCCGGAACTGCAACTCGTGACGCCCCAGTTCTTCCGGCAGGTTCACGATCCTGTGTCCGGCGTCCTTCCACCGTCCACGGTCCCAACGATAGGCACTCGATTGTACCCCGGCCACATGGTCATGGGCCACCAGCCGGGGAGCCCTGTCCTCCAGGGGCCAGGCCAACCCGCGGCGCCGGCCGATCTTCAACCTCCGAAACGCGTGTCCCCATCCCCCGGGCATTTCACCGAACGATGGCCGTGCCGGCCGGGACGCCGGTGACCAACCCGAAGACAACCCCGCCGTGCCACTTCGGGAAGAGCATGCATCGATTGCGACCACAACTCATCCGCGAGGTCCATACCGAAGCCGGTGTGCCCGCCGGGCAGTACCCGTCTGGTATCCTCTCGCGGTGACCACGTCGACAAGGATTGTCGTCAGCGAGAGAACCGCCGACCTCCGGACCGTGGCCGTCGCCATTGCCGTCGCGTTCCTGTCGACCGCCGGCATCACGGGTCTCCAGGGTGTCGTTCGCTGGACCGGAACCCGGCCCGAGTTCCTGGTTCTCGCCGGGGTGATGGCCGCCCTCAGCCTCGTGGCGGCAGCCTTCTTCAGGGCCCGCGGCCGCATCGTTCACGGGGGCGCCGATTCCTGGGTTGGCCTGATCTTCCTGCTGATGGGTCTTCACTTCGCCCTGCGGCTCGCCCTGGTGCCCCTTCACCTGTCCCCCGAGAACCTGGCCCCCATCGTCCTGACCTCGTGGGTGGCAACCCAGCTTGCCTCGGCGCTCATCCTGCTCTTCTTCATGAGCGGACGGATGGGAGGATCGCGCCGGGAGAAGGCCCTGATCGCCGTCGAGGGGCTCCTGCTCGCTGCAGGCGTCTTTTCCCTGGGTTTCCTGCTCAAGAGGTTCGGCTACGTTGGCGGCATCCAGTCCCTCAACCTCGCCGTTGCTTCCATCTTCCTGATTGCAACGGTCGTCACCCTGGTTCAGGCCTTTCGCGAACGTCAGTCCAGGATCATCTGGCTGGGCGCGGCCTTCATCATCGTCACGGCGGCCCACACGGATCTGATCTGGTCCCACTTCCCCTACGACCCGGCTTTCATGTGGGGCCACGTGCTCCTGCTGATCGGGCTGACGATCCCACTGGGCGCCGCCGTCGCCGAGAACCTCTCCCTCCTCTCCTCCCAGGCCCGCCTCAACCGGCGGATCCGCCGCCTCGGGCACAGGGTCGAGGCCCTCTTGGACAGCCTCCCCGTGCTGGTCCTGACCCTGGATGGGAGGGCCAACCTCAAGTACGCCAATCGGCGAGCCCACCGCCTGCTCGGCGTACCCCCCGGCGTCAGCTCCAACCTGGCCGGTCCCGTCTGGACGCAGGGGATGGAACCCGAGGACGCCGGGCGCCTGCTGGATGACATCAGCCGGGTGGCCAGGGGAGAACTCGACGGCACGACCAACGAGCTCCGTTTGACGGCCCCCGATGGGACGGTCCACTGGCTCGCCGTGGAGCTGAGGCCGGTCCACGACCCCGTGGAGGACGAGCCCCGGGTGCTGCTGACCGGCTCCGAGATCACGGACCTCCTGGCCGCCCAGCGCACGGCGGAGCTGCGGCACGAACGCCTCAGCCTGCTGACCAACCTGGCCCAGGGGATCGGCGTCGAGACCACAGAGGAAAGGGTCCTCGGCCGCTTCTTCGAGCTGGCCAACGAGCAGCTCGGGTTGGAGGCCGCGGCAATCCTCCGCCCCGAGCCCGACAGGACCCGGCTGCGGCTCAGCAGCCTCGCCGGGAACCTCCCGGGGTTGGACGAGATCCTCGACGAGGATCCGACCGCGACGGCAGCGTTGCGGAGCTTCAACGACGGCTTCCCCCAGGTCCTGGAGCCCAAGCCGGGGGAAACCGCCGATCGGGAGTCGCGGTGGATCGCGCTGACGCCGCTTCTCGCCGGCGGTCAGGCCGTCGGCGTCCTGGCCATGGCCGGGGGAAGGTGGCCCAGTGCCTCCCCGGAGGATCTCGACGTCCTGCTCCAGATCGGAACCCTGGTCGGGGGCGCTCTGCACCTGGGAGACGTCCTCCAGGAGCTCGAGGAGCAGCGCAGCATCGCCTTGGAAGCCTCCCGGCTCAAGTCGGAGTTCCTCGCCAACACCTCCCACGAGCTACGGACGCCCCTGTCGTCCATTCTCGGCTTCCTCCAGCTGATCCTCGACGGACACATCACCGACCCGGAGCAGCAACGGCACTACCTCCAGATCGCCCACGATTCGGCCACCCGGCTGCTGGGAATCATCAACGACGTACTGGACCTGGCGAAGATCGAGGCCGGACGCCTGGAAACCCGACCCCAGATGACACCGGTGGCCCCCATCCTTTCGGACCTGGACGCCCTCTTTCGCCATCAGGCCCGCGACAAGGGTGTCCAGCTTTCCATGGCCGCCGTCAGTCCGACCCTGGAGATCTTCGCCGATCCCGACCGGACCCGGCAGATCCTGACCAACCTTCTGTCCAACGCCCTGAAGTTCACGCCCGCGAACGGGTCCATCACCATCGAGGTCTCCCCGACCGAGGAGAGCGTGCTCTTCTCCGTCCGGGACACGGGGGCGGGCATTCCGGCGGACGAGCTCGAGCGCGTTTTCGACTCCTTCCACCAGGTCGATGGCTCGACCACACGCGCCACCGGCGGAACCGGCCTCGGGTTGACCATCTCCAGACGCCTGGCCGAGAAGATGG
Source organism: uncultured Thermoanaerobaculia bacterium (assembly GCA_964641295.1). GTDB lineage: Bacteria > Acidobacteriota > Thermoanaerobaculia > Thermoanaerobaculales > Sulfomarinibacteraceae > JAADFK01. Next base: position 3,935 of record CAZXNA010000100.1, read on the forward strand.
GTGGCAGCCTGAGCCTCGAGAGCGCCGGCACGGACCAGGGAACGACGGTCCGCCTGCTTCTGCCAAGGTATCCACCGGACCGTCGATGACGTGACGAAGGACAGGGGCCACGTCGTCAAGGACGGGACGGGCCCCATGCCAACGAAGGGTTGACACCTGCCGGAATTTATGTATATTCCTAAATGGTTATATGTGACCGACGGGAGGCTGGCGATGCGATCAAAAACGGCCACAATTTTTTTGCTCTGGGCGGTTCTCCTGCTGACGGGAAGCGCCTCCGCCGCCGAGGGGATCCTAAACATCCATGAGGCGGTGGCGACAGCCCTCCAGAACAACCCGCAGGTCCACGCTGCCGAGGCCTCGGCCCAGGCTGCGGATCAGCGGCGCGTCCAGGCCAAGGCGTACCGGTATCCGTCCCTCGACCTCAGTGAGGTCTATAACTGGACCGACAGCCCGGCCGAGGCGTTTGCACTCAAACTCAACCAGAAACGGTTCGATTTCAACGAGTTCGTCCAGAGCGATCCCAACAACCCACCCAAGCTGACCACGTGGATCACGAGCCTCCAGCTGACCCTCCCGGTGTTCACCGGGGGCAAGCTCTCGGCACGAATCGACCAGGCCGGACTGATGGCCAACGCCGAACGGCTGACCTACAGCCACACGGCGGAGAAGGTGGCCTTCGACACCATGACGGCCTTCACCAACCTGGCCAAGGCCCGGGAATTCCTCGGCCTGATACGGGCCGCCCGCAAGACGACGGCCGAGCACGTCGCCTTGGCCGAGAAGTACGCCGACCAGGGGATGATCGTTCAGGCCGAGGTGCTCAAGGCCCGCGTGGAGCTGGCCCGCATGGACGAGCTCGTCCAGAAGGCCGAGAACGGAGCGCGCCTGGCCGAGGCGGCCCTGGATTTCCAGATGGGGCTCGATCAGGGCACCCACCATGACCTGGCTCCCCTTCCGCCCCCACCCCCGGTCCAGGGGTCGCTCGACGCCTGGATCCAGGCGGCGCTGGAGAACCGTAACGATCTGTTGGCGGCCCGGAAGAAGGTCGAGGCCAGCAAGCTCGAGATCAAGGCGGCGACTTCGGGGTACTACCCGGAGGTGGCCGTCATCGGCCGCTACGATCTGTACGACAAGACGGCTTTCGGCGGTAACGGAGACGCGACCACCGTCATGGCGGTCGCACGGATCAATCTGCTGCGGGGTGGCTCGGACAAGGCGGCGCGGGCCGCCGCCCGTTACGAGACGGCCTCCCACGAGGCCGACATTCGCCGTTTCCAGGAGGGCATCGCTCTCTCGGTCCGGCAGGCTTGGCAGGACCTGGACACGGCCCGCTCCCGCCATACGACCGCCCGCGCGGCCCTGGCCGCAGCCAAGGAGTCCCAGCGGGTTCGCGAGGAACGCTTCAAACAGGGGCTGGACAAGATGATTGATCTGCTCGACGCCGACACCCAGCTCCGCGAGGCCGAGGTCCGGGAGCTCACCGCCCGTTACGACGTCGTCCTCGCCACCTACCGTCTGTACTTCAGCTCGGGGAAATCCCTGATCGCCACGGTCAACCCCACGGAGGAGAACGGATGAGAACGCACACCATCACCACCGTTTCCCTACTCGTCCTTGCGACGACTCTCGCCACCTCGTGCCACCGCGACCACGGTCAGCGGGCAACAGCACAGCTCGAACCGATCAAGGGCCACGTGGCCGCCGTCCAGCGCCTCAGGGAGAGCCGGCCCATCAAGGTCTACGGAATCGTCCAACCGGCACGCCAGTCCTTCGTTTCCAGCCGGGTCATCGGCCCCGTCGTCTCCGTCAAGGTCGCGGCCGGCGACAAGGTCAACAAGGGACAGCCCCTGGTCCTGATCCAACCCCAGACCATCGAGGGCCAAGTGGCCCAGGCCAAGGGTGCCCTGGCCCAGGCCGAGGCCGCCCTCGCCCTGGCGGAGAAGAACTACCGCCGCTTCCAGGAGCTCCACAAGACCAAGGCCGCCTCCGACCTCGAGCTCGACATGGCCCGCATGCAGTACGACCAGGCCAAGGGCGCCGTTGCACAGGCCAAGGGCGCCGTCCAGTCGGTCAGCTCGGTGGCCGGCGAGGCGGTCGTCCGCGCCCCCTTCCCTGCCCGTGTCGTCGAGAAGCTCGTGGAGGTCGGTGACCTGGCCGCGCCGGGCCGCCCCCTCGTGCGCCTCGAGTCGCTGACGGGACGGAAGATCTGGCTGACCATCCGCGAGGCGGACATCAGACGCGTGACCCCCGGCCAGACCCTGGACGTTCGCTTCGACACCCGCCCGGATCTCGGTGTGATCGAAGGCGTCGTCGACGAGATCGTTCCGGCCGCCGACCCGGCGACCCACACCTTCACCGTCAAGGTCGGTCTGGGGCGCGTCGAGGTCCCCTCGGGGATCTCCGGAAACGCCGAGCTCCCCGGCGATACGGTGGAGCGCCTCGTGATCCTGGCCTCGGCCGTCCATCGGCGGGGAGGCCTGGAGCTGGTCGTCGTCCGTGACCCTGACGGCACGGCGCGGACCCGTGCCATCACCACGGGCCGCACCCTCAAGGACGGCCGGATCGAGGTGCTCTCCGGCCTCGACGAGGGCGACCAGGTCGTGCTCGATGCGCCGGGACCCGTTGCCGACGGCACCCCCGTGGAGGTCGTATCATGAACGAGCGCGAGGATTACTCCCCGGATACCAATCCGGCCTGCGAGCTGCCGGAGGAAGACCGGCGGCGGCGGGTCGAGGAGGCGCGGCGGGAGGCCCTTCGTCTCAAGATGACCCGCCGCCCCCTGGGCGCCTCTGGTTCCATCGCCAAGGCCTTCCTGGAGAACAAGCTGACGCCGCTGATCGTCGTCTTTTCCCTCCTCCTCGGACTCTTCGCCACCATGATCACGCCGCGGGAAGAGGAACCCCAGATCAAGGTCCCCATGATCGACGTCATGGTCGGTTACCCCGGGGCCACCGCGGAGGAGGTGGAGAACCGCGTCATCACCCCCCTGGAGAAGCTGCTCTACGAGATCCCCAACGTCAAGTACATCTACTCCACGTCTCAGCCCTCGGGAGGGTTGATCATCGTGCGGTTCAAGGTGGGGACGCCCCCGGACGAGGCTGCCGTCCGCGTCCACACCAAGATCCAGTCGGCCCGGGACCGGATGCCCGACGGCATGATGCCACCCATCGTCAAGCCCAGGACCATCGATGACGTTCCCGCCGTCGCCTATACCCTGTGGAGCGAAACGGCCTCGTCCGTCGAGCTGCGCCGTGTGGCGGAGGAGCTCAAAGTCGAGCTGACCCGCCACCCCAAGGTCGCCCAGGTCTGGGTCATTGGTGGCCTTCGGCACGTGGTCCGCGTCGACTTCGACCGTAACAAGCTGGGAAGCTTCAACGTCTCCCTTCTCCAGGCCTACCAGGCGCTCCGCGGTTTCAACTGGCGGCTGCCGGCCGGAACCTTCAATGCCAACGACACCGAATACCAGGTGGACGTCGGAACTTTCCTGCGTGACGCCGCCGACATCGGTGACGTGGTCGTCGGTGTCTACGGCGGCCGACCGGTCTACCTCAAGGACGTGGCCACCATCCGGATCGGCCCCGAGGAACCCTCCAGTTATGTCTGGATGGGCTCGGGCCCCGCCGCGCCGGAAAAGGGTATCGAACGCGCCGGGGTCGACACACCGGCTGTCACCCTCGCCGTCGCCAAGAAACCGGGGACGAACGCCGTTGTCCTCGTCCACGATCTCGATCGACTGATGGACCGTCTCAAGGGTCGTCTCATCCCCTCCAACATCCACGTTACGAAGACCCGTGACTACGGCTTCACCGCCAACGAAAAGTCCAGCGAGTTGATCGAGCACATGCTGATCGCCACCTTTGCCGTCGTCCTGCTCATGGCCTTCGCGCTGGGCAGGCGCGAGGGCCTAGTGGTGGCCGTGGCGGTTCCCGTCACCCTGGCGTTGACCCTGGCCGCCTCGTACTTCTTCGGCTACACACTGAACCGGGTGACCCTCTTCGCCCTGATCTTCGCCATCGGCATCCTGGTGGACGACGCCATCGTCGTCGTCGAGAACATCCACCGGCACTACGAGCTCAAATGGGCCCACCCCCGTCTGGCCACCGTCTACGCCGTGGACGAGGTGGGCAACCCGACCATCCTGGCAACCTTCACCGTCATCGCCGCCCTGATGCCGCTGGCCTTCGTTTCCGGCCTGATGGGACCGTACATGCGCCCCATCCCCATCAACGCCTCGGCGGCCATGCTCTTCTCCCTCTTCGTCGCCTTCGTCATCTCGCCGTGGCTGACCTTCAAGCTCTTCCACCGCAAGGCCGAGGCAGAGCTGGACGACTTCGCCGCGTCGCCGGACCAGGAGACGGAGGAGGAGTCCCGCCTCCACCGGATCTACGCACGGGTCATGAAGCCCCTGCTGGACTCGCGGATACTGCGGTACGGATTCCTTCTGGGCGTGGTCCTCATCCTCCTCGTCTCACTCCTGACGGTTCCAACGCGCTTCGTCACGGTCAAGATGCTCCCCTACGACAACAAGTCCGAGCTGCAGATCGTCATCGACGCTCCCGAGGGCTTCACCCTGGAGGATACCAACGCGGCGGCCCGCGAAATCGCCTCGGTCTTCCGGGATATCCCCGAGGTGACGGATTACCAGGTCTACGTGGGAACCTCGGCGCCCTTCAACTTCAACGGCCTCGTCCGCCATTACTTCCTCCGCCGGGGCGCCAACGTCGCCGACATCCAGGTCAACCTGGTGGACAAGCACTCCCGCGATATCAAGTCGCACCCCCTGGCCAAGAAGATACGCAAGCTCGTGGAGCCCATCGGAAAACGCCTCGGCGTCAACGTCAAGGTCACCGAGGTCCCGCCGGGGCCACCCGTCCTCTCCACCCTGGTCGCCGAGGTTTACGGGCCGAGCCTGGAGGGCCGTCTGAAGATCGCCCGCCAGGTCAAGAAGATCTTCGAGGATACCGACGGCGTGGTGGACGTGGACTGGTTCGTCGAGGAACCGGCACCCCGCTGGGAGGTCCACGTGGACCGCGAGAAGGCCATCCGCTCCGGCATCAACCCCGAGCAGGTGGTGCGGACCCTCCGCGTGGCCCTGGCCGGCGCCGATGCCGGCCTGGCCCATGACGAGAACTCCCGGGAACCCGTACCCATCGTCCTGCGCCTCGATCGTGCCCAGCGCTCCCACCTCGAGGAGCTCCTCCAGCTGACCGTTCATGGTGGGGATGGCCGAATGGTGCCCCTGGCCGAGCTGGTGACGACCCACAGGATGAAGCGGGAACGCTTCCGGTACCACAAGAACCTCCAGCCCGTCACCTATGTCGTCGGCGAGGTGGCCGGCGCGGCCGAGAGCCCCGTCTACGCCATCCTGAACATGGGGGACCGTCTCAAGGAGATCGTCACGCCGCTGGGCGAGAAGCTCCCGATCATCTCCACGCACCTGCCCCGCGACCGCACGCGATACATGATGAAGTGGGACGGTGAGTGGCAGATCACCTACGAGGTGTTCCGGGACATGGGAATCGCCTTCGGCGTCGTCATGGTGTTCATCTACGTGCTCGTGGTGGGCTGGTTCCGGTCCTTCATTACACCGCTGGTCATCATGGCGCCCATCCCACTGACGCTGATCGGCATCCTCCCGGCCCACGGTCTGCTCCACGTCTTCTTCACCGCCACCTCCATGATCGGCTTCATCGCACTGGCGGGTATCATCGTCCGGAACTCGATCCTGCTGGTGGACTTCGTCAACCTGGAGCTCCAGGCCGGCGAGACCGTGGAGAGCGCCGTGCTGCGCGCCGGGGCCGTCCGCTTCCGGCCCATCGTGCTGACAGCGGCGGCCCTCGTGGTGGGCGGCGCGGTCATCTACCTGGATCCCATTTTCCAGGGCCTGGCCGTCTCGCTGATCGCCGGCGTGGTCGTCTCCACCGTCCTGACCCTCGTGGTCATCCCACTGATCTACTACATGTACCTCAAGACCGTCGGACCCGAGAAGATCGTTCCGGCCGGAGGGGAGGAATGATGTCGCGCGACGCATTCTGCCGGCCCATGGCGGTCAAGGGGATCTCTCTCCTCCGGCATCGCCGGGGCCTGCAGGAAGAATCAGAACCGAGGAGGCATACAGCATGACCGTCGACGAGGCACTCCGGGCTACCGCCGGAATTGTCATCTTGATCTCCCTGGCCCTTGGCCACTGGGTCGATCCACTCTGGTACCTGTTCACGGCCTTCGTCGGCCTCAACCTGCTCCAGTCGGCCTTCACCCGCTGGTGTCCCGCCATGTGGGTGTTCCGAAAGATGGGGTTGAAGGACTCCCGCTCATGAGCTCGACGGAAGGGAATGCTCCAACGGACGGAGGTGCGGCATGAAGATGGTCATGATCATCACCGAGAGCCAGTACAAGGAGGAGCTCGAGGTGCTCCTGGCGCAACACGGAATCCACGGTTTCACCGAGTTCCCCGAGGTCCACGGGAAGGGCAAGTCCGGGCTCCGCATGGGTTCCGGTGCCTACCCAAAGACATCGACCGTCATCCTCACCGTCGTCCCCAAGGATAAGATCGGCGCGCTCAAGAACGACATCGAGTGCCTCTGCGACGAGGCCTGCATGTCTCGTACCCGCATGGTCACCTGGGACGCGGAGGTCGTGCTGTAGCTCCAGGCTCGCGACTACCCGGCAAACACGGCCGGCCGCACCGTGCGCAGTGAAAGCCACCGGGCGCCGGCGACGATCAGGTGGTCCAGCACGTCGACGCCGATCACATCCCCCGCGCGGACCAGCCGCCGGGTCAGTTCGATATCGTCGGAGCTGGGGTCGAGGACCCCGGAGGGGTGGTTGTGGAATAGCAGGAGGCCGGCCGCCCCGTCCAGCAACGCCAGACGGAACAGCTCACCGGCATCCACCGGCGCGGAACGGCGGGTGCCCCAGGCCAGCTCATGGACCCGCAGCAGACCGTGGCGGCCGTCCAGGGTCATGAATCCGAAGACTTCCCGCCGCCGGTCGCGCAGGTGGGCCACCACGAAGGGCCCCGCCGCCTCGGCCCGGTCCAACCGTTCTGCCCGCCGGACCTCCGCCGCTGCCAGCCGCCGCGCCAGCTCCACCGCCGCCAAGACCGTCGCGGCCTTGGCCGGCCCCCAACCCGGCCTCCTGGCCAGGGCCGTCGGCTCCATACGGGCCAGCCCCGCCAGGCCTCCGCCGGCCTCCAGGACCTCGTGGGCCATACCGATGACCCCCTCTCCCCGCCTGCCGGTCCGCAGCAGGACCGCCAGCAGCTCCGCGTCCGACAGGACGCGCGGGCCGTTTTCGATCAACCGTTCTCGGGGCCGCTGCGAGGGTTCCAGATCACGGATACACATCTCCATCACGGTGCTCCCCGCAGCGTGGATGGGAGTCCATGGTACCACGGGCCCGCTCCGCCGGAATGACAGGCCCAGGGGCAGCCTTCGCCGGTGATCCGCGGCTCCTGTCCCTGTGCAAAGCAGGTGGCGAGCCGCCGGAGATTGCTGACGCGAGCGTGGCACGCCGCCTGTGCCGCAGAGCACATTTTGAACCCTGACAGCCCCCCCTTGTCGTGGCACTTTGACGCAGTTGCAGTCAAGTGACCATTCAGAATTCCAGGAGGAGACAGTATGTCGAGAAGACACCAGCTCGCCGTGTCCATCATGGTCTGCGCCGTCGCGTTCATTCTGGGTCCCGTCGTTGCAACGGCGACGGATTTCGACGACCTGCCTGGTGACAGTTTTGATGCGGTCATCCGCCACATCACCACCCTGGGAATCATGGACGGTTGTGTCACCAGCTTCTTCTGCCCCTACGAGCTGGTGACCCGCGAGGACATGGCGGTGTGGCTGGAGCGAATCGGGCACTACGCCGGGCAGGGGAACCCTCACACGCCCCCCGGCCCCACAGGCGTGACTGGTACCTTTACTGAGAATCTTCTAGAAGGCTCCTCCCTTCGTCGAGCGGGTACGCTCGATGTAGGA
>CAZXNA010000101.1:0-11848 GCA_964641295.1 uncultured Thermoanaerobaculia bacterium
GAGCTATGCAGCGAGCGGGGAGGGTATGAAAAGGTGCCAGTCAGGTCATTCCGCCGTTGTTGTGGGGTGATCTGGGCGGGAGGGCAAGGGGTGGGCGGCGACGGGCGCGTTTTGAAGGTGTCCGGCTTTCCCCCCCTTGGAGTTGGGCCACCAATAAGGGTATGGGAGCTGGCGAGGAGAGGATCGTCGCCCCGGGGCTTGGTGACGCTTTGGAAAGGTGGAGGTAGGGTGGTCGGGGGGCAGCTCTCCAGAGGTTCACGGGTTGTGAAGGGGGCCCCGCCGGAGGGAGGGACACATGGCGGATCTGGGGGAGAACCTGAAGCTCTGGACGGCGATCGAAAGGTGAGGTGAATCCGTGTCGAATGGGGCGATCACGACACTCGAGGTGCGAACCCGCCGGGAGTGGCGGGACTGGTTGCGGCGTCATTGGGGAACCGAGTCGGAGGTGTGGCTCGTGTTTCACAAGCGCCACACCGGGATCGAGGGTATCGGCTATGGCGATGCGGTCGAGGAGGCCATCTGTTTCGGCTGGATTGACAGCCTGGTGAAGCGCCTCGATGACGACCGGTATGCTCGCAAGTTCACGCCGCGAAGAGCCGACAGCAAGTGGTCGACGATCAACCGTCGACGTTATGCCGATCTCGAGGCCCGCGGACTTCTTGCAAGGCCGGGGCTGGAGCGGGCGCCGACCGGCCGAAACGGAGACGCCCCCCGGCCGTCGGTATCCCTGGTCCCGTCCTACATCGAGGAGCGATTGAAGACGAATCCTCGCGCGTGGGGGTTCTTCGAGAAGCTCGCACCATCGTACCGGCGGGCCTTCATCGCGTGGATCGACTCGGCCAAGCGACGGGAGACGAGGGAACGGCGTCTTCGTGAAGCCATGCGCCTGCTGGCGGCTGGGAAGAAACTCGGGTTGAAATGAAGATCCGGCGCCCGTGTGGCCGGCTTTCGTGATCCGGGAGTTGTGCGGCCGGTTTGTGGAGAAGGTGTGCGAGTTGGCAGGCTTGGACTTGGATCACTTTGGGAGCCGCGTGCATGACCGGGAGATCGCTGTCATGCAAAGGCTGGTGGTGAGGGCGGGATGGGGGGTTCAGCCGGGCGCATGACGAGCGGCTGGATCGGGACGTGACGGTCAAGGTGTTGCATCGAGATGTCGCCCAGGATGCCGATTGTTCTTCTCGGTTCGAACGAGAAGCGAAGGCAGTTTCCGGGCGGGTACGTACCAGCAGGTATCACAACCTCGTAACCTGGATCTCCGGCGAAGGAGACGAAAGCAGGAGGGGGGGACCATGGCCGCCTGGCCGGTTCCCATCCAGATTCCTGGACGGGAACCGGCTGGAATATGGCACATGGTCCCGGAACGTTGGTGTTCCTCTGGTCATGCCCCCTCCGGCTCTGGACCGAGGAAGTCCAGCATGTCCCGGCGGTAGCGCTCGAACGCCTTCCGCCCGGCGGGGGTCAGGCGGCAAAGGGTCAGGGGCCGCTTCCCACGGTAGGTCTTTTCAATCTCGACGTAGCCCGCCTCCTCGAGCTTGCTGAGGTGGGTGGAGAGGTTGCCCTTGGTCAGCTCCGTGGCGTGGAGGAGGTAGAGGAAATCGGCCTCCTCGAGCACCGAGAGGATGGAAACGATCTTGAGCCGGGCCGGGGCGTGGATGACGGTGTCGATCCGGGGGATGGGGGATTCCTTCATGCGGCCTCCCGGGCCTCGGGATGGCGGTGCAGGTAGCGCAGGAGCTGCCACGCCCCGCCCGCCAGCATGACGGCGCCGAGGATCAGGAAGAGCGGCACGCCCCAGTCGACCGCCCTGTGGCCGATCCCGGAGAGCCCTCCGAGACGAACCGCTGCGCCGAGGCCGGACAGCAAGGCCACCAGGGCATAGATGGCGTAACGCAGCGAGCTCTGGTGCCAGGCGACGGTGCCCAGGCCCAGGAAGAAGAGAAGGGGCAACAGCCAGGCGAACGCCCCGCGGGCCCCCGGGTGTGCTTTGGAGAGCGCCGACACCAGCAGGATCAGGGCGAGCATGGCCCCGATCGCCAGGACCACCATGATCCGGCGGGCCGTCCGTCTCTGCGGCGGATCCGCGTAGGCCACGAAGCCGGTCCGGGGGTAGGTGACGCGCTCCTTGAGCCATCGCAGGGCCAGGGAGGCGAACCCGATCCACACGGGTAGGAAGAGGGACTGGAGGTACACCACCCAACGGGCCGACTGGACGACGGCCCACCAGGACAACAGGCCGTACACGACGAGACCCAGTCCGAGGCAGAGATCGGGCAGGCCGTCCTCGGTCCAGTAGCGGCGGACCATCTTGCGGGTTGCTTCCAGGGTGTTGTTCATGGGAACCTCCTTCCAAACTAGTTTGTTTTTCAAACCCAATGACAGTATGAATCCATGGAAGCTCCTTGTCAAGAGGGTGCGTGGTGGATTACTTCGGGTACGTGCGCCCCCTCCAGCTCGACCGGGTGCCACGGTAGTAGCGGACGGCGCTGTGGAGGGTCATGGCCAGGTAGAGAAGACCCGCCAGGGGGAGAAGGAGGGCGCGGAGGGGGGAGAGATCGTAGAAGCGGAGGAGGGGGACCTGGGCGCCCATCATGGCGGCCAGGGCCGTCAGGGAGGCCAGTTGGGCCGCCGGAAACGGGGCGGCCAGGCCGGCCACCGGCAGGACGAAGGCCAGGAGCATGAGGACCGTCACCAGGAGCAGGAGGGCCGGGGAGTAGCGGAGCTGGGTGTAGGCGGTGCGGGTGACCATGTCCCAGATGGAGGCCAGGCCCCGGTAGGGGCGATGGCTGGCGACGGAGCGGCTCAGGCCGATCCAGGTCCGATACCCGTGCTCCTTGAAACGCCGGGCCAGGGAGCAGTCGTCGATCAGCTCGCCGCGGATGGCCTCGAAGCCCCCCACGTCTCGAAGGGCGGCGGTGTCCAGGAGGATGCACCCCCCGGCGGCCGCAGCGATCTTCGAGCGAGAGGAGTTGGCCAGCCGGAAGGGGTAGAGCAGCTTGAAGAACCAGATGAAGGCGGGGATCAGGAGCCGGGCCCAGAAACCGTCCATGGAGAGGGCGGCCATGAGGGAAACCAGCTGGAGGCGTTCGGCGTCCATCTTCTGCCGAAGGGCGCCCAGGGTGCCCGGGGCCATCTCGATGTCGGCGTCCAGGAGGAGGGTTCGCGGGGTGTTCACATGCCGGAGGCCCTGGTGAAGGGCCCACAGCTTGCCGGACCAGCCGGCGGGTGCGGAATCTCCGGCGAGGATCTCCAGGCGGAGGTTTCCGGCGACGGCCCGGGCGGCCTCCGCCGTGCCGTCGCTCGACTGGTCGTCGACCACGAGCACGCGAAGGTCCGGCGCCTGTGCCTCCAAGGAGCGCAGGGTGCGGCCGATACGCTCGGCTTCGTTGCGGGCGGGGATCAGAACGGTGATGTCATTGAAGGTACCCGGTGGTGCTTCACCGACGGACGCCTCGAGGTGCTCCCGGGTGCTCCAGGGCCGCCAGGGAACGAGGAGGACCCCAAGCCACATGATCGCCCCTGGCAGGGTCAGCCAGAGCCAGACCATAGCAGGACCGCCCTCAGCTGGCCTGGCGGATGGGCAGCCGGGTGGGCGGCCGGTCCACGTACTCCACGGGCGGGTCCGGGACCATGGGGCCCTCGGTGTCCGGTCCGCGGAGGGCGACCTTGAGGGCCGTCAGGGGATGGCGGAATGTGTCGTTGACCGCAGTTCCCTCGTAGCCGCAATGGGCCATGCAGTTATCGCACTTGGGGTTCCGGCCCGTTCCGTACTGGTCCCAGGGCGTCGTCTCCATCAGCTCGGCGAAGGTCTGGACGTACCCGCCGTCGTCCAACAGGTAGCAGGGCCGCTGCCACCCGAAGATGTTGTAGGTGGGGTTGGACCAGGCCGTGCATCGATAGTCCTGGTTGCCGGCCAGGAAATCCAGGAAGAGGCTGGACTGGTTGAAGGCCCAGCTGCGTCCCCGTTCCTTCCAGTGCCGGAAGATCCCGCGGAACAGCTCCTTGCTGGTCCGCCGGCTGAGGAAACGGTCCTGGCCCGGGGCACGCTCGTAGCTGAAGCCCGGGGAGATGGTGATCCCCTCGACCCCCATGGCCATGACCTCGTCAAAGAACTCGGCCACCTCGTCCGGGTCCTCGCCCGCGAAGAGGGTGCAGTTGATGGTGACGCGGAAGCCTCGCTCCAGGGCCAGGCGGATGTTGGCCACGGTGCGCTCGTAGGCGCCGGGGTGGCGGACGGACTGATCGTGACGCTCTCCCAGTCCGTCCAGGTGGATGGAGAAGGTGAAGTAGACGCTGGGCTCGTAATCGTCGATCTTCTTGTGGAGGAGCATGGCGTTGGTGCACAGGTAGACGAAACGCTTGCGGGCGATGATTGCCCGCACCATCTCCGGCATCTCCTGGTGGATCAAGGGCTCTCCGCCGGCGATGGAAACCACGGGCGCGCCGCACTCCTCGACGGCGGCGACGGCATCCTCCACGCTCATGCGCCGTTTGAGGACCTGGGGTGGGTGGGCGATCTTGCCGCATCCGGCGCAGGCCAGGTTGCATTGGAGGAGGGGCTCGAGCATCAGTACCAGGGGGTACCTCTTCCTCCTTGTGAGATGTTGTCTCACCAAATAGGCGCCAATTCGCGCCTGTTGAATCAGGGGAATGCCCATGGAAGCTCCTCCGTCCCCGCTTCTACGGCTGGAAACCCAGAACGCTACGGAACGATTCCCGGACCCGCGGCCACTCCTCCTTGAACCAGGGGGTGAACCGTTCCGGATGCTCGTCGAGTTCACGGTCCAGTTCCCCGGGTTCGATCCAGCGCCAGTCGGAGATCTCGTGGACGTTAGGTCTGGGGGGCTCGCTGGAGCGGCCCACGTAGACGGAGCAGACCTCCCGTTCGGAGCCCGCGTCACCGAAGGGCGCATGGTAGGAGAACTTGAAGAGGTAGTGGAGCTCGGCACGCATGCCCAGCTCCTGCTCCAGCCGCCGGTGGGTGGCTTCGTCCAGGATCTCGCCGCGGCGCGGATGGCTGCAGCAGGTGTTGGACCAGAACCCTCCCCAGAGTCGCTTCTCGGCGCTGCGCTGCTGGAGGAGCAGCCGGCCCTGATCGTCGAAGATGAAGATGGAAAAGGCGCGGTGGAGGACCCCCTCGCCGTCGTGGCAGGCCCCCTTGGAGAGATACCCGACGATCCGGTCTTCCTCGTCGACCAGGATCAGGTCCTCGTCCTCGCTGGAGACGATCTCCTCCTGCAGGGCCTCCGGAGCGTCTTCAGGCAATGGTGACCTCCATGGCCTGGTAGCCGGCAGCCTTCATGGCCCGGATTACTTTCTCGGCGCTGTCGGGGCAGAGGGCGATGATGGAGCCGCCGCCCCCGCCGCCGGTCAGCTTGGCCCCCAGCGCGCCGTTTTCGCGAGCGATCTGGACCAGCTCCTCGATCTCCCAGCTGGAGACCTGCAGGCTATTGAGCAGGCCGTGACAGACGTTCATCAGGTTTCCAAGCCGTTCCAGGTCGTAGTGCTTGATGGCCGTCAGCGCCTGGCCCGCCAGGGCGTCGATGCCGCGGAAGACGCGATCGATGACGGCACGGTTCTTCTCGTGGGCCTCACGGACCCGGGCCACCATCTTGGCCGTCAGACTTTCCTTGCCGGTGATGCCGATGACGAAACGCAGGGGCTTGGGGAAGGTGACCTCCTCGATCTCCGGCGGGGAACCGGTCCGGAAGAGGAGGGGCCTGCCGAAGGTGGCCACGGTGTTGTCGATGCCCGAGGGCGTGCCGTGGGCGACGGTCTCCGCCTGGAAGGCCAGGGCGTTGACCTCGTCGTCGGAAAGACCCAGCTTGAAGTGGATGTTCAGGGCACGGATGATGGCCACGGCGACGGCGGCCGACCCGCCGAGGCCCATGGCACGGGGGATCTCGGAAAAGACCTCGATCCGCATGTGCTTGTCGATCAGGCCGAGGTGCTCGAGGATCAGGGCGGCCGTCTCCTCGATGGAGCTTCGCTTCCTTGGGTCCTCGTGGAGCCGCTGCTCGACGCCCCAGCGGGGCATGACGACCCAGATGCCATCCTCGGTGTCGGTGACGCTCGCCCGGACGGCCAGGGGGACCGGCGCAGCGATGGCGCGGCTTCCGTAGACCACGGCGTGCTCGCCGAAGAGGATGATCTTTCCGTGGCCGGCCGCTTCCTCCTTGTGCGTGTCGGGCGCGGAACTCTCCGTCGTCGCCGTCATGCGCACCTCCGAGAGGATCTCCTCTGCCTTCCAGATCTTGATCTCGCCCGAGCTGACCAGGCGCTCGACCACCGTGTCGAAGAGCTCGGCCGGGACACCTGCCGCCGAGGCGACGCTGCGGGCGTGCAGGGTCATATGCCCCTGCTGGATTCCTTCGGTGGCAAGGGCCCTCAGGGCGGCGAAGTTCTGGGCCAGCCCGACGGCTCCCATGACCTGGGCCAGCTCCTGGGCCGTTTCGACCTTGAGAAGCTTGAGGTTGAGCCGTACGGTCGGGTTGGACTGGAGGGAGCCCCCGACGATGCCCACTTTGAGGGGGATTTCGATCTCACCAACCAGGGCGCCCTCGTCGTCCTTGTACCAGCGCGTCAGGGAGGTGTAATGGTTGCCCCGGGCGGCGTAGGCGTGGGCGCCGGCCTCGATGGCCCGCCAGTCGTTGCCGGTGGCCAGGGCGAGGGCGTCGATGCCGTTCATGATGCCCTTGTTGTGGGTGGCCGCGCGGTAAGGGTCGATGCTGGCAAACTGCCCGGCGATGATGATGCCGTCCCGGACCTGCTCACCGTCGAATCCGTTGGCCGTCAACTCGGAAACCGGCACGCGCATGCGGGCCCGGACCAGGGAACGGTCGGCCAGGTTGGAGAGGATTCGAAGGAAGACCCGGCCCCCGGTCAGGCTCTCGATGTAGGAGGCGACGCCCTCGCACATGGTGTTGACGAGGTTGGCGCCCATGGCGTCCCGGGTATCCACCAGCAGGTGGACGATGAGCATCTCGACGGTCTCCGACGTTGCAGGGTGGAGAACGACCTCAAGGTCCACGGCGCCGCCGCCCCTGGCGACCAGGCGCGGGTGCAGGCTGTTGGCCAGGTTGAGGATCTCCTCCTTGTGCTGGAGCACTTTCCGGCGGGCCTGGCTGGGGCGGGGAACATCGACCACCTGGACCTGTCCCATGAGGATGGGATCGGTGCTCTCGGCCTCGAAGCCGCCGGAGGCGCGGGCCGTCTTGGCGGCGAAACTGACGGCAGCGACGATGGAGGGCTCCTCGACGGCCATGGGGACGACGTAATCCTTGCCATTGACGCGGAAGTTGAGTCCCAGGCCCACGGGCAGGCCCATGACGCCGACGACGTTTTCGATCATGGAATCGGCGTTGGCGAGGCTGAGGACGGTTCGCCCCGTCAGGAGGTTCTTGTAGTCCTGGGTCGAGATCAGTCCACGGTCGCGGATGGTCCGGACACGCTCGGGCACCGACAGCTTGTGGAAAGACGGTATGTGCGAGCTGACCCCGCGTTTCGGTGATGTCATGTCCCTCGACTCCTGGTTGCAGATCACTCGCCGGCGGCCCACCCATCGGGGCTCAAACCGGCCAGGCGCTCTCCACCGAGGACGGGCTCGGGCAATCCCTTCGCCCACCGGCGGAACAGCATGCCGAGCGCCATGTTACTACGAATGGACAGATTCGTCATGGTGATGACGCGCCGGACGGTGGACCGGGACACCTTGACCTCGGCTCCGTCGGTGAACCCGGGGTTGGCCGAGATGTTCCGCAGGGTCAGAAGGGCGAGCCCGACAGCCCACATGAGAAAGCGCCGGATCCCCGTCTCGTTCCGGGGAATCGTCAGGGTGAAGCGCAGGGCGTCCCGGAGGTTCCCGTGGGCGACGGCCACGAGCCGCCGAAGCCCTTCGGCGAACTCCGGACCGTCATGTCCTTCGGGCAGGGAGGCCAGGTCGTAGCCGGTCTCAGCAAAAACGCTGCGCGGAAGCCAGCAGACGTCTCGCTCGAGGTCGGCCCAGATGTCCTTGAGGATGTTGGTCATTTGGAGCCCCTGACCGAAGGAGACAGCCAGGGCCGCCAGTTGGGCGCGACGCCGCGCGATGGCTTCAGAGTAGTGGCAGAAGAGGTCGGTCAGCATCTCCCCGACCACGCCGGCCACGTGGTAGCAGTAGCGTTCCAGGGATTCCAGCGACTCCAGTCCTTTCCGGCTGCTCATCTGACTGAATTCGGCCATGCCGCGGCCCATGATGGCAGCGCATCGGATCAGAGCCCTGCGCTGGGGCTCGTCGAGGGAACCGGTGATCCTCAGGACCCGGGGTATCTCGGCGATCAGACGGCGCTCGGCCGGCAGGGAGACCTCGGACAGTCGCTTGGAAAGGGCGTTGGCCAGGCTCTGTCCGTCCCTGCGTGCCTCGAGCTGGGCGAGGAGGGCCTCGAGGAACACGCCCTTCTCGTCACGTTCCGGGGCCGGATCGTCCTCGATGGTGTCGGCAATGCGGCAGAGCAGGTAGCCGTTGGCGACGGCGCGGCGCAGGCCCGGGGGCAGTTGGGGAATGGTCAGGGCAAAGGTCCGCGAGACGCCAGCCAGGCTCTCCAGCTGAAAGGCCTCGTCCTCGTCCCCTGGTGCGCCCGCCAGGTTGCCAGAGCGAAGAGCGGCGAGGTCTATGGCATCGTTGTACGAGGATGCGGCAAAGTGCTGCGCCATGCGGGAATTATACCCCAACAGATGTGAGAAAGGACGGAGGAAATGAGGAGAGCTGAACATCGGCGCGGTGCGCCGGGCGGTGCGTGCCATTCCTGGTGTTTCCCGGGAGCTGTTCGAACAGGCAACTGCGCGCAGTGGAAGAGGTCAGGGTTGGCAACTCGCGGGGACATCGTTCGAAGCAGTTGTGGCCATCGGGGGAGGCGGCACATCGTGGGCCATTTCGGCTCGTGATGTGATGTGGTGGTCACCGGAACCGGGAGAGCCCTGCTCCCAACGCCTCACTGGTTACTCCTGACTTCTACCGTCCAACTCTCTCCCGTCCACTTCTATCCTCACTCCTCACTGCTCACTTTCCACAGCGCTCCCTCCCGTGCGACCTCCAGGTGCAGCGGGTGATAGCCGCTGGCCGCCGCCAGGCGAACGAAGAGCTCAAGGGCCTCGGGGCGGTCGCCGAAGGCAATGCCGAAATCACCGCCGCCGGCGCCGCTGGGCTTGTATCGCACCCCGCATTCCGAGGCCAGGCCGTGGAGCTCCACATGCTCGGGAGAGAGGATCGGGACATCGATGCTACGCCCGAGCCGGTCCAGGGCGTGCCAGAACGCTTCGATGGTGTCCAGGAAAGCCGTGTGTTGACATTTTTCCAGCTGGTCGATCCCTCCCCGGGAGAGATCCCCCAGCTCCTGGAGACAGGAGTTGGTGCTGGCGGGATGGTCGTCGAGCGCGTGCTGGAGACGACCCAGGAAGTCACCGGTGCTGGCGGGCCGTCCCGTCCAGATGAACCGGAGCTGAATTTCATCTGGCGGCCGGAGGGGAGAGGCCTCGGGGCGGCGCGCTTCCCCCTGGAGCTGGTACCGGAGCGTTCCCCCCAACAGGCTTGCGGCCACATCGATGCCCGAGCCCATGCCGCCCTGGATGCGGCGATGGAGCTCCACGAGCTCAGCCAGCCAGTCGGGATGGGCCTGGGGGGCCTCATCATGGCGGTCCCAGGCGACGAGCGCGGTGGCCGTGGCTACGATCAGGGCGGCGCTGGAGCCCAGGCCCAGCTTGGGCCGTCCGGGTACCCCCTCCTGGAAGAACTCCCGGGTATCGAGGAGGACCGAGAGGGGCCGCAGCGTCGAGGGCTTGAGGAGATCCATCTCTTCGAGGCCGCGGAGAAGGAGCTCCATCAACCCGAGGCGCCGGGCGTCGTCCTCGTTCCGCCACGAGATGATGCCGCCCGGCTCGACCCCCAGCGGCGCATCACCCGGAGCGAGACCGGGCGCCCTCACGTGCCACAGGGAGTCCTCCGAGGGTGTCAGCGTCACCCGGGCCCGCCGTCCCACGGCCAGGACGACGGCCGGGGCCCCGAAGAGGACGGCGTATTCGCCGAGGAGGATCAGCTTGCCGGGGGCGGTCGCCTCGATCTGAGCCCGCATCTCTCACCGCCTTCCTGCTGCGGCCGTGGCTGGACTCGCCATTGCGGTGATTCTCGCGGCGGCACCGCCTGCGACGCGCCAAGAGCACGCCTCGGCGGCGCGTTGGCCGCAACACCGCATGGACAAGCATCTCCACGGTCTCGCGACGAAAGCCGGTAACAGATCCGGCCTGCGGATCACGGGAGGACCCTCGCTCCGTCGCCCAGGCCACTCTCGAGGGTCTCGAGGACGCCGGGAACGGCCGCCAGCTCGTTCCTGACCCGTTCCCGGGCCTCCGGAAGGCAGATGGCCTTGACCTGGGGACCGGCGTCCACGGTGAAGAACACAGGTATCCCCGAGCGGCGGAGCTGGCGGATCCTGTGGAGGCAGTCGATGGTCGTGCCGTTCCAGTAGAGAAGCCCCGGGCGGGCTGACAGCATGAGCCCGTGCATCTTGAGGCAGCTGACCTCGCTGATTCCGGCCAGAGCCTCGAAGTCCCGTGCCTCGATGGCCCTCCGCGCCTCGGCGAGGTCGGCCGGCGAGCTCTCCACCCAGGCCCGGTAGTAAGGGGAGGTCCGTTCGGTCAGCAGCATCCCCTCCGTGGAGCCGGTCTCCTTGGGCTGGGTAGCCGTGACGGCGACGACGACCTCCAGGGGCCACGCCTCCGGGGGCAGGATCTGCCGTGTCTCCGTCGGTTGTGGACCGCCGGACGTCAGGCGGAGCTCGACGAAGCCGCCAAAGATCGATCTCGCCGCCGAGCCGGAGCACTGCCGTGCCAGCTCCGCCCGTTCCGCGGGCTCGAGGCGGCCGTCGAGGGCGGCGTCGGCGGCCGTCACCAGGGCGGCGAATCCTGAGGCCGACGAGGCCAGGCCGGCGGCCGTCGGGAAGTCGTTCTCGCTTTCGATGACGGCGTGGAGAGAGCTGCCCAGGCGGGCGCGGATCAGGTCGAGGCAGCGGGAGACCCGCTGTGCCATGGCGGGATCCTCCCGGCCCGAGAGGAAGAACCGGTCGTGCTCCAGCGCCGGATCGAAACGAATCGTGGTCCTCGTGCTCAGCCCCCCAAGGGTGATGGAGAGGGAGCCGACCGCCGGGAGGTTGCCCTCCAGGCGGGCCTTGCCCCAGTACTTGATCAGGGCGATGTTGGGGTGGGCGACGGCCGTGGCGTGAAGACGCTCTCGACTCATGGGGACTCCTGGAAAGATGTTGGCACGGCGCCGGCGGCCTCCGGCGCCAGGAGCGGGATTCCGGCGGCCTGGACCAGCCGGCGCATGGCGCGGCCGGCCCTGGCGTGGTGGCGGCCCAGGTGGATCAGGGAGCGCATTTGCCGGAGAGAGGTGGCGGCCGAGCGGAGCACGGCGGAGGGGTCGATGGTCCCTTCCTCGTCGACGTTTTCGAGGACGGCGTTGGGGAGAGCATCGCCGGCCGGATCGGCGATGGCCCGGACGACGATCCAGGGGATCCCCAGATCCTTGGCCACCGAGGCGACGGCGGCGCTCTCCATGTCGGCCGCCACCGCCCCGGTCTCCCGGCCGAGCCGGAGCTTGGCCTCCGGGCTGGCGAGAACGGTTCCCGTCTCGGCCAGGGGCCTGGAGCTGACGGCGATGGAGCCGGGCACGGCTTCGGCGACGGCGAGCCGCCAGGACTCTCCCGCGTCGAGGCCCGCTCCCGCGCCCGGACTCACCCGGCGGGGCCGGACGACGGTCCCCGGCCCCAGCGCCCGCTCGACAGCCCCCGCCCGCCCCCGCCCGCCCGAGGCCCGCGCGGCC
>CAZXNA010000102.1:0-11821 GCA_964641295.1 uncultured Thermoanaerobaculia bacterium
GCGCCCAGGAGGTCGTCCAGGGGGGTGAACCGGACATCGTTCGCCCCGTCTACAGCATCCCGGAGGGCCGGCGTATCGGATCGTGGCGACCGGCGGCGTTGGAGGATGGTTGGCGAGGGACCGGCACGGTGCTCTACCCGTCCGGGGAGGGGGCGGCCGGGGCTTCGTGGCGGATCGAGGGGCCCGAACGGAGAACCGCGGAGATTCCGCAGGTCGTGGAGGTGGCCCAGGTGGAGACCGCCCGGGGGGTGGCGGCCGTGCGGTTGCCGGGCTGGCTGGGATGTGGGTTGCGGGCGGGGACCCCGGCGTGGGCGCTGGTCGAACGGCTGGCCAGGGCCGCCGGCAAACGGGGTGTCCCCCTGTGGATACCCAACGTGGACGATGAGGCGCTTCGACTCATCCTGGGCCTGGGGATCGAGATCTGGACAGACGGCCCGGCGGTACCCCTGAGCTGATGGCGAGAACATCGGTCGTGTCTGGGCCTTGCGCGGTGTCCCCGGCGAGCGCAGTATTTCCTATGTGAGAACCCTGGCCCTGGACTTCGACGGCGTCATTGCCGACACGAGCCGGGAGACCTTCACGGTCTCTCTGAGGACCTGGGCCCGGCTGGAGCCCGTGGGCCTTCTGGCCTCCCACCCTCTGTCACAGCGGGACGGCGCCGCACCGACGGAGTACCCCTTCGAAGAGGACTCCCTCTTCCGGTTCTTCGTGGAAGCCATGGCCATGGGAAACCGGGCGGAGGACTTCGGGGTGCTCCTGGCCGCCCACGATCGTGGAACCGCCATTCCCGGTCAGACAGCCTATGACGCCTTCCGTGCGGAGCTGTCGCCCCGGTGGCTCGAGCGCTTCCACCGGAGCTACTACGAGGAACGAGAGGCCCTTCGCCGCGAGGATCCAGAGGGATGGGTCTCGCTGCAGCGGCCCTATCTGCACATGACCGAGCTGCTCGGCAGGCGTGGCAGGAGGGGCCGGGTGGCGGTCCTGACCGCCCGGGACAGAGGCTCGCTCTTGCAGTTGCTCGAGGCATGGGAGCTGGATCGGGTGATTCCACCGGAAATGATCTACGACAAGGAGACGGGGGTTCGAAAGACCGCGCACCTCCAACGTCTCTGCCAAGACCACGGCGTACGGCCGGAAGCCGTGACCTTCGTCGACGACAAGATCAACCACCTGGTCGCCACGGCCCACCTGGGGGTGCGGGGCGTTCTGGCCGGGTGGGGCCACAACACGGTCCGGGAACACTCGGAGGCCAGGAGGCTGGGTTTCCCCATCGCCAGCGTGGAGACGGCAGCAGAGCTTCTCTTCGGTTGATCCCGGCTGGTTTCACTCCCTGGGAGCCGGCCTCCGGATCTCCATGGGCGTCAAGATGAGCTTCGGCGGTGGTGAGGGAAAAGGGAATCAACGCAAGGGCGCCAAGATGCAAGGAGAGAGCCTGTGGCTGAAGATGGGCCCGCCGGTCTTGCCGTGTCCGCCTCCATCAAGGCCCATCCGTCAACAGGTTCCGGTCCTGAAAGCTGGCCGGTGAAGAACGCCGAGCATCCCCCCTTGGAGCGGAAGGCTCATGGGGAATGCGGGCCAGTCTTTGCGCCCTTGCGGCTTTGCGTTGAACTCTTTTCCGCCGAGCTGGCGCGGATACCCCGCACTCCCCAGAGGCCGAGGCCGAGGCCGACAGCGATTCCACCGATTCCCAGGAAGAGAATGGGCAGATACCAGAACAGCAGCGACTGGTTGGCCTGCCCAAGCCTGGCGACGACGGCCTCGGAAACGTAGCCTGCGACGAGCGCCATGCCGATGAGAGTCAGCAGTACTCCAATGATCATTGCAGCGTAAGGCCGACTGAAACGCGTCATGGGCCCCCGGTCCCATTCGGGAGTTCGTTCGAAACATCACCGCGGGTGATGATCTCGACAAGACGGTTATCGGCGTTGAACCGAAAGGAAAGCCAGGTCGAGTTGAGTAGCCCATGCTTTTGATAGAGGCTGGAGCCCGGTTCGATGGCGGACATGAGTTCCATGACATTGCGCCGCGTGGAAGAGGGATTGAGCTCAAGACAGGCCCTCTTCAGAGCGCTTATCTCGTGCTGATACTCGTAGAGCATCTGATCGTTCGCCTTCTGTGTGGCCACCTGGTCCGCAACGACATGAACCCACCAGATGTTGCTCGCCACCAACAGTACGAAAAGTGCGACGGACAGGTACAGGGTGATTCGCGGCATCCGACGAAGTCCTCCGATCTCGCATGGGTCCGAAACGCCAACGGAATGGTGATTTGCCTCTTGCGTCAGGTTTTCCTGCGGCTGGCGATACGGACCTTGTTTGGAATCGTATCAGGTCGTTCAAAGGAACGATGCGGGGGCCAGAGCTCCCACGGGCGGAAGCCGCCGGCTCACGACGGGGAGAACCGCCCGGCCAGGTGGAGGAGGTGCTCCCGGAGAATGGAGTGCGACCCCTGGTCCAGGTCGAGGAGCTCCAGGCCGAGGGTGGCCGCCCCTCCCGCTGCATCGGGCTGGACGTTGACGACCCGGACGCTGGCGTGGAACGCCTGGCCCCGCAGGTTGAGCTCGACGGGGATGACCGTCTCCAGATCCGGCATCACCCGCGACCGGACCAGCATCCCCGTGGCGCTGAGCTGGACCACCGTGAAGGGTTCCTCGGCGTCCAGCTGGAGTGTATCCCCGTTTCGAGGTCGGAACCGCCCGAAGAGACGGCTGTCCGGCTCGACCAGCATGTTCTCCTGGATCAGGGCTGCGAGGGTGTGGGCCCTTGGGGAGAGCACGTCCTGGAAACCGACACCGGCGCGGTAGAGGGGCTGGACCTCTCCGTGGTCGTTTTTCTGGGTACCCTGGAGGACGCACCAGACGACGGTGCCCGGGATCTCGACTTCCTTGTTTCCGTTGTGCAGCTTGAAGATGTACCGGCGGCCGACGTTGAGACGGCTGGTGGACTGGACCGACATGCCGGCGATGCTCAGGTCGAGGACCTGGCAACGGAGTCGGTACTGAAAACACCCTTCGATGTCATGGACCTGATACCGGGGACTATGACGCCGTTCTTCGTGTGTCATCCGTCTGCTCCCGATTTTTCCACAGCCCAAGGACCGAAGAGACGACGCGTTCGGTTGGAAATCGACCGCGTGCTGTCCGATCCGTGAACGTGTTATCCCACACTGTACAACCTGTGTCGATTTTCTGTCAAGGCTGTCCGTGAATGGTTTCCCCGCCGGAACACCCGTTCCCTGGCGTTCAGCGACCCTGTACCATGCCGGGCTGGAACAGGAGGTGCCCGTGGGTCGACGGCTTCGCATTTTCAGCTGGAATGTCAATGGTCTCCGTGCCTGTGCCGGAAAGGGGTTCCTGGAATGGCTGGAGGCCGAGCGTCCGGACATCGTTGCCCTCCAGGAGGTGCGGGCCCTGCCGGAGCAGCTTCCTCCCGACGTGCGGAATCCCGAGGGCTATCACGCCCATTGGAACCCGGCCGGAAGGAAGGGCTACTCGGGGGTTGGCCTCCTGTGCCGTCAGGAGCCCCGGTCGGTGGTGAAGGACGGCCTTGACGATCCGGAGCTCGACGCCGAAGGCCGCATGATCGTTTCGGACCACGGAGAGTTCCTTCTCTACAACGTCTACTTCCCCAACGGCGGGCGCGACCTTTCCCGGGTTCCCTTCAAGCTGAAGTTCTCGGAGGCGGTTCTTCAACATGCGGAGCGAAAGAGGGCCGAAGGACGATCCGTGATCCTTTGCGGCGACGTCAATACGGCTCATGAGGAGATCGACCTTGCGCGGCCTAAGGCCAACCTGCGCAACACGGGGTTTCTGCCGGAGGAACGGGCCTGGGTGAGCCGGGTCCTGGAGCACGGTTGGGTCGACATCTTCCGGTTGCGGCATCCGGGGGAGGGCGGCCACTACACATGGTGGAGCAACCGGGCCGGTGCGCGGCAACGAAACGTCGGATGGCGTATCGACTACTTTTTCATCACGCCGGACCTCGTCGATCGGGTCGTCGACGTTCGCCATCATCCTGGTGTCATGGGCTCCGACCACTGTCCCATCGAGCTCGTCATCGAGCTCTCGGCCTGACTCCCCGGCCGCCGGATTCCCGGCATCCAGTGCCGCGCTGCTGCAGCCTTTATCGGGGAACCGCGGCCGGCCCGAATGAAAAGTCCGGCATTTTTTGAATCGGGCCTTGATTCCATGCTGTTTCTTGTTATGATGCGCCCCGATGCGGTGTGCCCGGTTTTCTCGACTGTGGGTGGGAATGCCAGGAGTTCCAACCGGGCGCCAGCCCGTCACGACCCCGGTTCCTGCCCCAATATCCAGTGCCCAACGCGGGAGCAGACAGCCGTGAGCTCTGGCATGTTCCCGCGTTCCGGCCCGCGATGGACCAGACCATCCCCCGGACGCCGAACGCTTCCTCATCATCCCAAGTCCATTTCAACTGAAAAGCGCTTCGTGAAAGGAGCGGTCGTTATCGGTTTCCCGCAGGTATTGGGTATCCCTGCGGCGATCAGAGGCCTGGCCGATACCCCTGTTCTTTTTCCAAACTCCCTCAAAAGGAGGCCGTACTCATGAGTGTCGTCGGTAAGGTTTTTGTCGAGAAGTTCATGGAGCAGCTGGTGGCGAAGAACCCCGGTGAGAAAGAGTTCCACCAGGCGGTTCACGAGGTCGTCGAGTCGCTGGTTCCCGTTCTCGAGCGCAACCCGCGCTACCTCGAGCACAAGATCCTCGAGAGGATCACGGAGCCCGAGCGCGTCATCCTGTTCCGCGTACCGTGGATGGACGATCGCGGCGAGATCCATGTCAACAAGGGCTTCCGCGTCGAGTTCAACTCGGCCATCGGGCCCTACAAGGGCGGGCTGCGCTTCCACCCGACCGTCAACCTTGGCATCCTCAAGTTCCTCGGCTTCGAGCAGATCTTCAAGAACTCCCTGACCACACTCCCCATGGGCGGCGGCAAGGGCGGGTCCGACTTCGATCCCAAGGGCAAGTCGGACACCGAGGTCATGCGCTTCTGCCAGAGCTTCATGACCGAGCTCTTCCGTCACATCGGCGCCAACACCGATGTGCCGGCCGGTGACATCGGAGTGGGCGGCCGCGAGATCGGTTTCCTCTTCGGCCAGTTCAAGCGTATCCGGGACTCCTTCGAGGGTGTGTTGACGGGCAAGGGCCTCAATTGGGGCGGCAGCCTGATCCGTCCGGAGGCGACCGGTTACGGGTGTGTTTACTTCGCCAAGGAGATGCTGGCCACCCGCAACGACTCCTTCGAGGGCAAGCGCGTGGCCATCTCCGGTTCGGGCAACGTGGCCCAGTACGCTTCCGAGAAATGCATGGAGCTGGGCGCCAAGGTCGTCACCCTCTCCGACTCCAGCGGCTTCATCGTCATCGACGGTGGTCTGACGAAGGAGATGTGGGAGGAGGTCATGGACCTCAAGAACGTGCGGCGGGGCCGGATCCGCGAGATGGCGGAGAAGTTCCCCAAGGACATCGAGTACCACGAGGGCCGTGGCGTGTGGAACGTCCAGTGCGACATCGCGCTGCCCTGCGCCACCCAGAACGAGCTGGACGGCAACGACGCCCAGACACTGGTCAAGAACGGCTGCTTCTGCGTTTCCGAAGGCGCCAACATGCCCTCGACCCCCGAGGCCATCGAGGTCTTCCAGGCCAAGAAGATCCTCTACGGCCCCGGCAAGGCGGCCAACGCCGGCGGCGTGGCCGTTTCCGGGCTGGAGATGTCCCAGAACAGCATCCGGCTGTCCTGGACCCGCGAGGAGGTGGACCAGCGCCTCCACGGGATCATGCAGAGCATCCACACGGCCTGCGTCAACACGGCGGAGGAGTACGGCGATCCCGGCAACTACATGATGGGTGCCAATATCGCCGGCTTCGTCAAGGTGGCCGACGCCATGATCGACCAGGGTCTGGTGTAAAGCTCACCTTCGGAGTTGCCACGACCAGCGGCGGCCTCCGGGCCGCCGCTTTTCTGTCGGCGTGTCGCAGCGTCGCTGCTTTGCGGCTCTTCTCCCGGCGTGCTTCACCAACCATGGGATCGACGCATCGCCCGCTGCCCCCGGGCAGCGCACTTCTCGCAATGACACAGGGGGGAAGGACTCCACGCCGTGTCATTGCGACGCTCCCCCCCAGTCATTGCGAGGAGCGGAGCGACGAAGCAATCTCCCGAGTGGAGTGGGCTCGTTCGGTGTGCGAGCGCCTTCCAGCGTCGGTCTCAGGCGAGCGCTTTCCTCCGGTACCAGGTCCAGGCCAGGACCAGGAGGGCGATGGCGGCCAGGGCCTGGCCCATGCGGGACAGGGGGTTGCCGGTCCAATGGATGTCGAGGGTGTGGGTGCCGGCGGGGATCCTTATCCCGAGGAGCCCGTTGCAGCGAATGGCCCGGGCCGGTGATCCATCGACTGCGGGTTGCCACCAGGGGTAGTCCAGAAGGCGAAGGGTGACGGTTGCCGGGGCCGGGGCCGTGACGCGGAGGGTCCGGTGGAGCGGCCTCCACTGGAGGATCTCCAGGCGGGTCCCGGGCCCATCGGACATGGCCAGACGACCGGCGAGCTCGGGTAGCTGGACGGCCAGGCGGCCGTACCACGGGGGACGGTTCTGGGACGCATCGACCAGCAGCGGGTTGGCGCCGATGGAGGCCTGCAGTCGGGCGCCGGCCGTTTGCCAGCCGTCCCGTGGGCCCAGGTGGGGCGCCCGGACGAAGCCGGGCAGGGGCAGGACGAGCAGGGGTGCCAGCCACAGGATGCCGAGTGCCCAGGATCGAGGATTGGCAAGTGGGGTCCGCAGGGCCAGGGGCCGGACCGCCAGGAGCACGGCGGGGAGAAGCCAACGCCAGGGGAACTGAAGCCACGCCAGGGGCGAACCCGTCACCCAGAGCGGAGCCGAGAGGGGAGAGGCCAGGCCGACGCAGAGCGTGATGAGGGCCGCCCGCCGTGGGTCGGTTCGCGGCCACCCCTCGACCAGAACGGCCAGGAGCAGGGCGATGGCGGCCACGGAAAGCCCCGCGTTGAGGAGAGGGTCGTGGGCCGAGGCCGCGCCCAGGGTATTGTTTCTGGCGACGAAGATCCCGGCGACCAGCGCGGGGCGGCTGCCCACGAGGGCCATCTCGCTGACCAGGGGCAGGGCATGCCACGCCACCAGGGCTCCGGCGGTCACGCCGGCGGCCGCCAGGTGAACGAGCCGGCGTGCCCCATCGGCCAGGGCGGTGAGCCCGAGCAGGAGCATGACCATGATCGTTGTGGGGGCGTGGACCAGCCACAGTGCGGCCAGGGCCAGGGCCGTGATCTGCCAGGTCGATGGGCGGTGCTGCGGCGTGGTGACGTTGTCCAACAGCCACCAGGCGATGGGGATGGCCAAGAGCTCGGACCAGGCCCCCCGGGTGGCAAGGTCCGCGAGGACGGGCGGAGCCGATGCCACGAGCACGAGTGCAAATGCGGGTCGTTCGACCTTCCCACGGGCGAGGAGAGCGAGGAGTAGCAGGACGGCGGCAGCGAGAGCGAGGCGCAGCCCCGTTGCGGCGTTCCCCGTTACGAGGCCGAGGGCGCCGGCGAGGAAGGGTCCGCCCGGGCTGTAAAGGCGGATCCCCGGGCTGCCGCAGCCTGCGTTGAGGTCGGGAAGCCAGAGGGGAAGGGAACCGGCCGAGAGGGTTCGCATGGCCTGTTGGGTCCAGATCATGTGAACGTAAATGTCGGCGCCGGTGCTCATCCAGGGCACCGCGACGAGAACGGCGGCCAGAAGAACGACGACGGCTGTTGCCGGCCGGACGGACCGGCGGAGCTCGTGGCGTTTCGGAGCCGGCTCCTTCATGGGGCCACTCTACCGCGGCCCGGTGCGGTGGCGTATCATGACAGCGGCGCCACGGCGCCAGAGTGCCACCAAGGAGGTCACCGTGAGACGTATCGGAAGAGCGGGAATGATCGTTGTGATGGCCGGGTTGCTGGGAGCGCCCGCCATGGCCCAGGAAGTACATCGGAACCACATCACGTGGGAAAAGCGGCAGCGGGATCCCGTTCTCAAGGAGATGATGGAGCGGGACAAGAAGCTCCGGGAGGAAGCCGAGAAAAAGACGGAAGAGATCGTCAAGCGGATCAAGGCCGAGAAGAAGAAGGAACGTGAGAACCGGCCGAGGCTTCGTTTCGATCTTGGCAATACCGAGATCCCTGCGGGTCCCAAGGCGTTCACCACCGTCTGGCACAACCCGCCCGTGGCCCAGTACCTCAGTGGGACCTGCTGGGACTTCTCCGCGACCTCCTTCATGGAGTCGGAGATCAAACGGCTGACGGGTCAGAAAATCAAGCTCTCCGAAATGTGGACGGCGTACTGGGAGTACGTTGAGAAGGCCAAGGGCTACATCCGCACCCGTGGCCAGTCCGAGTTCGGCGAGGGCTCCGAATCCAACGCCCTGACACGGATCTACTCTGAGTACGGGATCGTCCCCGAGTCGGCCTACACCGGCATCCTCGCCGAGGACGGTCGGGTCGACCACGCCGCCATGTTCAAGGAGATGGAAGACTTCCTCCACTGGTGCAAGGATCACAACTACTGGGACGAGCGGCTGATTGTGCCCACCATCCGGCAGATCCTCGATCTGACCATGGGGACGCCGCCGGAGACCTTCGAGTGGAAGGGTGTCACGTACACGCCCAAGGAGTTCCTCAGCGGCGTTTGCAAGCTCCATCCGGAGGACTACGTCAGCGTCATGTCCACCCTCTCGGTTCCATTCTGGACCCACGGTGAGTTCAAGGCGCCGGACAACTGGTGGCACGACAAGAGCTACGTCAACCTGCCCCTGGATGTCTGGTACTCCATCATCGTCAAGGCGGTCCGGAACGGTGAGAGCGTGATCATCGGCGGCGACGTGTCGGAGGCGGGGTACTGGGGTGAGCACGACATCGCCGTCGTGCCGAGCTTCGATATCCCCGGGCCCTACATCGATCAGGACGCCCGGGAGTTCCGCATCTACAATCACACCAGCGAGGACGATCACGGGATCCACCTGGTGGGGTACACGAGGACGAGGGACGGTCACGACTGGTTCCTGATCAAGGATTCCGCCCGGTCGGCCCGCCACGGGAAGTACAACGGCTACCTGATGTACCGGGACGACTACGTCAGGCTCAAGATGCTGACCTTCACGGTCCACAAGGAGTTCATGAAGGACGTTCTGGAGAAGGTCGAGGCAACCGAGAAGAAGCTGGCCGAGGAGAAAGCGGCGGCCGATGCTGCCGCGGCGAAGAAGGAGCAGGAAAAGGTGAAGGCAGCCCAGGCGGCCCACTGATCTCTCCGCGTCGTGAAGAATGTATCTGGCGGGGGCGCCGGAGCGCCTCCGTCTTCTTTTCAAGGAATTGTTGCGACTGAGGCGCGTTCTTGATCCATATCAATGACTGGGGTCGCCAGGGCATGCACACTGGGGGCTACGGAGGTGCGGGAGATGAGTGAGCTGCTGGACAACAGGCGCTACCGGATGGAGAGGCTGAAGGAGATGATCCGGAGGCTCCACGACGGGGCCGACCCTGAGGCGCTCAAGGAGGAGTTCCGGAAGATCCTGGAAGATGTGGGGACCGCGGAGCTCTCGGCCATGGAGACGGAGCTGATGGAGGAGGGCCTGCCCCAGGAGGAGGTCCAGCGCATGTGCGACGTGCACGCGCTGCTGTTCCGGGACAGCTTCGGCGGACCCGGTGACGTGACCGAAACTCCCGGGCATCCGGTGCACACCTTTCGTCTGGAGAACGAGGCAATACTCGAGATCGTCGGCCGATACCGCGAGCTCCTCCAGGACCTCAGGGCCGGGGACGGCGCACTGGACGTGGAGCTGGTGAAGGAGTGGCGCCGGCTCCACGAGCGCCTGACCCTGGTGGACAACCACTATCAGCGGAAAGAGAACCTCGTCTTTCCCTACCTGGAGAAGGCCGGGTTGACGGGTCCCCCCAAGGTCATGTGGGGTGTGGACGACGAGATCCGTAGCATGGTCAAGACGGTCGGCGAGCTCGTGGAATCGGCCGGGGAGCTGACGGCTCAGGACCTGGATCTGGCCATGGAGGCGCTGATCGCGCCCATGCTGGACCAGATCGAGAGCATGGTCGAGAAGGAGGACCGGATCCTCTGGCCCATGGCGTTGGAGCACCTGTCCCAGACAGACTGGCAAGAGGCGGCTGCGGGCTGGCGGGAGTACGGTGAGCTACTGGCCGAGCCGGCCGGTGTTTGGCTTCCCCTGGCCATGGGCGTCTCCTCCTTCGCGGGTCCCGAGGACGGGGGAGAGGATCTCGGCAGTGTCCGTCTCCCCTCGGGGCGGCTGACGGTGGAGCAGCTGACGGCCATGCTCAACACCCTGCCGGTGGACATCACCTTCGTCGATGCCAATGACACGGTCGCCTACTTCTCCGAGGGCCGGGACCGGGTCTTCGCCCGAAGCCGCACGGTGCTGGGCCGGCAGGTCCAGAACTGCCATCCGCCCAAGAGCCTCCACATCGTCCAGCGGATCGTGGACGAGTTCCGGGAGGGGACGCGTGAGGTCGCCGAGTTCTGGATTCAGCAGGGGGGACGCTTCCTCCACATCCGGTACTTCCCGGTCCGGGCGGAGGACGGCCGCTTCCTCGGGACCCTCGAGATGACCCAGGACGTCACGGCCATCCGGGCCCTGGAAGGCGAACGGCGTCTCCTGGACGACGAAACGGAGAACGAGCGATGAAAGATGAACTGGTGACCCCGGACACGCGCATCGGCGAGCTGCTCGCGGCCCACCCGGAGATCGAGGATTTCCTTGTCGGGCTTTCGCCACGCTTTGCGGCCCTGAAGAACCCCATCATGCGGCGGACCGTGGGCCGGCTGGCCACGGTGACCCAGGCCGCCTCCATCGCCGGCATGCCGGCACCGGAGCTGGTCATGGCCCTCCGACGGGAGCTGGGCCAGGAGGGGAGCGAGGTGACCGTCGTTCCCAATGATGCTCCCACGGCACCCCGTCCGGAATGGGTCGAGACCACCGAACCCTCGGTGGTGCTGAACGCCGACGAGCTGATGGCCAAGGGCGAGACGCCGGTCAACGCCGTTCGCCAACGGCTCGGCGAGCTGGCACCCGGCCAGGTGCTGCTGCTGGAGGTCTCCTTCAAGCCGGAGCCCCTGATGCAGGCCATGGAGCGTCAGGGCTTCGACCTCCACGCCGAGCCGGTTCCCGAAGGCGCCTGGAAGGTCTGGATCCGCAACGGGTGAGGGGTGTGGAACCGGGGAGGAGAAACCCGGGATTTCGTCTCTCCTTCCCTCACTCCCGACTCCTCGCGATCTGCTGGTTCCCCCACAGCTCCCAGTAGGGGGGCTCCGTGGCGATGGGGACGAGCCCGGTGGCGCCGGCGAGCCTGTCCAGGAGATCATTCGACGGGAGGGATGGGGAGCGGAGGAGGAAGACGCGGTGGCCGCTGCGAAGGGCGAGGCCGATTCGCCGTTCCATGCCGGAAACCTCGCGGACGGCCGCCCGGGCCAGGCGATCGTCGTACCAGCCGGGATGACGTGAAGTCTCCATGGGGAAGGTCAGCCAGCGAATCTGTCGGGCGCGGGGCCCGAGGGCGTGGCGAACTCCCAGGAGCCACCAGCCCGTGGTGATGACGAGGTCGCCGGGGCGGGCGAGCCGGGAGACCGCCTGCGCGGCCCTCTCCTCGGGGCGGGGCGGGGAGTCCTTCCACGAGTGAAGCGTGGCGGCACTGAGCCCGCCGCCGACCAGTGCAAGGGCGCGGTCCCCCGCCCGTCGCGTTCCGCCCCGCGCGTCGCCGGCCGCCACGACGACCCGGCCCAACCCACCCCACCGACCCCGCCGCCAGACCACCAGTCTCACA
>CAZXNA010000103.1:0-11749 GCA_964641295.1 uncultured Thermoanaerobaculia bacterium
ATTGTACCCCGTGCCGGCGCCGCCCCCCAGTGTCGCCAGGGAACGAAACGCTCCGTGGGGTGGCTGAAGCGGCGGAGGCGGCGGCCACCACGCCGGGCTTCCAGAGTTGACTCAGGTCAAGGAATAGTCGCTCACTGGAACATATCCTCAAGGCAACTACAGAGAGGAGGTACCCGATGTCGGAGAGGACCGCCAAGTTGATCTTCTGGATCGGCACGTTGACGTCGTTGGCGCTGTTTCTGGTGCTCACCGTCGACACCCACGGCCAGTTCGATGCGCTCACCCATGCGGACCGGCTGAATCAAAAGGTGGTGGCGGGGAAGCGATCGTTCGAGCGGCACAACTGCAACGACTGTCACACGATCCTGGGCTTCGGAGCGTACTACGCTCCGGACCTGACCCGCGCCTACACGCGCCTGGGCGGTGATTCCATCCGCCGGCGGCTTGAGCATCCGGAGGTGGCCTTCGCCCAATCCTACCGGAAGATGCCTCAGCAGAACCTGAAGAAGGAAGAGGTGGATTCCATCGTGGCCTACCTGGCTTGGGTCTCCGGGATCGAGAACCACGACTGGCCGCCGCAGCACTCTGAACAACGCTGGAAACGTTCCACGGACAGGATTCTGGCGGCGGCGGCGCTCTCCCCCGCCGCAGCGTTGGTCAAGCAGGAGGACTGCCTGACCTGCCATGCGCTGGGCTCCCTCGGCGAACGGAAAGGCCCGCGCTTCGAGTGGATCGGGAAACGGCGTTCCGCCCGGTGGATCGCCGAGTATCTCGGTGATCCCGAGGCCATGGCGCCCGGGGCCGAGATGCCTTCCTACTCCCATCTCTCCCAGGCACAACGGCAGATGATCGCCGAGTTCGTCGTGTCGTTGTCCAAGCCGGAAGGGAGGTAAGCCATGCCGTTCAAGACACAGAGGATTGCGTACCCCTACTTCGTGGTTGCCCTTCTGCTGTTCGCCCTCCAGGTTTCCATGGGCCTCTGGCTGGCGGCCAACTACTTCTTCACCATGCCCCAGGGACTGGTGGATGCTTTCCCCTTCTCCACCGCCCGGGCCATGCACACCAACCTGCTGGTGCTCTGGCTGCTGTTGGGCTTCATGGGAGCCACCTACTACATGGTTCCCGAGGAGACGGGGAGGGACATCGAGTGGCCAAAGCTCGCCATCGCACAGCTCGTCCTGCTGGTTGGGACAGGCGTGGCGGCCCTCGTGGGTTTCCTGTTCGGATGGACCCAGGGAAGGCCCCTCCTCGAGATTCCCCGGCCACTGGACTTCCTGATTGTCGCCGGGGCACTCATGTTCCTGGCCAACGTGGGAGTCACCATCATCAAAGCCAAGAAATGGACGGCCGTTCAGGGCTCCCTGCTGGCCGGACTGGTCTTCCTCGCGCTCCTGTATCTCTTCGGCATCCCCTTCTACCGGAACATCGCCGTGGACTGGTACTACTGGTGGTGGGTGATTCACCTCTGGGTCGAGGGGGCGTGGGAGCTCATCGCAGCGGCCATCACGGCGTTCCTGCTCATCAAGCTGACGGGCGTGGATCGCAAGGTGGTGGAAAAGTGGCTCTATGTCGAGCTTGGGCTCTTCCTGTTCACGGGCATCGCCGGCACCGGGCACCACTACTACTGGCTCGGGGCGCCGAGGTACTGGTTGTGGGTCGGCGGGATCTTCTCGGCCCTCGAGCCGTTCCCGATCCTGCTCATGGTGATCGACACCTTGCGTGACGTGAAACACCGCAAGGAACCCATGCTTCCCGTCCTCACCTGGGTCTACCTCATCGGCATGGTGATCCTCCACTTCATCGGCGCGGGCCTCTTCGGGTTCGCCCACACACTGCCCCAGATCAACTACTACACCCACGGGAGCCAGGTGACGGTATCCCACGGGCACCTCGCCTTCTTCGGGGCGTACGTGCTGCTCAACCTCACCTTCTTCTATTTCGCCATTCCCCGCCTCAGAGGGCTACCCGGCAACCGATACGACGAGCGCACGGGCCATGCCGGTTTCTGGCTCATGTCGCTGGGCGTCGTGGGGATGTCGCTGGCCTTCGGCGTGGCGGGGGTCCTCCAGACCTACCTTGAACGGGTCCAGGGAGAGCCCTACATGGTCGCCCAGGAGCCCATCCGGTTCTGGATGTTCGTCGCGTTTCTCCACGGATTGATGGTGGTGGCCGGCGTCATCGTGACCGTCCGGCACCTCCTGACCCTCCGCGCCGCACCCGAGGCGGCCGTGGAGACGACGGCACCGTAGACGGCCGGAAACACAGGTTTCGCCATGGGCGGTCGGGGGTCTCCCCCTCCGGCCGCCCCGTTTCGTTCGACGGTCAGTCCTCTTCCCGTCCCGGGTTGTGCTGGGCAATTCTTGTCGCACGGTTGCAGCATCGAAGATGCGGTGGCGCCGCCGGTGCTGTTCCGCGTCCTCCGCGCTTCCCGGTCTGGCATTCCCGGTTCGGCTCAGGCTTCCGGCGAGGGGTCCGGCGCAGGCAACTTGGCCCCCTTCCCCGGGCCAAGGAGGACGGCGATCCACCTGAGGTTCTCGTCGTGCTCCAGGGAGATCTTGATGACCATGGTCAGGGGTACCGAGAGGAGCATGCCGACGGGACCCCAGATCCAGCCCCAGACGATCAGGGAGAGAAAGACCACCAGGGGGGAGAGTCCCAGCTGATGGCCCATGACGGCCGGCTCGACGAAGTTCCCGACGACCATGTTGACCACCAGGTAGCCGAGGGCCACCATCAGTGCCTTTCCGACCCCCAGCTGCACCACGGCCAGGAGCACCGCGGGAACCGCCGCAATGACCGACCCGATGTTGGGGATGAAGTTGAGTGCGAAGGCGACGACACTCCACAGGATGACGAAATCCAGGCCGACGATGGCCAGCCAGATCCCGATGGCCACCCCCGTCGCCAGGCTCAGAAGGGTCTTGAGGCTCAGGTAGTGCAGAACCTGGCGGCCCATCAGGGCGGCCCGTTCCTCCCGCTGCTCTCCGTCGGGAAACGCCATCCTCACCTTGCGTGGAAAGTCGGACCACTCCAGGAGGAGGAAGATGACGATCAGCGTGACCACCAGCCCGTTGGAGAGGGCGGAGAGGGTTCCCTTGAGGGTCCCGCCGAGCATGGAGAGTATCGAGCCCGCATCAACGATCTTGAAGGGCTCGAGCCCGGCGACGTCGATCCCGTGCCCCTTGAGCCAGCCATCCATGGTGCCCGAGATGCTGTTCCAGCGCGCCTGGTAGCTCGGAAGCTCCCGGGTGAACTGATCGACGGACTGGCCGACGACCGCTCCGAAGCCGGAGACCACGAGGAAAACCAGCAGCATGACGATCAGAACGGCGGCCAGG
Organism: uncultured Thermoanaerobaculia bacterium; assembly: GCA_964641295.1. GTDB lineage: Bacteria > Acidobacteriota > Thermoanaerobaculia > Thermoanaerobaculales > Sulfomarinibacteraceae > JAADFK01. The sequence goes on from CAZXNA010000103.1 coordinate 3,339, forward strand.
CGCGGCACCCTGTGCCGGGTCAACCAGGTGAAGGCCGGGGCACAGAGGATTGCGACGAACAGGGCGATGATCATGGGGACCAGGATCGGCTGCGCCAGTTTGAGACCGGCGATGATCACCACCACGGCCGCAAGGGTGACCAGTCTGCGGTACGCGGTGTCGGTCTGCCCGTTGTCGATCATGTTCACAGGATACCCCACCCCAGAAACGTCATGGGAAGAGGGGGAATGGAGAAGAGGAGGCGGCCTGCTTCCTCCCAACACTGTCCATGGCGCAAGCAGCGGGAGCACATCTGGGGGTGTCGCCACCGATGCCGGGGCGAGGGTGCAACAACCTCCCCCATGTTAGGGTGACTTCAACAGCAATGGAAAGTTGAGATGCTGTACTTCTTGATCTCGGTTGTGGCCCTCGTGGCGGGCCACTTCCTCTACGGTGCCTTCGTCGACCGGCTCTTCGGCTCGGACCCCGGCCGGCCCACGCCGGCAATCACCGAGGAAGACGGCATCGACTTCATCCCCCTCCCGCCGGCCAAAATCTTCCTGATCCAGCTCCTCAACATCGCCGGTCTCGGCCCCATCTTCGGGGCCATCCTTGGGGCGCTCTACGGGCCTGTCGCCCTGCTCTGGATCGTCCTGGGGAACATCTTCGCCGGCACCGTCAACCACCAGGATTCATCGAAGGCTCACCTGCGCGGCGTCATCGCCATGGAGGGCGGCTACATCTCGGAGATCGTCGACATGGAGCTCGTCGATGCCGACCATCTACGCGGCGGCACCGTGTGGCACTGGTCCGACGGCGTCTTCCAGTGCGGGGGGAGCCTGACCTTCACAGGCCGCCGGGAGGGCGCTCCCGAGGCGCCGGAGGCCGGCGCGAGAGCTCCAGGAACACCCCTCCCCGAGCTCCCAGCGGCACCCGAGTTTCCGCGGAGCCAGCCGATGCCTTCACCGGTGGAGAAGAGCCCAAGCTGATCCCGCCGGGCGGTTTTCCGCCCATGCCCCACGGCCGAGACAGCTCACCCGGGGGAAGATCAGACCGGCGTGCCGAGGATCTCCAGCAGCCGTTCCTTCTTCTCCTCCATCAGAGGAGCCGTTCGTGCCTCCAGGACAAGGCGCAGGAGCGGCTCGGTGTTGGAGGGGCGCACGTTGAACCACCAGTCGCCGTACTGGACCGTGATGCCGTCCAGGTAGTCGATCTCGCCGTCCGAGAAGATCTCCGCCAGCCGCCGGATCATCTCCTCCTTGTCCTCCACCTTGAAGTTGATCTCGCCGGTGGCGAAGTAACGGAACAGGGGTGCGACCAGCTCCGAGAGTGGCTTCCCCGTTTCCCGGAGGTGGTTGAGGAGGTGCACGACGGTGATCAGGGAGGAGTCGGCCGTGTAGTTGGAGCGGTAGTAGAAGTGCCCGGCCAGCTCCCCGCCGAAGGGCGAGTTGAGCTTGCGCATGGTCGCCTTCATGAACGAGTGTCCGACGCGCTCGCGGACGGGCTCGCCTCCGGCCTCCTCGATGGCCTCCTTGGTGGACCAGGAGGAGCGGAGGTCGTAGACGATGGCGGCGCCCGGCTCGCCCCGGAGGAAGCGGGGCGCCAGCAGGCCGGTGATCTTGTCGGCGGAGATCGCCCTCCCCTTCTCGTCGATGAACATGGCCCGGTCGCCGTCGCCGTCGAAGGCGACGCCCAACTGGCACCCCTCGCGCTGAACGGCCGTCTCCACGTCCACGAGGTTCTCCGGCTTGAGAGGGTTGGCCTCGTGGTTGGGGAAGGTGCCGTCCAGCTCGAAGAAGATCGGCACCAGCTCGATGTTCATCCGGTCGAGTATCGGCCTGTACGTGGAGCCCATGCCGTTGGCGGCGTCGGCGGCCACCTTGAGACGCGGCTCCAGGCTCTCCAGGTGCCCGATGACGTGGTCGGCGTAGGCCGGGAAGACCTCCCGCCGCTCCTCCCCGGCCTGTGGGGGCAGGTCGGTGGAGACCGTCGAGGCGTTGACCAGCTCTTCCAGTCTGGCGATGCCCGTGTCCCAGGACACGGGGATGGCGTCTCGCCGGGACATCTTGAAGCCGTTGTACTGCGCCGGGTTGTGACTGGCCGTCACCTGGATACCGCCGGAGGCGCCCAGATAACCGATGGCGAAGTAGTTCATGGGCGTGTCCGCCAGACCGATGTCGATGACGGCGACGCCCCGCGCCCTCAATCCCGCCTTCACCGCCTCCGCCAGCGGCTCCGAGTGGGATCGCATGTCCCGCGAGACGACGATCACCGGACCACGACCGAGGTCCTCGTCGTCCAGGAGGTTCCGGTACCAGTACCCCACCTGAAAGGCGATCTCCTCGTTGACCTGCTCGGGATAGGTCCCCCGGATGTCATAGGCCTTAAAAATGCCAGCCATACTGCCCTCCCTCCAATCTCCCCTGCTTCAACGCTCCGAGGCGTCCTTCTTCTTCCCGAAGACCTCGTTCCGTGCGAAGGCGGCGGGATCCCAGGGCGCGGCGCCGCCCCCGAGCCACCGGTGGAACCAGTCCAGGTGGACGTCGTAGTAGAAGGCCATCTCGTACCAGCTGGGCCAGTGACCTGACTTCGGAAACACCACGAGCCGCGACGGGACCCGCATCTTCTGGAGGTCGGTGAAGAACTCCAGGCTCTGGGTGTAGGGCACCCGGAAGTCCTGCTCCCCGGTGATGACCAGGCTGGGCGTCTTGAAGTTGGGCACGAACTCCGAGGGGGAGAACTTCTTGTAGTCCTTGGAGTTCCACGGACGCCCGCAGAGGTCGTGCTCGGGGAACCACAGCTCCTCCGTGGAGCTGTACATGGCCCGGAGGTCGTAGACGCCCATCATGGCGGCGATGGCCTTGAAACGGGTCGTGTGGCCCTCGAACCACATCATCATGTAGCCGCCGTAGGACCAGCCCATGGCGCCCATCCGGTCGGCATCCACGTAGGGCAGCTTTTCCAAGGCGTCCGTCACCTTCATCAGGTCCTGGAAGACCCGGCCCCCCCAGTCGCAGGAGATGCCATCGACGAAGGGCTGGCCGTAACCGGGAGAGCCCGTCGGGTTGGCGAATGCGACGATGTACCCCCTGCCCGGGTAGACTTGCCAGTCCCCCCGGTAGGCGTCCATCCACTGCTGCTGCGGCCCCCCGTGGACGTTGAGGATCAGGGGGTACTTCTTCGAGGGATCGAAACCGTGGGGCTTGACGATGAAAACCTGGACCTTGTAGTCGCCCGCTCCCTTGACCCACATCTCCTCGGCGGGCCGAATGTCAACCTCGGCCTCCAGGGCCTCGTTGAAACGGGTCAGGCGGGTCCGGCCGGTGCCATCCTCGGCCGATCGAAAGATCTCCGGCGGCTCACCGGTCGTCCGGCGCGAGTAGATGACGGCGCCGTCCGACGTCACCTCCCAGCCGCCGATGGCCCCGTGAGCGAAGAGCCGCTTGAGCCGCCCCGTCGCCACGTCCATGCGGAAGAGGGGATTGCGGCCCTTTTCCTCCGCCTGGAAGAACAGAGTCCGGCCGTCGTGACCCCATCGAAGGTCGTCCACCCAGTTGTCGAAGCTCTTCCGGTCCGTCAGGTAGCGGGTCGTGCCGGCCTTCCGGTCAAGGAGTGCGATCCGAAAGAGGTCAGCCTCGAAACCCGGCTTCTCCTGGCTGAGGTAGGCCAGGAATCTCCCGTCGGGCGAGTAGTGGGGCGCCCCGTCCCAGCCGTGATTGTCCCCGGTCAGGTTTCGGGCCTCGAGCTTGGCGGCCTCGGGATCGACCGGAACGGCCCAGATGTCCGAGTTGGTCGAGGAGGCCGGATAGGGCTCGTGGTTGGAGACGTAGACCAGCTCCCTGCCGTCGGGTGAGAAGGCGTAGCCCTCCGCTCCATCGAGGGAGAAGGTCGGAGCGTCCCATTTCCCCGGCGTCATGTCCTTGACCACCTTGCCCGTGGCGGCATCCACGAGCAGCACATGGCTGTACTTCCCGTCGCGCCAGGAGGTCCAGTGCCGATGGAGGAGCTCGTCCGCCATGTGGACCTTGAGCTTGCCATCGGTGCGGTCCTTCTCGATGGTCTCGTTGCACTCGGCGTCGGCGCCGCATTCGGGGTACACCTCGGAGGTGACCGCGATGAACTTCCCGTCGGGTGAGACCACCGGATCACCGACGCCCATTGGAAAGTCCGTCAGCTTCCTGGGTTCCCCGCCGTCCACGGCCATGACCCAGAGCTGTGGCGTGTCCCCCTCCCGGTCGGAGACAAAGATCAGACGCTTCCCATCGGAAGAGAATTTCGGCGTGCCGTCGTGATGGTGGCCAAAGGTCATCTGACGCAACCCGCTGCCGTCGGGCTTCATGATCCAGATCTCCGACCAGCTCTCCCCCTTCTCCAGGTCGAAACGCCGGACGCTGAACGCCACCAGCCCGCCGTCGGACGACAGCTGGGGGGCGCCAACGAAGGCCGTCCGGTAGTAGTCGGCGATCTCGAAGCCCCGCTTCTCCGCCGAAGCCGTTCCGGTGAGAGCAAGAAGAACCACCGCAAGTACAGTGCACCAATGTTTCAGGCTGCGAACCATCGTGACCTCCCGGCCGCCGTTGCGGCGCTTCATATTACCCTGGACCCTTCCACCCCCTGCCGTTGGAGGTATCCCGGAGGGCAACGAAGGAGCCTTGGTTGTTCCCGGCTGCAAGTGGATCGTTGCACCGGACGATGTCCGCTACTCCACAACGACCCCGATGCGTTTCAAGGCCCAGGCCGGGTCGAGGCCCATGGTCGCCGGCGAGCGAACGCCCCGCGGGGCCTCTCCCTCCAGCAGGCGCCGGGCACCCATGGCGGCGATCTCCGCGGTCAACCCGTAGGGATCGGCGCCCGTCGTCACCACCTTCGATCCGTCGGCCGAGGCGACGATGCAGAAGAGGCTGGACCTCCGCTGCTCCGGGGTCGGGTTTCCGGGACGCATGCTGACCCAGAGGCCGGCCAGGGGACGCGCCAGCGGCCTGACGGGCCACGCCGCCAGGTTGAGCCAGGGCATCACCGCCCCCCAGACGGGCGAAAGACGCATCCAGGCCGTTGCCGTCCGGACCGTGCCGCGCCGGGCCAGGTAGACGATCTCTCCGAAGGGCGCCCAGAACACGTCCCGCACGCCGAAGGGAAAGCTCATCCTCCGGCGAGCCGAGAAGGCGAATCGCCGGACCCACCGTCCCTCTTCCCAACCCCAGGCGGGCCGCCCCGCCATCTCGTAGACCGAAAGCGCCGTCCCCCGGCTGACACCCTCGCCTCTGAGGGCGTAGCCCACAGCCAGGTGCTCGATCTCGCCCATCCCGGAACGTCTCATGGCGAGCTCCGCGGCCCAATCGCCCACGGCGTACTCGAAAGCCATCCCACTGACCACCGTCACGCCCGCCGTGGCGGCCCTCTCGTCCAGCTGGTCGACCACGGCCTTGATGAAAGGCTGCTCACCCGTCGTATCCAGGTAGTGAACGCCCGCCTCCACGGCCGCCTCCACCACCGGCATGCCGTAGCGGAGGAACGGCCCGGCGCAGTTGATCAACACCCGTGTACCGCCCTCGAAGAGCGCGCCAAGGGTCCGGGGCCGCGTGGCATCGGCCACGACGACGTCCTTGGCCCCGACCTCCTCGGCCAGTGCCTCCAGCCGCTCCCGGTTCCGTCCCGCCACGGCAAAGGCCAGACCCATCCGGTGGAGCGCCCTGCAGATCAGCCCCCCCGTGAAGCCCGTCGCCCCGAATACGATGATTCCGTCTCTCGTACTCATCCTCCGTCCCGCCCGCAAGTGTAACCCGAGATGCCGAACGCGGGTGATCCTCCCCTCGTTTTCGTTTACCATGGATACATGTGCGGGCGGTACATCCTGACCATCACGGGGAAAGTGCTGGCGGAGGCCTTCGGCGTGGACGAGACGCCGGAGCTGGCCCCGCGATACAACATCTCACCGACCCAGGAGGCGCCCGTCGTCCGGGAGGCCGGCGGCCGACGGCGGATGGACCTCCTCCGCTGGGGGCTGATCCCCTCCTGGGCCAAGGACCCCTCCATCGGCCAGCGCCTGATCAACGCGAGGGCGGAGACCGCCGCGTCCAAGCCCTCCTTCCGCAGCGCACTACGAACCCGGCGCTGCCTGGTGCCGGCGGACGGCTTCTACGAGTGGCAAAAGACCCCCGCTGGCAAGCAGCCGTGGCTCATCCGGATGCGCGATGCCGGCCCATTCGCCCTGGCCGGCCTCTGGGAGAACTGGCAGCTTCCCGGCGGTGAGCCACTGGAGAGCTTCACCATCCTGACCACCAGGCCCAACGAGCTGGTGGCACCCCTCCACGACCGAATGCCCGTCATCCTGCCGCCCGAGTCCTGGGACCTCTGGCTCGACCCGGAGCTCCGGGAGCCCCCCGTCCTCTCCCATCTCCTCCGGCCGTACGCCCCCGGGGCGATGACGGCCTACCCCGTCACCCCGGCCGTCGGCTCCCCCGCCTTCGACGAACCCGCCTGCATCGTTCCCCTCACGTCATGACGTTCCATCGTCGTGACCTTCGAACGTTCTGCGCCGTTACATGGGCAGCACGAGACGGCCGAGGGTGAGGGTCAGGACGGTGACGATGACGGCCGCTATCAGGTTGAGGCGGATCCCCTCTCGGAACAGGTCGGGCGCCGTCACGTGGCCCGAGCCGATGACGATGGCGTTGGGCGGAGTGGCCACCGGCAGCATGAAGGCGCAGGAGCACGCCACCGTGGCCGGCACCATCAGCAGGTAGGGCGGCACCTCCAGCACCTTGGCGAGCGCCGCCATCACGGGCATGAGCAGGGTGGCTGTGGCCGTGTTGGACGTCAGCTCCGTGGCGCCCATGGCGATCAGGGCCACGGCCAGGATCATGAGAGGCAGCGGCAGAACCGCCAGGCCGTGGAGCTCTTGGGCAAGCCAACCGTCGACTCCCGCCGAGCCCACGGCGTCGGCCACGGCAAAACCACCGCCGAAGAGGAGCAGCACACCCCAGGGAACACCGTGGCGGATTTCGTCCCAGCTCACCAGGGGACGTCCTTCCCCACCACCCACCGGGATCAAGGTCGCCAGTATGGCCCCCGCCACGGCGGGCACCGCGTCGCTCACCATCTTCGGGTTGGCGAAGAGGTGGCTCCAGCCAGGGAGGGAGAAGCTGCCGAAGCTCATGCCGGACCGCGTGATCCAGGCCAACGCCGTCAGGCCGAACAGCACCGCCACCCGCCGCTCCCGGACGGTGAGCGGTCCCAGGGAGCGACGTTCGGCCTCCAGCGATTCCCGGGCCCCTGACTCCTTCCGGGAGAGGCCGCGGCCCAGCAGGAGGCCCGCCACCGGCAAGAGCAGCGCCACCATGGGGATCCCAAAGAGCATCCACCCCCCGAAGGTCAACGGTGCAATCCCCTTCACCAGGCTGGGCGCCATCCCGGCCAGGACCAGGTTCGGCGGGGTCCCGATGAGGGTCCCCAGCCCACCGATGGAGGCGCCAAAGGCCACGGCCAGGAACAGCCGCATGCCCACCTTACCTTCACCGACGCGATCCACCACGCCGGCGGCGATGGGCAACATCATGAGGGTGGTGGCCGTGTTCGAGAGCCACATGGAGAGCATTGCCGTGGCCAAGAGGAACCCCCACACCAGGCGCCTGGGCGAGGAGCCCACCCTGTGGAGGATCGCCAGCGCCAGCCGCCGGTGCAGGCCGGACCGCTCCACGGCCAGTGCCAGGACAAAGCCGCCCAGGAAGAGGAACACCATGTGCTCCGTGTAGTTGGGCGCCACATCCCGGATACCCCTCACCGAGAGAAGTGGGAACAGGACCAGTGGCAACATGGAGGTCACCGCCAGCGGCACCGCCTCCGTCACCCACCAGATCGCCATCCACACCACCGAAGCCGCCACGCGAAGCCCCGAGCTCCCCAGATTACCGGCCGGCAGCGAGAGCACCACCAGGAATGCCAGAGGACCCAGAACACGGCCCACGGTCACACGACGTCCTCCGGATTCCGAACGAAGCTCACCGCCCATGGGAATCCCCCTTCCCCTCCTCCAGGCTCCGGAAAAAGTGTACACCACCAACCCCGGTGCCAGGCACCAAGATTTAGAGATTCACCCTGGTGCCAGATGGGATGAGTAGGCCGGCCTACTCATCCCATCTGGCACCGAATCACCGAAGCTCCGAAGGGATCCAGCGGTACACCGTCAGGTCCAGGGTGCCGTTGGGCCGAAAGGTGACGCCCTCGGCCTCCAGCATGGCCCGCTGGAGACCCTGGGGGAAGTCCGGCAGACGGTCCGTGGAGCACCCTCCCGAGGCGTTGACCACCCGCTGCAACGGCACGGCCGCCGGACCGCGCTGGACGCTCCAGCCCACGACACGCGGCTGGAGACATCGTAGGGGGCCGCCCACTGGTGGAGAGAACAAACCCGCAAACCAAACAACCCCACACCCAAA
>CAZXNA010000104.1:0-11625 GCA_964641295.1 uncultured Thermoanaerobaculia bacterium
CCCGGGTCTCTACAATGGTGTGGTAGGCGGCAGAGCTAGATGTGGTTAAGAGACAGCCATATTCCCGTGCCGTTCTGGCGTCTCGGCGGCCGCTTTGACGCGAAAGGGGCTGGAAATGGGCGGCTTTTGGTGGGCGCGATCCTTGCATTCATCGATGCAGCCCCGCGGTGCGGGGAGGGGGAGAAACCATGGAAACGGAACGTGATCAGGCGAAAATCGAAGCGGCGGCCGCCCGCCTTGGAGAGATCCACCGTGCGGTCTCGGAAGTGGTCGTTGGGCAGGATGGATTGGTTGAGTCGGTGCTGATCGGCCTCCTCTGCCGGGGGCACGTGCTGCTGGAGGGCGTCCCCGGCCTTGCCAAGACCCTGACGGTGCGAACCCTGGCCGGCGTGGTCCAGGGAAGCTTCCAGCGGCTCCAGTTCACTCCGGACCTGTTGCCGGCCGATGTGACCGGCACCCTGGTCTTCGACCAGAAACGGGGGGATTTCGTCCCCCACAAGGGACCCATCTTCGCCAATCTGGTCCTGGCCGACGAGATCAACCGGGCGCCGGCCAAGGTCCAGTCGGCCCTGCTCCAGGCCATGGAGGAGCGGGTCGTGACCATCGGCGATGCGACCTGGCCCCTGCCCGAACCCTTCCTGGTCCTGGCGACCCAGAACCCCATCGAGCAGGAGGGGACCTACCCCCTGCCCGAGGCCCAGCTCGACCGCTTCCTGCTCAAGGCCGTTGTGGACTACCCCTCCAGGGAGGACGAGCTCAAGGTGCTGGGCTACCACCTGGCAGAGAGCTTCCCCGAGCCGCGGACCCTGGTCCGGATCGAGGAGATGCGGGAGATGGAGAAGGCTGCGGAGCAGGTCTACGTGGACGACCGGATCCGCTCCTACATCGTCAACCTGGTGGCGGCGACCCGGAACCCCTCGGAGGTCGGCCTGGGCGAGGTGGCGCCGCTGCTCGCCTGGGGCGCTTCGCCCCGCGCTTCCATCTCCCTGGCCCGGACCTCCAGGGCCATGGCCCTGCTCCGGGGCCGCTCCTACGTGACTCCCGAAGACGTCAAGGAGCTGGCGCCGGCGGTTCTTCGCCACCGGCTGGTCCTCAGCTACGAGGCCGAGGCCGAGGGCGTGTCGGCGGATGATCTGGTCGAGCGCTTCCTGCTGGCCGTGGAGGTTCCCTGAGAATGTCCACCGGCAGCCGGGCCCTCTGGAGATGGCTGGGCCGGCCCGCGCCGGCCGCGACCGGTGATGCCGAGCTGGTCCGCCGCCGGCTCCAGGCCCAGGTGAAGAACCTGGAGATCCGCGCGAGGCGCGCCCTGACCGAGGGCTTCGCCGGCGAGTACTCGAGCGCGTTCCGGGGACGGGGTCTGGAGTTCGAGGAGGTCCGCGAGTACCGCCGGGGCGACGACGTCCGGACCATCGACTGGAACGTGACGGCCCGGACGGGCCGCCTGCACGTCAAGCTGTACCGGGAGGAGCGGGACCTGACGGTGCTTCTCCTGGTGGACCTCTCGGCCTCGACCCGGTTCGGCAGTGGCGTCATGACGGTCCATGACCTGATCGCTGAGGTCGCAAGCCTCTTCGCCCTGGCGGCCGCACGCCGGGACCGGGTCGGCGCGATCCTCTTCGACGAGGCCGTACGCACGGTCATTCCGCCGCGGCAGGGCTGGCGGCACGGTCTCCGGGTCGTCCGCGAGGTGCTGGCCGCGGAGCCGGCCGGAAAGGGGACCTCGGCAGCCGAGGCCGTCCGCACGGCTGCGCGGGTGCTCAAGGGCCGGGGGATCGTTGTGGCCGTCGTGGACCGGACCTGCCCCATGCCTGCCAGGGAGATCCGGGCCCTGGCGGCCCGGCACGAGCTGCTGGTCGTTCGCGCGGGGGACCCGCTCCTCGCGGGGAAACGGCCACCCTCCGCCATCCCGGTGCGGGAGGCCGAGGGCCGGCGGCGGGGCGTTCTCTTCGAGCCCCGTCCCCTGCTCCGGGGTCCGCGCTTCCCCGAGGTCGACGTCCTCGATCTCTCGACGGACCAGGACTACCTGGCAGCGGTCCGTGAGCTGCTCCGGCAGCGGGAGCGGAGGAGGGCTGCGTGAGGACCGGGTTCCTTCCGGGGAAGGCCGTTGCAGAGGGCCGGCCTGCCGTGAGAGGCCGCCGCTGGAGGTCTCTCCTCGCGACGGCTGTGCTCGCCGTGACGAGCATGACGCTGGCCGGGCCGGCGTCCGGGGAGCCGGGGCTCGAGCTTTCTGTTCCCTCCAAGGCCGTCACGGTGGGTGACCACGTGGAGGTGCATCTCCAGGCCAGGGGACCCGCCGGGCTGCTGTGGGGAACCCCCGGGATCGAAACGGCCGGAGCGGTTGGGGAGTCGTGGGCCGTCGTCGAGCCGCCGAAGCCCGTGGAGGGGAGCAATCCGCCCTCGTGGACCGCCGTGCTCGCTCCCCTCAGGACCGGCAAGCTCGACCTGCCGCCCATCACGGTGACCGTACGGGAGCCCGGCGGAGCTCCGCAGAGGGTCTCCGCGGACGGCGCCTCCAGGGTCGAGGTCGTCTCCGTCCTGCCGCCCGGCGAGAAGGTCAAGCCGGCTCCCTTGGCCGACCCCGTCGGCGTGACGGGATTCCCCTGGGAGTGGGTCCTGCCCATCGGGGTGGGCCTCCTGCTGTTGGCCCTGGTGGCGTGGGCCATCTGGCGGTGGAGGAAGCGGAGCGGAGGGGAGGAGGGTTCGGAGCCGTCCCTGCCGCCCCTGGAGGAGCTCCGATCCCTGGTGGCGGAGCTGGCCGAGGATATCGGCTCGGGGGACGTGGAGGAGCTCTGTGACCGGCTGGCCCACGGAGTCCGGCGTTTCCTGCAACTGTCGACGGGCGAGCCGGCGGGCGAGATGACGAGCTTCGAGATCCAGCGTCTGGCGCGGCGCTCCGGCTGGCCCACTGCGGTGCAGGTGGGTTTCCGGGACGCCCTGCAGCTGGCCGACCGGGTGCGCTTCGCCCGGCGACCGGCGGCCGAGGCCCAACTGCAGGATACCCTCCGGCGTCTCCTGGCGGCGGGAGAGGAGCTGGACGCCTGGCTTCGCCCGGCGGAGAGCTCCGAAGGGGAGGCGGCCTGATGCACGTGGCCCACCCCTGGTGGCTGCTCCTGGCCGGGGCCGCGGTACCGGCCCTGACGGTCTGGCTTCTCCGGCGCCACCACCAGCGCTTCCCGTGGCCGGGGACGGCGCCCTACTCGGGGAAGGGGACGGTGGCCGTTGGCGCCACGGTCGTCGCGGGGATCCTGGCGTCCCTCTCCCTGGTGCCACTGGCTATCGCCATGGCCCGGCCCCAGGAGGTGCTTTCCCGGGAGATCGAGCACTCCAAGGGGATCGACATCGTGATTGCCCTGGACGTCTCGGGTTCCATGGCGGCTCTTGACTTCAAGCCCACGGACCGGCTGGGCGTCGCCAAGGACGTCATCTCCCGCTTTGTCGCCAAGCGTCCCAACGACCGGATCGGCATCGTGGAGTTCGCCGGCGCAGCGGTGACACTCTGCCCCCTGACCCTGGATCACGACGTCGCCCGGAGCCTCCTCGCGCGGGCCAAGCTCGGTGTGCTCCCGGACGGCACGGCCATCGGCATGGGGCTGGGAACGGCGGTCAACCGCCTGCGGCGTTCCAAGGCCCGTTCCAAGGTCATCGTCCTGGTGACCGACGGCTCCAACAACGCAGGGGAGCTGGACCCCATGTCCGCCACGGAACTGGCGGACAAGGAGGGGATCACGGTCCACACGGTGCTGGTGGGACGGGGCGGCGAGGTGCCCATCCCCGTCCAGGTTCAGGATCCGCTGACGGGCAGGGTTGTCCGGCAGATCCGCCGGCTCAGGGTGGAGGTCAACCCGGAGCTCCTGGCAGAGATCGCCAGGAAGACGGGTGGGACGGCCTTCCGAGCCAGGGATTCCAGGGCGCTGGAGAAGGTATTCAAGACCATCGACGCCATGGAGAAGACGGAGTTCTCCTCGACGAAGCTCATCCGGTACCGGGAGCGCTTCGGGCCCTGGGCCATGGCCGGCCTGGCGCTCCTCCTGGGCGCCATCGGGCTGGAAGGGCTCCTGGGGAGGTCGGCATGGTGAGCTTCGCCGAGCCGGCACGCCTCCTGTGGCTGGCCCTGCCGGTGGCGGGTGCCGTTCTGGCCCTGTGGCGTCACCGTGCCCGGCTGGGCCAGCAGCGGTCCCTGGCCAGCCCCTCGGTCTGGCGTCAGGTGCTGGGCGGCACGCCTTCCACGGGCCTGTGGCGGCTCCTGGCGTGGTGTGCCGCCGCCGCATTCGTCGTCCTGGCCCTGGCACGGCCCCAGTGGGGCGAGGTCAAGGGCGAGGTCTCCATCCGGACGCGGGATGTGGTCGTCGCTCTGGACGTCTCGGACTCCATGCGCTGCCGGGACATCGCCCCCTCCCGGCTCCAGCGTGGCCTGGCCGTCCTGCGGCGCGCCCTGCCGGGGCTGGACGGCAACCGCGTGGCCGTCGTGGTGTTCGCGGGCGACGCCTACCCCCTGGTGCCCCTGACGACGGATCTTGATGCCGTCGGGACCTTCCTGGAGGGAGTCGAACCGGGGATGATCGCCCTTCCGGGCTCCAACCTGGAGCGGGCCGTCGACGAGAGCCTCAAGCTCATGCCGCCCGAGGGCAAGGGCCGTGTGCTGGTGCTGATCTCCGATGGCGAGAATCTCCAGGGTGACGTGAAAGCGGCCGCCTCGCGCCTGCGGGACGCCGGCGTCCGCATGGTGGCGATCGTCGCCGGGACATCCGAGGGCGGCCCCATCCCCATGGACGAGGCCCGGGGTCGGGTCCACTACAAGAAGGACCGCTCGGGCAATGTCGTCATCACCCATGCCCGCCCCGGAGTATTGAAGACACTGGCCAGGAGCACGAAGGGCCTCCTGGTCAGGGCCGGCTCGGGAACCGCCGCCCAGGAGATCGTCCAGGCCATCGGCAAGCTCCAGAGCCGGGAGATGGAGAGCTCCCGCCGGATCCGCCGGATCGACCGCTTCCCCCTCTTCCTGGCGGCGGCGGCGCTGCTGACACTTCTGGGCTTTGGCCTCTCCCCGTGGCGGAAGACGGCCGTCGCCGCCCTGCTCCTTCTGGCCCTGACACCGGCCGCCCGGGCGCAGGACGCCACGCCGCCTCCAGGCCGGGACGGCACGCCCGGGGCGACCCGGCCAGCGCGACGGGAGCTCCACGTCCCCTGGTGGCAGCGGTGGATTCCCGGCGGGGAGCGCCGCCTGGCGCGGCGAGGGCTCGAGCTCTGGAGGGATGAGAAGCCGGCCGAGGCGGCCCGCGTTTTCGCCCAGGCGGCCAGCCTGGATCCCGAGGACCCCGTTCGCCTCTATGACCTTGGGACCTCCCTGGCGGCGGGAAAGCAGCTTCAGGAGGCGGCCCCCCTGCTGGCACGGGCCGACCGGGCCGGGATCAGGGGTGCCGCCTACAACCTGGGGACGGCCGCTCTGGAGAGCGGCCAGGCCTCCGAGGCGGTCCGGTGGCTGAGGAAAGCGCTCCTGGAGGATCCCAACTCACCCGAGGTCAAGCGCAACTACGAGCTGGCGTTGCGCCTTAGGGAGCAGCAGAAGGAGCAGCGGAAGAAGAACCAGAGGCAGCAGGAGCAGAAACAAGGTGAGAAGGAGCAGGAAAAAAAACAGCAGAAGCAACAGCCTCGGAAATCCGGGCCGACGCCGACGCCGACGCCCGGACCCTCCCAGGCGCAGCAGCGGCGGGCGCCCAAGCCGGAGACCCCTCTCTTCGGCGCCCTGGAGCGGGCGGAGCGCAGGGCCCGAAAGGCCATGAGAACCCCTGTGCCGCAACAGCGGCAACGGGTGGAGGAGGACTGGTGAGACGGCGGGTCTCCTGGCTGGGTACGGCCCTGGCGGTGGCCCTTGCGGCGACGGTGTGGGCGGGAGAGGAGCCGACCCTGGAGGTGCGGCTCCAACCCCAGCGCTTCGGGATCGAGGATGTGGCGCGGCTGGTCATCACGGTCAGGGGAGGGCGTGTCAAGGGGGAGGCCCCGCGTCCGGAGCACCTGGAGAACCTTCAGATTGTCGGCGGTCCTTCGACGGAGCAGCAGTTCTCGTGGGTCAACGGTGTGGCCTCCTCGAGCACCAGCTTCACGTACATTCTCCAGGGGCTCGACGTGGGTCCGGCCTCCGTCGGTCCCGTCCACGTGACCGTCGGCGGAAAAGAACTGGTCTCCAACCCCGTCTCGGCCATTGTGGTCAACGGTTCGGTGGCCCCCCCGCGGCAGCGGGTCCGGGGCATGCCCATGGATCCGTTCGACGAGCTGCTAGGCCGGCCGGCCCAGCGGGCGGCCCGCGTGGGCCTGAAGCTCCTGGTACCCAGGAAGAAGTTGTGGGCTTCCGAGCCCATGCTGATCTCCGTCGTGCTGGACACCACGGCGGCCGTGGAGGGCTTCGAGTGGGTCAAGGTGCCCTCCTTCCCGGGCTGGTGGGCCCAGAGGGTCGATCTCCCGAAGCAGGTGACGGGAACGAGCGTCCAGCGCGACGGCGTCGTCTACCGGCGTTTCCCCGTGGCGCGCTACGTGCTGATCCCCCTCAAGCCGGGGAAGTTGAGCATCCCCCCGATCCGGGCCCGGATCGGACTTCGCTCCTTCAGTGTCTTCGGACCGGGGAACGTGGTGGAGCGGGAAACGCCCCGGGCGGATTTCGAGATCGTCCCGAGACCCGCTCGTCCGGCGGGCTTCTCGGGAGCCGTTGGAAAGCTCCGGTACAGCGCGTCCCTCAAGCCCGACACAATCGACCTGGGAGGCTCGGCCACCCTGACGGTCACGCTCCGCGGCAACGGCAACCTGCCGCTGGTGGAGGCGCCCTCCCGGTGGCCGGACTGCTCGAACTGCGACACCTATCCTCCCGAGGAGGACAGCAAGATCACGGTGGACGACCGGGGCATCCACGGTCAGCGGAGCTGGCAGATGACCCTGGTGCCGCGGCGAGCCGGTGTCATCCGGCTGAAGCCCGTCCGCCTGGCCGTCTTCGATCCGGTCGCCGGGACCTACCTGGAACAGGTACTGGGCCCCTTCCAGTTGACGGTGCGCGGCCCCAAGCCGACCCCGACGCCGACTCCCGTTCTCCTCCCCAGGCAGGGCAGCGGGCCGGTGACGATCACCCATCGGGAGTCCGGGAACCGGGTCCCCCCGGCGCCGAAGGCCTTCCCGTGGACCATCGTGGCCGTGGCCCTGGGAGCTGGCCTGCTCGCCGGCGTGCTGTTCAGCATCCTGGCGGTGCGCTCCCGGCAGCGCTCACTGCCTCCGCCTCTGCCGGGCCAGAGCGCCGCCGACCGGGCGCGCGAACTCCAGGGGGTCCTGGAACGGTGGTGGATCCGCGTTCCCGAACGCAGGCGGAAACCGGCGCTGCAGGCCCGCGTTGACGAGCTTCGCCGCCGGCTGGAGATGGTCCGCTTCGCCCCCGGGCGGGCCGACCATTCGGAAACGGTTGTCGAGCTGGAGAAAGAGCTCAGGAGCCTCATGCGCCGCGCGTGATAAACTCCGGTCATGACGGGCCTTGAGGTGCACAGCCTGCCGTTGGAGGAGATCGAGCCCTTTCTCGATCGGAGACGGTACTCGGGGTTCATCCCCGTCCGTCTCAAGGTCGATGTCTTCCTCCGGGAGATTCTGGTCAAGGCCAACGACTTCCTTCCCTCGGCGGCTGGATCGATCCTGATGGACCGTCCGCTGGAGCGCGGCCGGGCCGAACGTGCCCAGCACCTGCACTTCGTGGCGGCTTTCGGGCCCCACGCGGGAAACCTCCTCGGCGCCACCGTGGACGTCCACCAGGGAGTGGTGGGCCACGTCTACCGGAGCGGCGAGCCCTACCTGATGACCGACCCGGAGAACGACCCCAACTTCTACGGGCACTTCGACGATTCCCTTGGGTTCAAGACCTCCAGCCTGGTGGCCGTGCCCATCCGCATCGAGAGAACGGTGTGCGGCGTCCTGGAGCTGGTCAACCGCTCCGATGGCAAGCCATACACGACCAAGGACCTGGACCTCCTGGAGATCTTTGCCCGCTACACCTCCGTGTTCATCGAGAACCTCCTGGACGCCCAGCGCGCCAATGAGATGGCACGCCGGGACGATCTGACCGGCTTGTACAACGATCGCTTCTTCCACCATCGGCTGACCGAGGATCTGATTCGCGCCGATGTCACCGGCTCCTCGGTGGCGCTCCTCTTCCTCGATCTGGACAACTTCAAGGATGTCAACGACAACCACGGCCACCTGGCCGGCTCCCAGGTGCTCAAGGAGTTTGGCTACCTCCTGCAACGGATCGTCCAGGAGCCCAGGGCGACCCTGGCTCGCTACGGGGGGGACGAGTTCGTCATCATCCTGGCCGATCACGACGAGGCCCAGGCACTGGAGGTCGGCCGGCGAGTCCAGGACGCCCTGCGGGCGACGAACTTCCTGCAGGGCAGCTTCACCTGGTCCGAGGTGCCCATCGACTGGAGGCGGGCGTTGACCTGCTCCATGGGGATCGCCGTCTATCCGGTACACGTGCCCCGCCAGGGCACGGTCGACCTGAGAAAGAACCTCCTCCTGCGGGCTGCTGACCAGGCCATGTACGTGGCCAAGGAGGCCGGAAAGGACCGGATCCAGGTGGCCGAAGTCTGGGGGGAAGAGCGAGGCTGACCGGGAACGGCACGGTCGGCCTCCCGTCGATGCCATCCCTCCCGGGAATCGGTGGGCCATGTGCCAGATTGACGCTTTCGGGGTGGGTTGCTCCGCGGAAGGGCTGGCAGGGAATTTGCTTGAAGAGGTTGTGTTGGGAATGACAGGAGCTTCACGAACGCTCCGATCTTCCGTGGAGGTGAACGATGCAACGAGATCGCAAGCAACTCTTTTCCCTGGTGGCGGTGGCCGTCGGAGCCGTCCTCTTCGGCATGGTTCTGGCCGGGGGCCTCGGCCTGACGCCGCGTGCCAACGCCGACCACCCGCCACAACAGGTTCAGACGCCGTCCAGGGTCGTGTTCACCGCGCCGGATTTCGCGACCCTCTCGGAGAAGGTCGTACCGTCGGTCGTTTCCGTCTATGCCAAGGACGTGATCAAGCCCGGCGAGGGGCGGCAGCAGATGCCGGACGATTTCTTTCACCGCTTCTTTTCGCCCTTCGGCATGGAGCCCAACGGGGGACAGAACCGGGAGCCCATCGTCCGGCGCTCCTCGGGGTCGGGGTTCTTCATCACGCCCGATGGTGAGCTTCTGACCAACAACCACGTGGTGGAGGACGCGGACGAGCTGGAGATCGAGCTCAGCGACGGCTCCCGCTACTCCGTCAAGGTTGTGGGGCGCGATCCCGCGACGGATATCGCCCTGATTCGTGTCGAGCATCCGGACAAGGATTTCGCCGTCTTGCGGCTTGGCGATTCCGCCGCGGCCAGGGTCGGCGAGTGGGTCATGGCCGTCGGCAACCCCCTCAACATGGACCACACGGTGACCGTGGGGGTCGTGTCCGCCAAGGGCCGCCGGCTGGGCATCTCCGATACCTCCTTCGAGAACTTCATCCAGACGGACGCCGCCATCAACTTTGGCAACTCCGGTGGTCCCCTGATCAACCTTCGGGGTGAGGTCATCGGCATCAACACGGCCATCTCGGCCCGTGGCCAGAACATGGGGTTCGCGGTGCCCATCAACACGGCCAAGCTGATCCTCCCCCAGCTCCGGGAGCACGGGAAGGTCATCCGGGGCTATCTGGGCGTGACCGTTCGGGACGTCGACCAGGAACTCCAGGAAGCCTTCAACCTGAAGAGCCGGGATGGCTCCTTCGTGGAAGAGGTCCTCCCCGGCCATGCCGGCGACAAGGCGGGCCTCGAGCACGGTGACGTCATCGTCAGTGTCAACGGGCAGAAGGTCAAGACGACGCGGGACCTCATCGACCATATCTCCGCCATGCCGCCGGGATCCAAGGCGCAACTGGAGGTCATCCGCAACGGCAAGGACCTCAAGATCACGGCGATCCTCGAGGAGCGCCAGGGTGACGAGGAAGAGTCGCAGGTTGGCGGCGGCGAGGAAGAGAAAGGCAACGTTTCCGAACGGGTCGGCATCAGCGTCATGGATCTGACCGACCGTGTGCGCCAGTTCTACGGCGTGGAGGACTCCATCAAGGGCGTCATCATCAGTCACGTTAACCCGGTTTCGCCGGCGGCGGACGAGGGCCTGCGGCGGGGTGACGTCATCACCGAGGTCAACGGGCAGGAGATCGACTCCGTGCAGCAGTTCCTTTCCGGCGTCAAGTCGGTCAGGAAGGGCGGCTACCTCCGGCTCTACGTCTATCGTCCACGGGCCGAGAGGTCCTTCTTCGCGATCCTCAAGCTGGATCAACAGGTTAGAGAGTAGCGATCCGAAAGCAGGAGCACCTACCGAGCCGGGGTCTTGGGACCCCGGCTCGTTTTTCATCTCATTCCACTCTTGAAGGCATTGGCCCGGGCGTTCCGGGAGCCTGATGTGGCAGACTGGTCCCATGGAAAGCGTTGGGCGGAAGGTGCTGGCCGTCCTCGGTCCGTCGCGGGCCACGGCCGAGGAGGAATCCGTGGCCCGGTCCACGGGCCGGATGGCCGCCGGTGCGGGCTGGGTCGTGCTGACCGGTGGCGGGCCCGGAGTCATGGCGGCCGCCTGCCGCGGCGCCGTCGAGGCCGGCGGGCTGACGGTGGGCGTGCTGCCCTCGGCGGCTCCGGTTCCGGGCTACCCCAACCCCTGGGTCGTCGTCCCCGTTTTCACGGGGTTGGGCAGCGCCCGGAACGCCGTCAACGTGCTCAGCGGTGACCTCTGCGTCGCCATCGGCGGTGGCCCCGGCACCCTCTCCGAGGTGGCCCTGGCGGCCAAGGCCGGGCGGGAGCTCCTCTGGTGGCGCCCCTGGTCCCTGACACCTCCACCGGGCGGCGAGCCCCTACCGGTCACGACCGTGGCGACGGCCGAGGAGCTCTTGGAGTTGCTCGAGAGGCGGTTGAACCCTACGACGTGACGCCGGTCCGCATGGAATCCCAGATCATGTAGGCGCAGAGCACGACGAACATGCCAAAGCCCAGGATCTCACCTCCGGAGGATTCCGACCAGTGGGCTAGGTGGACCGCCGAGCTCAGGGTCCATTGGGGCCCGACAAGCCACTCCTTGCCCACGTAGTTGATGAGGGCGGCAATGACCCCCATGATGGCCCCCCCGGCGATGAAGCCCGAAGCGACCAGGGTGCCTCGCTCCCGCCGGCGCGTGTTGACTTCCTCATCCTTGGACCGGTTGGAGACGAAGTGAGCGATGAGACCGCCCGCGAGAATGGGCGTGTTGAGCTCGATGGGGAGGTACATGCCCAGGGCGAAGGCCAGGGGCGGAATGCCGACCATCTCGAGGATCAGGGCGAGAAACATGCCGGCCAGGTAGGCCAGCCACGGCGCCGGCTGCCCGGTCATCAGGGGCTGAATGACGGCCGCCATGGCCGAGGCCTGGGGGGCCGGAAGGGGGTGCGGGTGGAGCGGCGTCGGAACCCCGAAGCCGTAGGTCTTGTAGAGGATGAGAATGACGACGCCGACCGAGGCCGCGGCCACCAAGGTGCCAAGGAACTTCCAGCGCTCCTGGGTCTGGGGCGTGGTACCCAGCCAGTAGCCGATCTTGAGGTCGGTGATGAAGCCGCCGGCCA
>CAZXNA010000105.1:0-11490 GCA_964641295.1 uncultured Thermoanaerobaculia bacterium
ACCTTCCCTTTGCTTCCTGATCCCCAATACACCAACTCCCGTGCTTGCCAGGGAGGCCACCACCGCACCGATCCACACGGACCGTACCATCAGCGCCGTCAGCAACACCAGGGACAGCACCGCCCCCAGGGCAGACGCTGCTCGCCAAAGCCGGCGACCCCTCGCCGCCCAGTAGACCGCGAAGGGCACCGTCATCAACAGGGTCTGGGAGTAGAGGTTGCGGGCGGCCGACAACCCGAGCACTTTGTAAGTATTCTCGAGATTCCATCCATCCGTGACGGCAACCCTCACCAGCTGAACGGCGCCGACCAGTGCCAGTGCCAAGCAGATCATCGCCAGCGCGGCTGCCAGGGTTTCCACCCTGGCCGTATCTCGGGAGAGCAGCCAGGCGAGAACCACGAAGAAAAGAAAGAAGACCGCCGCCCGTTCCCACTGAAACAACGCCTCCGACCGGTTGACCGCCACCAGGACGCTCGCTCCAACGGCCGCGACGTAGGCCAGCCAGAATGCCACCGCGCGGCTCCTCAAGACCGAGACGTGGAACCTTCCCTCCCGGTTGAACAGGGCGGCAATGAACAGGAGCAGGAGGACAGCGACCGCGCTCGTCAGAACCGCGAAGCGGGGCAGAACGGTTGGATCGATCGTCCTCCGGCTGTGCACGAGAAAGAGCAGGGCCAGCAGAAAAACGACAATGCGAAACATCGTGCGCTCCACAGCACAATCCACAGGGCAAGCTCGCTTCAACCCGTCACTTTCCCCACATGATGCGAATTGTACACGAGTTGCCCAACCCGAGGCCCGCCAGGCTCGCGCAAGCGCTTTCCGCTATCAGTTCGTGTGGCCCTGCAAGGGTGGCTGAGGAAGACCCGCCGCACTGCATCACGTCAACGGCGAGAGCTCCACCCGCCATGAACCACTGGCACCATCAGCCGCTGGCTGGCGGCCCCTTCCGGGTCTCTGGCGGAGGGCCGGCTGCCGGGAGGCGGACGGTGACGGTGGTACCCACACCCTCGCGGGAGTCCAGCTCCAGCTGGCCGCCCAGGCGCTGGACCAGGTGCTTGACGATGGCCAGCCCGATTCCCAGACCGCCCTGGCCCGGCGTCCTCCCCCGCTCGACACGGTAGAAGCGCTGGAAGACGGCGCGGAGCTCGCCGGCCGGGATTCCCTGACCCGTGTCCTCCACCTGGAGCACGATCTCATCCCCCTCCTGCCGTGCCCCGAGCTCGACCCGCCCACCGGGCCGGTTGTACTTGACGGCGTTGTCCAGCAGGTTGGAGAGCACCCTGAGCAGGCTCCGGCGGTCCGTGACGATCTCCGGATCCCCCGAGACATCCTGCTCGATGGTGACGCCGGCCCGACGGGCGTTCCCCCGGGCGTCGGCCACGGCCTCGGCGAGCACATCCCTCAGGCACAGGGGCTCCAGAAGCAGCTCGACCTCGCCGGATTCGATCAGGGCCAGGTCGTGGAGCTCTTCGGAGAGGCGCGTGATCCGCTCCACCTGGCGCACCACCACCTCCGCCGTCTCCGGGTCCACCTCACCCTCCAGGGCCTCGACGCTGGTCCGCAGGACGGCCAGGGGCGAGCGGATCTCGTGGGAGAGATCCTGGACGAACCGCCGCCTGAGCTCTGCCGAGCGGCGTACAAGGCTGACCTCGGTCAGGAGCACCACGGCACCACCCCGGCCCACCGGCGAGACACGGACCTCCCAGACCCCCCGGGGGTTCTCGTGGATGATGGGTCCCGGCCGCCCCCCGCGGACGCCCCGTTCGACGGCCTCCAGGATCTCCGGGTCCCGGAGCACGTCCAGGAGCTCGGTCCCCGGCTGGATCTCCCTCCAGCCGCAGAAGCGCAGGGCCTCCGGGTTGATCAAACGGATCCTCAGCTTCCGGTCCACCACCAGCAGCCCGTCGGCCAGCCCGGCCGAGAGGTCGCCCAGCAGCTCGTTGGCCGCGGCCAGCTCGTCACGGCAGCGCTCCAGGTCCTCCCGCAGCCGCTGCACCCGCCAGCGGGCTTCGTGCCCCGTGTCCGTCCCCAGCTCGTCGAGAAGCCGCCGGAGGGGCTCAATGCTCTCCCGCCAGACGGCCGTCGCCAGGATGGCCACGCCCGCCGCCCACAGGAGGGCCGCGGCCACCATGGCCCGGGGACCATGGCTGCCTCCGACCATCAGCATGACCATCAGGAGCGGCAGCGTCGAGACGACGACGAGGACCAGGTGGCGGATCATTTGCCAGGGTAGCCGCGGAACCGGTAGCCCCGGCCGATGACCGTCTCGATGGATTGCTGCCCCAGCTTCTTCCGAAGGGCACGCACGTGGACGTCGATGGTCCGGGTCGTAATGTCGGCCGAGAGTCCCCAGACCCGCTCGAGGATGGTCTCGCGGGGAACCACGCGGGGCCTGGCGGCGATGAGGAACCAGAGGAGCTCCATCTCGCGGGCCGTCAACCGGATGGGCTCGCCGTCCCGGAGCACTTCCATCTCGTCACGGCGCACCTCCAGGCGGGCGTCCTCGTAGATGTTGTCGGGCGTCCCCTGGTCCAGCCGGCGGCGGCGGAACTGGGCGTTGATACGGCTCTTGAGCTCCCGGAGGGAGAAGGGCTTGGTGACGTAGTCGTCGGCCCCCACGTCCAGGCCCTTCACCCGGTCCCCCTCCAGGGATCGAGCGGTCAGCATGATGATCGGCAGATCCCCGAGGGCGCCGGCGTTCC
Organism: uncultured Thermoanaerobaculia bacterium; assembly: GCA_964641295.1. Taxonomy (GTDB): domain Bacteria; phylum Acidobacteriota; class Thermoanaerobaculia; order Thermoanaerobaculales; family Sulfomarinibacteraceae; genus JAADFK01. Next base: position 2,706 of record CAZXNA010000105.1, read on the forward strand.
GCAGTTCCCGGCAGATGGACAGCCCGTCCACGTCCGGCAGGTTGAGGTCCAGCAGGAGGAGGTCCGGGGGGGCGTCCAGGGCGGCCGCCAGGCCGGCGTTTCCCGTGGCCTCGTGATCCACCCGGTAGCCCTCCTTCCGGAGGGCGAGCTTCAGGGAGGCCGCCAGGTCCATGTCGTCCTCGATCAGCAGTATCCGCTCACCGGCCATGGCTCCCTAGCTCCCCGGTCCATCTGGTCTCATTGCACCACCTCTTCCTCGGGCACCGGCTGGTGACGGATGGGGGTTCCCTCCACCAGGTAGACCACCTCCTCGCAGATGTTGGTCGCCTGGTCGGCGATCCGCTCGGCAAAGCGGGCGATGAAGATCAGGTCGATGGCCCGGGTGATGGTGCGCGGGTCCTCCATCATGAAGGTGATCAGCTCCCGGAAGATCTGGAGGTAGAACTGGTCGATCTCGTCGTCGCGCCGGATAATCTCCCGTGCGGCCGCGGGGTCCCGGCCGACGTAGGCTGCGATGGCATCGGAGACCATGGCCCGGGCCAGCTGGAGCATACGAGGCAGGTCGATCAGGGGCTTGATGGGCTTGGTGCCGGCGAGGTCGAGGACCCTCCGGGCGATGTTGACGGCGTTGTCGCCGACCCGCTCCAGCTCCGGCCCCAGCTTGATGGCGACGACGACGAAGCGCAGATCGGCGGCCGTTGGCTGATGCCGCACGATGAACTCCGTGGCCAGGCGGTCGATCTCCACCTCGTAGGCGTCGATGGCGTCGTCCCCGTCGATGACCGACCGGGCCAGCCCGGCGTCCCCGGCCGTCAACGCCCGCGTCACATCGCCGAGAGACCGTTCCACCAGCCCCGCCATGGCGAGGATGGCGGCCCGGATGGCGTCGAGCTCCTCTTCGAAATGCCGGCGCATCATGGTGTACCTCCCAGGCTCCACCTCCCGCAGGCCTCCCCGGTTGCTCCCCCCCACCGTATCATCCGAAGCGCCCCGTGATGTAATCTTCCGTTTCCCTGTTGGCGGGATTGGTGAAGAGCTCGGTCGTTTCCCCGAACTCGACGATCCGGCCGTCGAGGAAGAAGGCCGTGAAGTCGGAGATGCGGGCCGCCTGCTGCATGTTGTGGGTGACGATCACCACCGTCAGCCGTTCCTTGAGGCTCCTGACGAGCTCCTCGATCTTCGCCGTCCCCACGGGGTCCACCGCCGAGGTCGGCTCGTCCATCAGCAGGACCTCCGGTTCCACGGCCAGGGCCCGGGCGATGCAGAGCCGCTGCTGCTGCCCCCCGGAGAGCGCGGTGCCCGGATGGTCCAGCTTGTCCTTGACCTCCTCCCACAGAGCCGCCCCTTGGAGGGCCGTCTTCACCCGGTCCATGAGCTCGCTGCGGGGCATCCGGTAGTGCAGACGCAATCCGTAGGCGACATTGTCGAAGACCGACATGGGAAAGGGCGTCGGGGACTGGAAGATCATGCCGACGCGGCGCCGCAGCTCGGTGGGATCGACCGAGGGCGCCAGGAGATTCTGCCCGTCGAGCAGCACCTCGCCGGTGCACCGCTCGTCCCGGTAGAGCTCGTAGATCCGGTTGTAGACCCGGATATGGGTCGACTTGCCGCACCCCGAGGGTCCGATGATGGCGGTGACCTTCTGTGGAGCGATCTCCAGGTTGTTGTCGTGGAGCACCTGGTGATCCCCGTAGTGGAAGTTGAGGTTCCGGACCGAGATGGCGCCCCGGACCGGCGCAGTGTCCACGACCTCGAAACCGGGAACGGGGCCTGCGGCCCCGGTTTGGGGGAATGGTTGGATTGCGATCATTTTGTTCTCCTCAGTAGGAACCGCGACACGAGGCTGACCGCCAGGACGCTCGCGGTGATGACGAAGGACGCTCCCCAGGCCGCCTGCTGCCAGTTGTGGTAGGGGGACATGGCGTAGTTGAAGATGGTCACGGTCAGGTTGGCCGTCGGTCCTGAAATGGTGTGTGGCCAGTAGGGGCTGTTGAGCGCGGTGAACAGTAGGGGCGCCGTCTCGCCGCTGACCCGTGCCACGGCCAGGAGGATTCCCGTCAGCAGGCCAGCCTTGGCGGACCGCGCAACGATCTGGACGATCACCCGCCAGCGAGGCGCTCCCAGGGCCAGGGCCGACTCCCGGAGGGTGTTGGGAACCAGGGCCAACATGTCGGCCGTGGTCCGCGCGACGATGGGCAGCATGAGAAAGGCCAGCGACACCGCACCGGCGTATCCGGAGAAGTGGCCCATGGACAGGACGATCAGCGTGTAGACGAAGAGCCCGGCGATGATGGACGGAACACCCATCATCACGTTGACCATGAAGCCGACCAGGGCGCCGAAGCGGGTCCCCCGGCCGAATTCGGCCAGGTAGATACCGGCCATCACACCGGCCGGAACGCCGAGCGCCGCGGCGCCAAGGCTGATCAGGAGCGTTCCCAGGATGGCGTTGGCGAGGCCGCCCCCGCTCTCTCCGGGAGGGGCCGGCAGCTCGGTGAAGAAGCTCCAGCTCAGGGCCGAAGCCCCCCGGGCGATCACCTCCCACAGGATCCAGACCAGGAAGACCATGCCGACGGCCGCTCCCAGGCCCGCGGCGATCTTGACCGCGCGGTCGGCGAGCCTCCTCGGTCGCGGGTTCGCCAGTCTCACCGTCCATCCCCCGTGGTCCCGCCCAGGTGGTTGAGCCACCACCTTCCCGCCACCTGGAAGAGGAAGGTGATGATGAAGAGCACGAGGCCCAGCTCCACCAGGGCGCTGAGGTAGAGCGGGTTCGCCGCCTCGGTGAACTCGTTGGCGAGGGTCGAGGCGATGGTGTTGCCCGGGGCGAAGAGCGAGGCGGTGATCCGGTGGTCGTTGCCGATGACGAAGGTCACCGCCATGGTCTCGCCGATGGCCCGGGACAGGCCCAGGAAGATGCCGCCGACCAGGCCCTGACGGCCGTAGGGGATCATCACCTTGCGGAACACCTCCCAGGTTGTGGACCCCATGCCGACGGCCGCCTCCTTGAGCACCCGCGGAACCAGCTGGAAGACGTCACGCATGACCGCCGTCGTGAAGGGGAGCACCATCAACGCCAGGATCAGCCCGGCCGGCAGGATTCCGATGCCCATGGGCGGCCCGGAGAACAGAACGCCCACGGCGGGGATCTTCCCGAACACAGCCTCCAGGGCCGGCTGCACGTGGTCGGCAAGGTAGGGGGCGAAGACGAACAGCCCCCACATGCCGTAGATGATGCTGGGGATGGCGGCCAGGATCTCGATGGCGCCGCTGACCGGCCCGGCCAGGCGCGGGTGGGCGATCTCCACCAGGAAGAGGGCGATGAGCAGGCTGAGGGGAATGGCGATCAGGAGGGCGATGATGGTGGACACGAAGGTCCCGTAGATGCTGCTGGCCGCTCCGTAATCCCCCGTCACCGGGTTCCAGGCCGCCGACCAGAGGAAACGTGGGCCAAACGTCTTCAGGGAGAGCCAGGAGTGCCGCACGAGATCGACGAACACCCCGGCCATGAGCACGAGAACGAGGACCGCGGCGGCAACCGCGGCCCCGTGGAAGAGGGCATCTCCAACGCCCTTTCCGGACGTTTTCTCCAGGTTCATTCGCCGGGATCTACTTCCTCGTCCAGACCTTCTGTCCTCCGGCCTGGAGCTCCGAGGCCCACATGGCCTCGATCATGGAGACCACGCCGTCGGGGATCGGCACGTAGTCCAGCGCCGTGGCCATGTCGTCCCCCCTGGCGAAGGCCCAGGCGAAGAACTCCAGCACGCCGCGGGCCTTGGCCGGGTCCTTCTGGGATGTGTGCACCAGGATGAACGACGCACCGGTGATGGGCCAGCTCTTCTCGCCCGGCTGGTCCGTCAGGACCAGGTAGAAGCCCGGCGCGTTGGCCCAGTCGGCGTTCGCAGCGGCCGCCTGGAAGGTACCGATGGTGGCCTCCACGAAGAACCCGTCACGGTTCTGAAGCTGGACGGCGGTCATGTGGTTCTGCAGGGCGTAGGCGAACTCCACGTAACCGATGGCGCCTCGGATCCGCTGCACGTAGGCCGAAACGCCCTCGTTCCCCTTGCCGCCGACGCCGGCGGGCCAGGCCACCGACTTGGCGGTCCCAACGCGCTTGTGCCACTCGGGGGAGACCTTGTCCAGGTAGTTGGTGAAGATCCACGTGGTGCCGGAGCCGTCCGCCCGGTGGACCACGGTGATCCGGGTCTTCGGGAGCTTGACACCGGGGTTGACGGCGGCGATGGCCGGGTCGTTCCACCGGGTCACCGTGCCGAGGAAGATGTCGGCCAGCAGCTTCGGCGTCAGCCGGAGCTCGTTGGTGGCGATTCCCGGCAGGTTGACCACGGGGACGACCCCGCCCATGACCTGGGGCCACTGGACGAGGCCGAAGCTGGCCAGCTGCTCCTTGGTCAGGGGGGCGTCGGAGGCGCCGAAGTCCACCGTGCCGGCCTTGATCTGGGCGATCCCGCCGCCGGAGCCGATGGACTGGTAGTTGAGCCTGACACCGGTTTCCTTGGCGTAGGCGTTGGCCCACTTGGCGTACACGGGGTAGGGGAAGGTGGCGCCGGCCCCGTTGAGGGAAAGGCCCGCCGCCGAGAGGGTTCCGGCCAGGACCAAGGATGCCATGATTGCGATGTTCCGTTTCATTTCCACCTCCAGCGCCGGTCGTTTGAGCGGCGTCATGTGCTCACGATCTTCAGTACTTGAGTTGTAGGGTCAGCTGCAGGCGGTGCTCGTCGGGAATCCCCGGGGCGTCGTGGCTGAGATTCTGATAGTCCAGCAGCCAGTAGTTCTCCCCCGTGAACTGCCACGCCACGCCGGCGATCCACCGGTCCTGGACGTCGCCCAGGTTGCTGTCGCGGTCGGGATCGAAGTGGTCGTACCGGCCGATGAGGTGCCACCTCCGCTGCTCGCCCAGGCGGACCCTGCCGAAGATGGAGTAGCCCTCGTGCTTGGAGGGCCTCCCCTCGGCATCGGTCATGTTCCCCTTCTGGTTGCCCTCGCCGCGCTCGTACTGTCCCGTGACGACGAAACGCGGGCTCTCGTAGCTCAGCATGAAGTTGGCCAGGTTCCAGTCGGGCTCGCCGGAGGCGTTGCCCTTGCCCGCCAGGCCGAAGGCCGTCACCTGCAATCCCGGGAGACTGTCGGGCATCGGGCGAACGGAAATGCGACCTTCGACGGCCTTGTTGCTGGTCTGCTCGACGGCGTGGTAGCCGCCCCCGTTGTACAGGCCCACCTGGAAGGAGCCCCAGCGGCCGGCGTAATGGTGGTTGACCTCGTGGCGGTACTCCTCGGAAAGCTCGCCGCCGAAGTTGCCGCCGAAGAGCACGCCGAGATCGGCCGAGTTGAAGAGGTGATTGCGCTCCAGGAACATGGTGTCCTGCATCCGGAAGCCGTTGATGGCCTCCTCCCAGTCCAGCCACGGCATGTGGGCCAGGCCGAACTCCACGGCGGGCTTTCCGATGAATCCCAGCCGCTTCCAGTGGAACTTGCCGTAGACGTACTTGAAGCGCGCCTTCCAGTCCCCGCTGTCGTCCTGGTGGATGTCCGGCGTGACCCGGACCTGCAGGTAGGGCGCGATGTCCATCTTGACGTTGAGGTAGGCCCGCTTGATGGTGAAGCGGTTCTCGCGCTCCGTTTCGCCGGGAACGCCCTCGTAGACGCGGCCATCCTGGTAGGAGGCGTAGATCAGCGTCCCGATGTGCAGCCCCTTGAGGGACTTGGGAATCGCCTCCACCGGTGGTGCCGCCTGGGCTTGAACGGCCTGGGACCGTGCGGAAGCCGCGGGGGTTGCCACCGCCTGCGTCCCGGCGGCAGGAGCCGCCTCCGCCCGCTTCATGGCCTCGTACTCGTGCTGGAGCTCCACCGCCTCTTCCCGGGTGATGACCCCCTTCTTCACCAGAAGGCGCAGGAGCGGGTCCATGGCCGGGCCCTCCTGTGCCGCCAGGCTCGGACCGAAGGCGAACAACACCGCCAGGAGCAACCCCGGCACCCGGTTCCTCTTTCCTTGCATGGGACGATCCTCCTTTCCCCTCGAAACGGCCAGGACCGTTTCGTGGAGCACCTTCCCAGTGTCGTGTGAAGTTGGCGTTAACCTCAATGCGCCGTGACCGCCCCATGGGGGGACCGTCAATCGGTCGGTCTTCCATCTGGCCTTCACGGCTGGGCTACACTCGACGGCAGAGAACAGTTGGAGGGGCCCATGAAGAAGATCGCCGTCACGGGAGCCGCCGGGCTGATCGGTGAAAAGCTGCTCGGGCACCTGGCCGCCGATCCGGAGATCGAGGAGGTCGTGGCCCTCGATCTCCGTCCGCCGGAAATCCAGGGGGACAATGTCCATTTCGTCCGCCACGACGTCCGCCGGCCCATGGGGGAGATCTTTCGCAAGCACGGCGTCGATGCCGCGGTCCACCTGGCCTTCCTCGTCGATCCCTCCTACGACCGGAACCGTGAGCGGGAGATCAACGTCGGCGGCACCGAACGCTTCCTGGAGGCCTGTCACGAGGCCGGCGTGGAGGCCGCGCTCCTGGCCTCCTCGGCGACGGTCTACGGCGCCTGGCCCGACAACCCGCCGCTGATCCCCGAGGACCACCCCCTCCGGGGCAAGCCGGGCTTTCCCTACGTCGAGGACAAGCTCGAGCTCGAGGCCATGGCGGCGCGCTTCCTGGAGGAACATCCGTCCTGCCGCGTCCTGCTGATCCGTCCCACGGTGGTCATGGGCCCCCGCATGGACAACTACCTCTCGCGCTTCTTCCTGCGCCCCGTGGCCTTCCGGGTCGCCGGCGCCAATCCGCCCGTGCCCGTTGTCCACGAGGACGATGTCGGCGAGGCCGCCTGGCGGATCCTCAAGGAGGCGCCCCCGGGGCCGTACAACCTCAATTCCGGCCGCGGGGTGCCGCTCCTGGAGGCCCTGGGGATGATGGGACGGAGGGCGATTCCCCTACCGGCCGGCGTCCTCAAGGCCACGGCCGGCGCCGCCTGGACCCTGCGCCTCAGGGCCCTCTCGGAGGTGCCGCCGGCCATGACGGACTACATCCGCTGGCCGTGGACCGCCGACGGCTCCAAGGTCGAGCGGAAAACGGGCTTTCGCTACCGCTACACGGCCCGTGCGGCCATGGAGAGCTTCATCGAGAGCCAGAATGGGGGGAAACGATGACCACCTTCCGCGATACCGACGAGCTCTACCGTGTCATGGGCGCCCTCTTCGAACGGCTCCAGGCGGACGAGGAGATCGCCGCCCAGCTGGGGGCCACGGGACTGGTCCTCCGCTTCCGGTGGACCGATCCCGAGGGCGAGGCCACCATCGACCTCCGGGGCCGTGTGAGCTTCACCCTGGGGCCGTCGGATCTCGAGCCCCAGGTGGAGATGATCCAGTCCGCCGACGTGGCCCACCGGTTCTGGCTGGGGCGCCTCAACGTGCCAGCCGCCATCGCCTCCCGCCAGGTGGTCGCCCGCGGCAGTGTCGCCAAGGCCCTCAAGCTACTGCCGGCCATCAAGCCGGCCTTCGGCGTCTACCGGCGGGTCCTCGACGAGCAGGGCCTGGGCCACCTGGCCGCGGAGGAGAGGGGCCGGCGGCGGCGGCGGGGCTTGCTGGCCCGCCTGGGCCGGAGGGCCCGCCCCGACGCCGAACGCCTGGCGCGGCTCTCCTTGAACCCCGTGCCCCTCGTGGATGGGGGCGGGGCCGCGCCGGTGCCCATGGAGGCGCCTCCCTGGCCCGCCCTCCAGGCCCAACGAAAGGTCGAGATGCTCCGCCGGATGCTGCTGATCCGGGCCTTCGAGGAGCATCTGGCGGCCGCCTACGCCCGGGGAGAGCTGCCCACCGAGGCGATCCACCTCTCCATCGGCCAGGAGGCCGTCGCCGTGGGCGTCTGCTCGGTCCTCGCCCCCACCGACACCATCACCACCACCCACCGGGGTCACGGCCACATGCTGGCCCGGGGGGCCGATGTGGAGGGGATGATGGCGGAGATCTACGGCAAGGCCTCCGGCCTGTGCGGCGGCAAGGGCGGTTCGATGCACGTGACCGACGCCCGTCTCGGCGCCCTGGGCGCCAACGGCATCGTCGGGGCCTCGGCGCTTCTGGCCACGGGCTCGGCCCTGGCCAGCCGCCTCGGTGGCGACGACGGGGTGGCCGTGGCCTTCTTCGGCGACGGCGCCACCAACCAGGGGATGGTCCACGAGGCCCTCAACTTCGCCGCCGTGTTCGGCCTCCCTGCGGTCTTCGTCGTCGAGAACAATCTCTACGGCGAGTTCACCTCTCTCAAGCGCCACACCCGCGTCACCCATCTGGCCGACCGGGCCGGGGCCTACGGCATCCGCAGCCTGAGCGTGGACGGCAACGACGCCCTGGCCGTCGCCGAGGCGGCGGAGGAAGCCGTGACGGCGGCCCGCGCCGGGGAGGGACCCGTGCTGCTGGAAGCGCGGACCTATCGCCTCCACGGACACATGGAGGGGGAGGAGGCCACCTACCGCAGCGAGGAGGAGGTCGAGGTGTGGCGCGGGAAGGACCCCATCCCCCGCCTCCGGCAGGTCCTGGTGGACGAGGGGCTGCTCGACGATGCCGGGGCAGCCGCCATGGAGGAGGCCGCCCGCCGCACGGTGGAGGAGGCCGCCGCCCGGGCCGCGGCCGGCCCCGAGCCCTCCATCGAGGTGCTGGAGCGCGACGTCTTCGCCCCCGATCCCGCCAGCCTGTGGAGCGGGGATGAGCCCTCCGGTGGTCCGGAGACCACCTGCTCCCGGGCCCTCTGGGAGGCCCTGGCCGAGGAGATGCGGCGGGACGAGCGGGTGT
>CAZXNA010000106.1:0-11419 GCA_964641295.1 uncultured Thermoanaerobaculia bacterium
GAGTGGGGCTGTGCTTTCTCGATTCGTTCGCTTGACGTACGGCGGGTACGCCTTCGCTCACGAATCTTGCGAGAGCTCAGCTCCACACCGCACCTCGCAGCCTTCGCGACGAAATCTGATGAAGCATGCGGGCTCGATCCACTGGCTTTTCGGGGGGTATCGCCGGAGCCGGGGGTGGGGGTTGGAGGGGAGGCGGAGGCAATACACCTTTCACCGTGGATCTCGCCGCGGGGGTCGGAGGGCCGCTGCAAGCGGCCTGGAGAGGGAGAGGAGCGGCGGAGGCAACATCTCCTTGACCGGTGGATCTCGCCGGGTCGCGGTGGAGGCCCAGGAGGGAGCGAGCATGTCACGGCCCCGCGTTTCGGGAGGCCGCCGGCGGCGTCATGGGGTCGTGGGTCCGAGGATCTGACGGAGGGTCCGGAGAAGGGTATCGACACCGAAGGGCTTTTGCAGGAACTCCAGGTGGTCGGGGCGCGGCTTGTTCTTGAAGACGGCGTCCTTGGCGTAGCCGCTGAGGAGCAGGAAGGGCAGGTTGGGATGGCGTTCTGCGACGGCCTGGGCGAGTTCCACGCCGCCCATTCTCGGCATCACGGTGTCAGAGATCACGAGGTGGACATCATCGGCGAGGGTTTCGAGTGCAGCGAGACCGGCGACGCCATCCTCGGCGGTGGTCACCCTGTAGCCCATGGTGCGGAGGGTGGAGGCGAGAGCCTCACGAACGCCCTCGTCGTCCTCCACCAGCAGGAGCGTTTCGTCTCCACCGACGGCGGGGGCCTCGGTCTCGGCCGGGAACTCCATTGCACGGCGCTCGACGGCAGGAAGGTAGATCTTGTAGCTCGTTCCCTGTTCCGGCTCCGAGTAGGCGTGGATGAGACCGTCGTGCTGTTTGATGATCCCGTACACGGAGGCGAGGCCCAGCCCCGTCCCCCTTCCCTCTGGCTTGGTCGTGAAGAACGGCTCGAAGACCCTCTTGAGGGTCGCTTCATCCATACCATGACCGGTGTCGCTCACGGTGAGGAGCACGTACTGGCCCGGCTTGGCCCACGGGTGGGAGGCCACGAACTCGCCGTTGAGCACCACGTTCTTGGTCTCGATGGTGATGGTGCCGCCCTGCGGCATGGCATCCCTTGCGTTGGCGCAGAGATTTATCAGCACCTGGGAGAGCTGCCCGGGGTCGGTGTGTACGGTGGCCAGCCCCCCTCCCTCCACGAACTCGATGGAGATGTTCTCCCCGATCAGCCGGCGGATCATGGGGAGGTCGCGGCTAATGGCCCGGTTGAGGTCCAGGTCCACCGGCCGAATATGCTGTTTACGGGAAAAGGCCAGGAGCTGACGGGTAAGCTGGGCGGCATGCTCGCCCGCGTCGTGGATCACCTTCAGCGAGTGATCAAGATCGACCTCGTCGCCGCGTTGCTGCAGCAGCTCGACGGTGGTCAGGATGGCGGTCAGAACGTTATTGAAGTCGTGGGCGATCCCGCCGGCCAGTTGGCCGACGGTCTCCATTTTCTCCATTTGCTGCACGCGCCTCTCCAGCTCCACGCGGTCCGTCAGATCGCGGTTGAAGGCGACGAACTCGATGCTCTCCTCCCCCTGATTCTGGTCGCGGAGGGAAAAGACCAGGGACTCGACCTCGATATACGACCCGTCCTTCCTCCTGAGGGTGAGCTTCCCCATCCAGCTGGAGCCCGATGTCACGGTCTCGACCATCTCTCGGTAGGCCTCGAGTCCTTCCTCGGTCTGAAGGCTCTGGGTTGGTCGCCCGACGAGCTCACCCTCCGCATAACCCGATAAACGGCTGGCCGACGCATTGGCGAACCGAATGTTCCAGTCGGCGTCCAGCATGCAGATGGCCTCGGAGGACCGGTCGACCACGTTGGCCAGCCGGCGAACCTCTTCCTCGGCCTGGCGAATTTCCGTCAGATTCACCACGAAACCCAGACCTCCGATCACCACGCCGGCCGGGTCACGATCCGGGATGGTCACGATCATTCCAAACAGCTTTCGACCGGACAGAACCGAGCGGTATTCGCCCGTGCCTTCCTGCTTCTTTCCGGCGAGGGTCTCCCGAAAGATGCGGATGACTCTCTCGTCGCCAATGGTGGAAAGATCCATGCCGAGAATCTCATCGGCCGGCACGCCGATGATGTCCCCCATGGTCGGGTTGCAGGAGGTCACCCGAAGATCACGGTCAAAGGAAAACGCGCCGACTGGCAGGCTGTCGAGGATGGCCTGGATTCTGTCCTTGTTGCGCGTCGCCTCGGCGGCGTCGTCTCTGGCTTGCTCGAACAGCCCGCCGATGAGCCACACTCCGAAGAAGAGAAGGACGGACACGACCAGCATCAGGAACTCACGTTCGGTGTGGATCTGTTGGGTCTCTTGGGTGACCACGTGCCCCCATACCAGTGTCCTGAACCGCTCTCCGGCAAGTACCAGGAGAGCTGCCGCGATCAGCCCCCACGCCAGGCGTTTGCCGCTGCGCTTGATCTGCCAAAAAGCGGCCAGGGCTGCGGCGATCTGGAAGATGGCGGAAAGCTCCGTGAGCACTCTGATGCTCACGGCGCCCGCCGGAAGACGTGGATCCGACCGCCAACAATGTCCAGGGTGGACGGCTGGCAGCACGGCACGGCTTCCACTGGGTGGGAGCCAATCGGCCTGGAGGCCTGACGGTCGACTGAGATTGGCTGTTGATGGTCCATTGTTTGAAAGGGCTCCACGGTCTTAGAATTGATCATACATTCGTTGGCATGGTGTGTCAATTTTCATCGTTGGGAGTGAGCGGGGCGCTGAGCTCGCCGGCGGGCGGAGTCGGGATCTGGGTTCGAGGCGCCCCCGGGCTTCAGGGGGGGCAAGGGCTCGTTGGCTTCCGGCCCTTCTTTCCATTCAAGGCTGGTATGATGGTTCCCAGTGAGACACGGACTCCGAGCTTTTCCCAAAGGGGGAACAAGGAGCCGGGCCGGGAGATCATGAGCCAGCCGCGAAGGACCGTGGAGAGACCGGGGTGGACTCGTCCTCCTGGTGTCCGCGTTGTGCACGCAACGGTTGCCGGAGTGTCTCGTTCAAGGGTGTCCAGGGCCTTGGAGGACTCTTCAGCGTGAGGCGTGGGACCCGGACCGTGTGGATCCTGGTGGCGGTTGTGCTCGCCATGGCGGCGGGAGCTGTCATCGGTATCCGGGCGCTGCGCGCCTCCCTCGAAGCCAGGGCGTTGCGGCAGTGCACGGTCTGGCTGCCCGCGGTGGCCGGCGGGCGTCGGCAGGCCGTTCAGGATTGGCTGGAGGCCGGGCTGCGGGACGCAGCCTTCGTCGGCCGCCATGCCGAAACGGTGCGCGCTGTGGCGGGCACGGCCCATCCCGCTCGCATCGTCGAACTCCTCGATGCCGTGGCCCTGGCCCATGGCTACCGGCGCCTGCGTGTGGTGGGCGAGGCGGGCCAGACGATCGCCGAATCGACGCCGCAGCGCGGCCTTCGAACGCTGCCCAAGCTGTTGAGAACGCTGTCGCCGGGGCAACAGCCTCGAGTGAGGTTCGAAGTCGCGCCGGAGGGGACCCTCGTGGTCGTCTTCAAGGGGTCCGTCAGGACCAAGGGCGGTGGTGCGGTCGTGGAGATCGTCGACCCGTCGGGATCAGAGCTGGGATCCCTGGTGGCCTCGCCGCCGGGCTCCCCACAACGTGTGGAAAGTTGGATCGTCCATCGGGGCACCGGCGGTCGTTGGGAAACACTGGGCGTCTCCGGTTCGGTCCTTCCCGCGGGTCCCGGTATCATCCAGCTCTTGACCAATGCTTCGAGCGCCATCGCCGGCGGTCCGGTCGAGGAGATGGCATCCGGGGGGGTGCCGAAGCTGGCCGCAGTGCTCCCGATCAGTGGGACGAACTGGTGGCTGGTCTCCACCGTGAACCGGAAGGATGTTCTTTCGGAAGCCTTGCGGGAGGCTCTGCACCTGGGCTGGCTCGTCGGTGTCGTACTGGCGCTGATCCTGGCGGTCGGTTTCGGACTGTGGCGTCAGCAGCGTGTTCGCCATTACCGGGACCTGGCGCGCTCGGAGGTCCGGTACCGCTCCCTCTTCGAGTCGGCCCCGGTCTCCCTGTGGGAGGAGGACCTTTCGGATCTGAAGGCCGGGCTGGATGAGCTGACGGCCCGCGGAGTCTCCGACGTGGAGGGCTACCTCCGGGAACATCCGGAGGAGGTGAAACGCCTCCTGGCGAGCGTCCACGTCGTCAATGTCAACCGGGCGACCCTCGAGCTCTACGGGGCCCATTCGAAGGAGGAGCTGGTCAGCGCACTGGACCGGCTGGTCACGGATGATGCCGTTCCGGCGCTCGCGGCCGAGCTGGCGGCCCTCGCTCGGGGCGAGTGCCAGGTTTCCATTCAGCTGAACACCACCACACTGGCCGGTGAGGCGCTGGTCGCCCTGGTGCACGTCAGCATCCCTCCGGGCGCCGAGGGGTACCGTTCGGCGACGGTGGCCGTCGTCGACCTGACGGAACGCGAAAAGGCGCTCCGGCTGGTGGAGGCCTCGGAGAAGCGGTACCGTCTCCTCTTCGACTCGGCCGCCGACGCCATCTTCATCCATGACTTCGAGGGCCACATGCTCGATGTCAATCGAATTGCATGTGAGCGTTTGGGGTACTCCCGGGAAGAGCTCCTCAAGAAGACGCCCAGGGATTTCACGCCTCGAGAGATTGCCGTCCTCCTTCCCGGCCGGCTCCAGAAGCTCCGGGAGGAGGGGACCCTGGTCTTCCAGTCCATCCATGTGGCGCGGGACGGCCGGAGGATCCCGGTGGAGATCAACGCGCGGGTGGTCGACCTGGACGGCCGGAAGGTGGTCCTCAGCGTCGTCCGCGACGTCAGCGAGCGCCGGGAGGCCTTGGATCGGATCACCTTCCTCAACCAGCTGCTCCAGACGCGCTCCGCCGTCAGCCGGCTGACCATCACCGAGCGGGATCGCCAGCGGCTCCTCGACGGTGTCTGCGCCATTCTGGTCAACGAAGGCGGTTTCGGTCTGGCCTGGATCCTCGAGGAAAACGAGGGTGGAGATTCATTACAGCTGACGGCGACGTCGGACCCGGAGAATCCTTTCCTCGATGCTGTCCGGAACACCCTTGGGAGGAACGTCTGGAGCACCCCCTGCGGAAAGACCCTGCGCTCCGGCCGGCCCACCGTCATCAACGAGCTCCTGGGAGAGACCGGGAATGCCCTCGGGTTGGGGAGGGTGGCGGCCAAGCTGGGGTACCGGTCCATGGCGGCGTTTCGCGTGGAGACGGGGGGGAGGGTCTTCGGCACAGTGGCCGTCTGCTCGGAGAGGCCGGGAGTGTTCGGGGAGGAGGTGGGAGCGCTCCTGCGGGAGCTGGCAAGTGACCTGGCCTTCGCCCTGGAGGCCATGAAGACGCGCCAGGCGCTGGCTCGCAGCGAGGAGCTCTATCGCTTGCTGGCCGAGCAGGCCCAGGACATCGTCTACCGGTTCCGGCTCCAGGACCCGGTTGGCTTCGAGTACATCAGCCCGGCGGTGGAGCGCGTCTTGGGGTACACGGTGGAGGAGATCCTCTCCAACCCCCGGCTGCCGCTACGGGCCCTCCACCGGGAAGACCGTCCCAAGGCGCTTGCCCTGGTGCGGGGGCAGGTGGAATCCGGGCAAACCTTGATTCTGCGCTGGCATCGCCGGGACGGGGGGGTGGCGTGGACCGAGAACCTCAACACGATTCTGTTCGACGGAGAAGGCCGGCCAGAGGTACTGCTGGGGGTCGGACGAGACATCACCGAGCGCGTTCGCGCCGAGCAGCGCTACCGGATGCTCTTCGAACGCAACCTGGCCGGGGTGTACCGTTCGGCCATCGACGGCCGGATGATCGACTGTAACGAGGCCTTCGCACGGATCTTCGGCTTCGAGTCCCGGGAGGAGTTGCTCGAGCGTACGGCGTGGGACCTCTACGGAGACGAGGCGGTGCGGCGCCGTTTTCTCGCCGAGCTGTGGAGGGAGCGGGCTCTGGCCGCCTACGAACAACCCATGGCGCGTCGGGACGGAACCCCCCTCTGGGTCGTCCTCAGTGCCGTGGTGGTGCCGGATGAGCACGGTCAGATGACGGAGATCGAGGGCACCTTGATGGACCTGACGGAGCGGCGCCAGATGGAGGAGGAGCTCCGAAAGGCCGCCCGCAGACTGGAGGAAGCCCAGCGCGTCACCCACGTCGGGAACTGGGAATGGGACCTCGAGAGCGGGTCCGTCTACTGGTCGGAAGAGCTCTACCGGATCATCGGACTGGAACCTCGGGATTTTGCCACGCCTTTCGAAGGGTTCCTCGAGCGGGTTCACCCGGAGGACGCAGAGCGGATCCGTCAGGCGGAGTCGCGGGCACTGTCCGGGGAGGAGGAGTACGCCATCGAGTACCGCCTGCTCCGGCCCGACGGCACCGTGCGGTGGGTCTTCGATCGGGGGGAGGTCGTTCGAGACGCCTCGGGCAAGCCGATCCGGCTCTTCGGGACCATCCAGGACATTACCGAACGGCGCGTCCTCGAGGAACAGCTTCTCCAGGCCCAGAAGATGGAGGCCGTCGGCCGGCTGGCCGGCGGTGTGGCCCACGACTTCAACAACATCCTCCAGGCCATGATGATGTTCAGCGAGCGTTTCCAGATGGCCACGGGTGAGGGCGCCGCCTCGGTGGTGGAGGAGCTCAAGGACCAGATGCGCCGGGCCGCCGCGTTGACCCGGCAGTTGCTTCTGTTCTCACGCCAGGAGACCTCTCATCCCCAGGAGCTCGATCTCGGTGAGGTGGTTGGGGGCTTGACCAAGATGCTCCGTCGCCTGGTTCGCGAGAACATCGAGTTCCGGGTCGTCCCCGCCCCCGGTCCCTTGCCGGTTCATGTGGATCGGGCGCAGCTGGAGCAGGTGGTCATGAACCTGGTCGTCAACGCTGCCGACGCCATGCCCAGCGGAGGACGGCTGGAGGTGCGGGTCGGCTCCGACGACTCCCAGCCCGGTTGGGCCTGCCTTGAAGTGGAGGATTCGGGCCACGGCATTCCCGAGGAGGTCCGCGAGCGGATCTTCGAGCCGTTCTTCACGACCAAGCCGGTGGGACGGGGAACGGGCCTGGGACTGTCGGTGGTCCACGGCATCGTCACCGGCCATGGCGGCAGGGTGGAGGTGGACAGCACGGAGGGGAGCGGGTCGACCTTCCGCGTCTATCTGCCGCTCTCCACTCAGAAGACCACCAGCACCGAAACGCAGGATGTTCGTAAGCCGGTTCCCAAGGGCAAGGGGGAGATGCTCCTGGTGATCGAGGATCATCCGGCCGTTCGGAAGAGCCTGGTCGAGACCCTCGAAACACTGGGGTACCGTGTCCTCGGCGTTGAGAGTGCGGAGGAGGCGCTTGAGCTCGATCTGACGCCCATCGACCTGGTACTGAGCGACCAGGTTCTGCCTGGGATGAGCGGCCTCGAGCTCTGCGACGCCCTGCGCGCCCGGCGGCCCGGACTGCCCATCGTGCTGATGTCCGGATACACGGACGACGCCGGGCTCAACCAGCGGGTTTTGAAGGGCGAGATCCGCTTCCTGCAGAAGCCGGCCGGACTCAAGGATCTGGCGAACGAGCTTCGCATTGCCCTCGGGGAATAGGCGGGCCGACAGCCCCCGTCACCCTCCACTCCACACCAGAAGGTTCACGGGCGATCCGGGCTACATGGAGATCTCTGGTCCGGTCCCTTCCTCGGGCCGGGCGCGGGAGGCATCCCAGATGACGTAGACGGCCAGGGCGCAGAACATGGCAAGCCCCAGCCAGTTGCCGAAGCTCTCGACATTGCTGAGGTTGGGAATCGTGAACCCACGCCAGTCGGCGATCATCCGGGTGATGCCGTCGGCGACCCCGGCCAGGGCGCCGCCGGCGATGAGTCCTGAGGCAATCAACGTTCCTCGGTTGGCGCGGGCGCGGCGGCTCGTGTCGTCTGGACTTCTGCGGCGGACGTATTCGGACACCAGGGCGCCGAAGAGGATGGGTGTGTTGAGCTCGATGGGCAGGTACATGCCCAGGGCGAAGGCCAGGGCCGAGATCCCGAGCATCTCGACGATCAGGGCGATGGCCGCGCCGACACCGTAGAGGAGCCAGGGCGCTTGGGCCGAACTCATGACGCTCTGGATGACGGCGGCCATGGCGTTGGCCTGGGGCGCCGGCATGGGGTTGGGGTGGGCGGGGGAGTGCACATAACCGTAGACCGTGGCGAAGAGCATGATCATGGCCGTGACGGTGACGGAGGCGATGGCCGATCCCCAGATGTTGGCCCACTCGATCCGCTTCGGTGTCGCGCCCAGCCAGTAGCCGATCTTGAACTGGGTCACAAGGGAACCCGTCATGGACAGGGCCGTGCAGACGATACCGCCGATCAGCAGGGTGGCCAGCATGCCCTCGGGCCCCGAAAGTCCCATTTTCGCCAGCAGCACCGCGGCGACGATGAGGGTCGTCAGCGTCATGCCCGAGATGGGCGTCACCGAGATCATGGCCACCGCCCAGGCCGAGACGGCCGCGAAAAGGAAGGTGATGACCAGGGTCAGGATCAGGGCCAGGGTCGCCAGACGCGTGGCGCCGGGCATGGACGCCAGGACGGAAAACCGGAAGTAGAGCCAAATGGCGATGGTGACCATGGCGGTCATGACGAGGACCATCCCCATGGGGATGTCGACGTCGACGCGGGACTCGGCCTCATGGGCCAGTCCGCCGGAGAACATCTTGCGGATCTCGGTGAAGGCCTTGCCCATGGCCTGGACCATGACGGGCGACATTTTGACGATGGAGAGGATCCCGGCCATGAAGATGCCGCCGATGCCGATGTAGCGGACGTAGTTCGAGAAGATGTCCTCGGCGCTCATGGCGGAGATGGCCGGAAGGCCCTGGGTGATGGGTCCCGGGATGTGGGCGCCAAACCAGGCGACCAGGGGGATCAGGACGAAGTAGGCCAGGAAGGAGCCGGCGCAGATGATGGCCGCGTAGCGGAGCCCGATGATGTAGCCCAGCCCAAGGACTGCGGCCGAGGTGTTGAGGGAAAAGACGGCCTTGACACGGTCGGTCAGGACGTGCAGCGGCCGGACCAGGGAGGTCGTGAAGACGTCCCGCCACGCGCCGAAGGTCAGAGCGACCAGGTCGAAGAGGAAACCCAGGCCCATTGCGGAAACCAGGACCTTGGCCTGCTGGCCTCCCCGCTCGCCGGTCATGAGGATCTCCGTGATGGCCGTGCCCTCGGGGAAGGGCAGCTTGCCGTGCATCTCGGAGACGAAGTAACGACGGAAGGGGATCAGGAAGAGGACGCCGAGGACGGCGCCCAGGAAGGGCACGATGAAGATCTGGAAGAAGGAGGAACGGTCCTGGAGGCCGAGCACGTAGATGGCCGGCATGGTGAAGACAGAGCCGCCGACGAGGATCCCGGAAGTGGCGCCGATGGCCAGGATGTTGACGTTCTCCAGGAGACTGGACTTGCGGGCCATGAGGGCCGAGGCGCCGATTGCGAGGATGGAGATGGGGATGGCCGACTCGATGCCCTGGCCCAGCTTGAGGGCGATGTAGGCCGCGGCGGCCGAGAAGATGACGCCCATGAGGATACCGATGCCGATGGACCGCAGGGTGATTTCGAGCACCCCGGACTCCTCGGGAACGACGGGAACGTAGACCTCTCCCGGTTCGAGCTCGCGGTAGGCGTTTTCTGGAAGTTTGAGTTCCGCGTCGGCCATGGCACCTCCCCCAGCAAACGGGTCGCGACATTGTACTCCAGACGCCCGCGCTCTCTCTGCGGTTTTCTGCTGCGGCCGCCGATTCGCCCGTGAGGAGCGCCGTGCGCGGGCTACCATGGCGGGGTGAGAGTTCTCTACTTGACCGATCGCCTTTCGGTGCGCGGAGGGGCGGACCGGCACCTCTTGCAGGTCGTCGCCTGGGCTGCGGGGGCGGGGCACCGGGTGACGGTTGCTTGCGGGCGGCGCGAGCCGGGGGTCGAGGTACCGAACGGCGTGCGCGTTGCGGTCGTACGGGGTCTGGCTTCGGCGACTGCCTCCTCGGCCCGTCTGGCCAGATTGGGACCGCTGCTCGACGGGCCGGAACTGGTCCATGTGCAGAACGTCATGAACCCCGTGGCGCTGCGGGCCGCCGTGGGGACGGGGAGGGCGATCGTTACCGTTCAGGACCATCGCTTCTTCTGCCCCGGTCCGGGCAAGACCCTGCCGGACGGGCGGCCCTGCACGATGTCGCCAGACGGAGAAGTGTGCCGCGATTGCCTCCCCGACGACGACTACCGGAAGCGGATGCTGAAGCTGATGGTGGAAAGGGGCGAAGCCCTCCGTGGAGCTCGGCTGGTGGTGCTTTCCGGTTATATGGCTCGGGAGCTCGAGGTGGTTGGGCTTCCGGACGCCCGGGTCATACCGCCGGCGATGGAGGTCTGTCCAGCGCCGTCAGAAGCAGGAGACTTCTTTCTGCTGGGCGGCCGGCTGGTGCCCCACAAGGCGCCCCTGGACGCCCTCCGGGCCTGGGAGCTGGCCGGGAGACCCTTGCCGCTTCAGGTCGCCGGGGAGGGGCCCCTGGAAGAGTCCCTCGAGGGGGCCGTGCGGTTGGGTTGGCTGGACGGCGAGACTCTGCGCCGCAAGCTGGCCCGGGCGCGGGCGTTGCTGTTTCCGTCGTTCTGGCAGGAACCGTTTGGCATGCTCGCGGTTGAGGCCCTGGCCTGTGGCGCGCCGGTCATCGTCGCGGAGAGCGGGGGCACCCGGGACTGGTCGACCGATGGTTGCATCCGGGTGCCGCAGGGGGACGTGGAAGCCATGGCCGAGGCCATGGTCCGCCTGGCCTCCGACCCCGGGCGCGCCGTGACCCTGGGGAAAAAGGGACGGCGAATGGTCGAGGAGCGTTTCAACCCAACCGTCGTCTGGCCGGCCCTCGAGGATCTTTACGGGAAGGTTGGTGGAAGCGGACGATAGGGTTTTCTCCATGGGAGGGGCCCGAGGACCGAACGCTGGAGGGTGTGGCAGGATCGCATTTTCGAAGAGTGGATCGAGCTCTCCTCGATGCCTCCCGGGCTTTGCGCCGGATTTCGAGACTCCTGTGAACTTCCCTTGAGGTGCGGGCGGTGGGCGGGTGGCCGGTGCATTCGGGGTGAAGAACGACGATTCCGGGGTGGCCCCGACCACGGCGCTGGTGGACGGAGGGCAGCGGCGTTGCCCGCTCGAGGCCGCCGGCTTCGGCCCGGAACCTGTGGGCGATCTTCACGACAGGGTTTCCGAGAGGATCCAAGCCGAGCTTGCCCCATCTGGATGACGGAGCTCGTGTCGGGGAGACCTTGGCGCCGGTCTGGACATCTGTCTTCGATGATGGCGGAGTGTACCGGGAGGAGGAAGAGCCATATTGATATAGGCTCCTCACAAGAATCTGTGCACGAGTTGGGGTTCTGGGAGGTTTCCCAGGCA
>CAZXNA010000107.1:0-11319 GCA_964641295.1 uncultured Thermoanaerobaculia bacterium
GGGGGACGCGCGGCAGAGCGGGACGGTGTGCGCCAGTGCACGCCGGAGGGGGGCGGCGCGGGGCGCCGGGGGCGCGTCCAACCGCAGGGGCATACCCGTCCTGATACCCGGTTCGACGAAGAAGGGGTCCAATCCGAGGAAGCGGCGAACGGCCTCACGCAGATGGGGATCCAACATGGGGACCACCGAGGCCACGGCCACGTCGTGCAGGTCACTGGCCTCGAGGCCTTCGACGCCGATCAGCTGCCGCAGCCACAGGCCGGTTTCGTCGGCCGTCCGCTCGCCATGGGTTGAGAGACGCCAGCGAGCGATCAGTTCCCGGCCGTCGAAGAGACCAACGACCGTGTGCGTGTTCCCCACATCGAGAGCCAAGATGCGTTCCGCCATGCTCGAGCCTCCTCTTTCCCCAACCCTCAGAGGGTGGGCACCGGAGCGATCGTCACCATGCTTCAGTGAATTGTACCTTTCCGGCGTCCGTTGTGCTGACACCCCGATGGGGATAGTATGACTCACGTGAGACGAACGAGCGGCTCCGATGATCCCACGGTTCTCCGGGTGGAACGGCTCCTGGAGCAATGCACCACCTGGATCCTCGAGGAGCGGCACCGAAAGGTTCTGGCCGAGATCGAGAAGGTCCTGCCCTCTGTGACGGGATACCCCGATCTCGAGGCCCAGCTCCAGTTGTGGAAGGCTCAGGCGCTTCTGGCCACGGGAACCCCCGAGAGGGCCCTGGCCGCCGCCTCCCGGTCTTGGGATCTGGAGGCCTCCCCCCATGCCTGCTACCTGGCGGCCGAATCGCTCCTCCATCTGGGCGAAACCGACCGGGCCGAGGCTCTCCTCCAGGCGGGGCGTGCGACCTTTCCTGAAGCGCCCCACCTCTCTCTGGCCCTGGCCATGCTCCTGGCCGACGAGGGAAGGATGCCCGAGGCTCTCGATGTGATCGAGAAGACGGAGATCTCTGCTGGAGAGCCGCCCCAGACGGTGGTCTTCCGGGCCGGCCTCCACGCCAACCTCCTGGCCTCCATGGGACGCTGGGACGAGGCCATGGCCGTTCTGGACGAGTCCCTGGACCGTAACCCCGATTCCGAGCTCCTGACAGAAACCCGCCGGGATCTGACACGCCACCACCGGCACGCCAAGGCGACCGCAGCGCTGGCCGAGTCGTGGCGTCTCGAGCTGGAGGGTTCGCCCTCGCCCCTTCCCAAGGTGGAGGAGGAGGTCGCCCGTCTCGCCCAGATTTTCGAAGGAGGCTCCCTTCTGCCCCATGCGGCGTGCCGCCTGTTCCGCGCCTACGTCCAGGCCACGGGTGTGCGACCCCGCCACGCCACGGCCTGGGCGCTGGCCCTGCTGCTGGCCGTCCAGGACCTGGACGGGGAGGCTCCCGCCACGGCGCCCTTCGCCAGGGCGGTCCACGTCTCGCCATCCTCCGTCTGGCCCATCCGGAAGCGCCTCGGGACCTTTCTCACCTCCATGGACCCCGGCCTCGCCCGGCGCTCCTTCGCGTGTTCGTCCAACCCACGGCTGAACGAAGCGCCGACAACGCAAAGCGATGGAGCAGGCGCCGTGGTCGATTTCCGTCGCCCGGAGGGCGGACCCCGGTGAGGAGATCCTTCACCCTTCTGCTTCTGGCCCTCGTCCTGGGATCGGTGCCGGCATTCTCCGCCTCGCGTTCCCTGGACAGGAGCTGGAGCTTCCCGGCGCAGGGGGGCAAGCGCATCGTCGTCGACACCTCGGACATGGACGTCCAGCTCCGCGTCGGGGACGTCCGGGAGATCCTGGTCACCGTGGACGCCCACATCTCCAACGTCACCGAGCGCCAGGCCGAGGCGTGGGCCACCATGCACACCCCCGAGATCAGTGACACGGATGGGAGCCTGAAGATCGAGACGAAGAGGGGGCCCAAGGGGATCCTGGGCCACCTGACGGCCAGGGCCCGGCTCTTCATCGTCGCACCGATGAGCGCGATACCGGACCTCGCCACCCTCTCCGGCAACATCACGGTCACGGGGGATTTCCCGGACGCCGCACCCCTGCGCCTGGCGACCATGACCGGAGATGTTTCCTTCCTGGGAGCGGCACGCTCCCTGACCGCCATCGCCACCTCGGGGAAGGTCGAGCTTCAGGTGGTCCGTCCACTGGAGGAGCTCATCGTCCGGACCACCTCGGGGCGCGTCACCTTCACCGGCGGAGCCAGGAAGGTCAACGTTGATACGGCCTCCGGAGCCATCTCCCTGAAAAACCTGTCGGGTTCCGCAGAGATCAGCACATCGAGCGGTGCGATCACCCTGACGTGGGATCGCCTGGATGCCGACCAGGGTATCGTCGTCCGGAGCACCCGGGGGAACATCCACCTGAGCGTGCCCCCGGGCGTGAAGCCAGCCGGCGAGCTCCGCACCGTCAAGGGGAAGATCGAGGCCCGCATCCCCGGCACCAGGAGCGACGATGGGACCACGTTGCAGCTGCCCGGCGAGGGTCCTGTGTTCGACGTGGAGACCGCCAAGGGCCAGATCGTCCTGACGGTGTGGGGTCCCGGCGAGAATCCGGCGGCTCCCGTTCCATCTCCAGGACCCACTCCCCCGTTCTGAGGCGGGTGATTCGTGCGAGATCCCGATCCTCCAGAACCCTTCGGGCCTCGATGCCGTTTCTAGGATTGAAAGGCCGAAGGGCCGGGAGGTCAGGAATGCGACGAACCACACTCTGGGCGATTCTCATCTCGGTACTCGGTCTGCTCCACTCCTCCACCGCCATTGCCGGTAGAACCCTCGAAGCGTCCATCCAGCGGAAAGGTGCCACCTCTCTCCACCTCGAGACCGCCGTTGGCGACGTCACCATCTCCCCTGCCACTGGCGAAGGCATTCATGTGGTCGTCCAGCTGATCCCTCGGAAAGCGGGTTTCTTCTCCTCCCTCAAGGAGGCCGAGCGGCAGGTCGAGTCCGCGAGCCTCGCCATCAAGCGCCATGGCAAGCGGATCGACGTGGAGATCGAAGACTTCGCCGGCGAACCGCGTTTCGAGGCGAGGTGGACCGTCACCGTGCCGGCCGACTTGGCCCTGAAGCTGGACGTGGGCGTTGGAAACCTCAAGATCCGTGGCATCGCCGGGGGCGTCCAGGTGGATCTCGGCGTCGGGGACGCCAGCATCGAGACGGCGGGCGGAGAGATCACTGCCGATGTGGGCGTCGGTGACGTCACGGTGACCGCTCCCGCCGCCGCTTACGGTCCCGTCGAATGCTCCACGGGTGTCGGCGAGGCCACCATCAACGTCAACGCCGAAGCCCACGAGGGGAAGGGAATGATCTCCAAGGAGCTGACGTGGAGGGGCCCGGGAGAGCGTTCCATCAACCTGGAAACCGGGGTTGGGAGCATCATCGTGACCCTGTCCGGGCCGTCCGGGGCCAAACAGGCCGACGGGGACGAGACATCCTGACCTCAGGGGCTTGCAGCCCGGCCGTGTCAGCTCACTGGAGGGGCTGCAGGAGCTCCAGCTCTTCCTCGCTGGGCTGGAAGAAACAGGCGCCGACGGTCCCCGGGCCCACGTGGGTGCCCACGATGGGTCCGATCTGACTCTCGAAGACCTCGAGGACGTCGAACTTCTCGATGATGGCCTCCCGGAGCTTCCCGGCCCACCGGGGCGCGGAGGCGTGGCCGATCCCGACGAAGACGGGCCGTTCCGGATTGATCCTCCCCTTGAGGATCGAGAGGAGCTTCGGGATGACCTTCCGGCCGCCGCGGACGCGATCGATGGGCACAACCTCCCCTTCCTGGAGGCCGAGGATCGGCTTGATGCCCAGGAGCGTCCCCAACATCGCCTGCGCCTTTCCGATCCTGCCGCCCTTCTGGAGGTACTCGAGGGTGTCCACGGAGAAGATCATGTGGTACCGCTTCCTCTGATCCTCGATTCGCCGGACGATCTCGTCGGCGCTGAGCCCTCTCTCCACCATTCGCACCGCCAGCTGAACCATCATCCCCAGGCCGATGGTGGTCTGCCAGGAGTCGATGACACGGATGATCGGCATGTTGGCCAGCCCGGACTCTTCACGCAGCTTCTGGAACGCCTCCGCCCCCTGCTTGACGGCATCCATGGCGCGTTTGGCGGTATCCGAAAGAACGGTCGAGATGTGCAGGGAGACGACGTCACCGTCTCCAATGAGACGACTGTACGCTTCGACGAACTCCCCGATGCTCGGGGGACTGGTCGTCGGTAGACGCTGGGACTCGACAAGCCGCTTGTAAAACTCGTCCGGCTGCAGATCGATCCCGTCCTTGAACACCTGGGAACCAAAGAGCACCGAGAGCGGCACCACCGAGATCCCGAGACGCCTGGCCTGGCGCGGGAGAATGTCCGCCGTGGAATCCGTGACGACGTAGAGATGCTGCTGGGGTTCGATCAGCGTCAGGATTCCCTGTTCCCTGAGGTCCACGATGGCCTTGAGGACCTCCAGATCCACGTCGGGAACCACGTCCATCAACTCGAAGAAACTCCTGACGTTCTGCACCTGGGTCAGGACCTCGCGTTCCACCGCCGTGAACTCCAGGGAGAAGAACCGTTCCCCCATTTTCAGCTCGACCCGCGAATTGAGCGGTGGAAGCTCGCGGAAAAGCACGTCCAGCTGGAACTTCTCCTCGACGGCATCGCTGACCAGCGTGGCCAGATCCACATCGATGGTTCGTTCTTCCGGAGGGTTCTCGAGGTGCACGGTGAAGGCCCCGCCGCGGAGGGAGGCCACCCGGTTGAAGGCCTTCCGGCCGCGGACCGTTCCCCAGTAGGAGTCGACGACCGCTCCGTCCCGGAGCCAGATGCCGGCCTCGGGGGAGACAGCCAGCTTGACCCGGCCGGTGATGACGTGCTTCTGCAGGATGGAGAGGAGATCGCCGATGGAGACCCGCGTCAGGTCGCTGTACAACACGTCGATCTGCTCGGCCAGATCTCCACCAATCTCCCGGGCCAGAAGCAACAACCGGACCTGCTGCAGAAGACGCCCCGAGCTCAGCTCCACCGAGGACAGGAAGTACACTCCCGATTCGGGAACCTCGTCGGTCAGGTCCATCTGATCATCGTGGAGGATGAGGAAGGGAGGGAGGTCCAACCCCGTGGCCGCCAGCCGGCGGTGGAGCTCCAGCGGCTCGCCGCCCTCGAGGCCCGTATGCACGAGGACGAGCGTCGGATTCAAACCGGCAGTGAACCGGATCGCTTCCTCGCCGTTGACGGCGTTGATGACCTCATAGCCACCCTCGTACAGTCCGAGGCCGAGTTCCCTCCGCCGTTCGTCCACGCTGTCCGCAACCAGGATAGTGGGTACTTCTGGCACGATATTCCTCCCCCCAACCGTGCAAGTATACAATGCCACCGTCCCAATTCGCCCTTTTCAGGAACCCCTCCCAAGCTCCGGTGTAGACTCGCTCCATGAACGCTACGCGCCGCCGGCTGAAACACGATCTCGGCTACTACCCCTTTCGGGCGCTCCTCGGCCTCGGGAGCCGGTTGCCCTTGACCCTGTTGCGCCCCATGGGACTTCTCGGAGGCCGTCTCGCCCTCGCCATGGCCAAACGAGACCGTGCCAGGGCCCTCGAGCATCTGGCCATCGCCTTTCCCCAGCTGGATCCCGCGGAACGCCGAAGGCTCCTCCACCGGACGGCGAACCATCTGGGCCTCATGCTGGCCGAGGTGATCTGGCTCTGGAGGGCATCGGAGGCGGAGGTCGAAGCTCTCTGCTCCGCCGAAGGTTTCGAACACCTGGAGCGGGCCCTGGAGGCGGACCGCGGTGCCGTACTGATCACCGGACACTGCGGCAACTGGGAGATGCTCAACGCACGCCTCGGGGTCGGGGGCATCCCCATGACCATCGCCGTTCGCGAGGTGTACGATCCCCGGATCAACGACCTGGCGACAGCCCTCCGCGCACGGTTCGGGACCGAGGTCGTCCTCCGCGGCAGGACGGCCGGCCGCCAGCTCGCCGAGGCGTTGAGCCGGAACCGGGTTCTTGGTCTCCTGATCGACCAGGACATCCGGAGCGTTCCCGGGGTCTTCGTGCCCTTCTTCGGCCGGCCGGCGTGGACACCTTCCGGGGCCGCCATGCTGGCGATCCGCAAGGACGTTCCCGTCGTCCCCGCCTTCGTCCACCGCCTTCCGGACGGCCGTCACCACGCGAAGGTCCACCCACCGCTGGAGCCGTCGGCGGCGGGCTCCCTGAGAGAGAGGATCGAGGCGATGACCACGGCGGCGACCGCCGCCATCGAAAGGCAGATCCGGGAGCACCCGGAACAGTGGGTGTGGATGCACCGCCGCTGGCGAACCCGGCCGGACGATCTCGACAAAAACTGAACGCTTGCTTCACAAGAATGCTACACTCCACCTGTCGATGAGGGGGGAATGACAATCAGCGGACGCTCACGAGTCGGAGGCGTCGCCGTAGTGGGCCAGTCCCACCATGGGGTGTTTATCCCCTCCACAACAAATGAACGGCCGGTGAGGGCGCCATGAGTGGGATCCCCCCCGTCCTGCTGATCGACGATCAAGACGCCGACCGGGGCCTGACGGAGCGGATTCTGAGGGAGAGCTTCCCCTCGCTTCGCATCGAGGAAGTCAGTGGGGCGACGGGGCTATCCAGGGCCCTCGTTCGGCGTTCCTTCGGCCTGGTCATCAGCGAGCTGACATTCTCCTGGGCCAAGGGGCTGGACGTCATCTCCACCCTGATCGAGACCGTTCCCAACTGCCCCATCATCGTCCTCAGCTCGGAGCAGCGAGTATGGGAGGCGGTCGAGGCGCTCCAGCGAGGCGCCGAGATCTTCATCCCCAAGACCCCCCGGGGGTTCCTCGACCTGCCCGAAGCCATCCGCACGGTCCAGTTTCGCTCCCATCAGCGGCAGGTTCGGGAGGGTGGAGATGCTCCCCACCGGGCCCTGCTGGACAGCCTTCCCATCGGTGTCTTCACGGCAACACGAGAGGGCGAGATCCTCGAGGCCAACCCGGCCATGGCCACGGCCCTCGGCTTCCCCGGACCAGGTTCGCTGATTCGGAAGCGCCTCCAGGACCTCCTCCTCGAGAAGGCCGACGCCCAGCGTCTGGAGGCCGAGCTGGACTCCTCCGGCGCCGTCTCCAACGCCGAGATGGTCATCCGGAGGGACGACGGCGGAACCTCATGGATCCGGCTCCACGCGTGGCTCGTCAACCAGGAGAGCACCGGCCTCTCCCAGATCCAGGGCACCGTGGAGGACATCACGCGGGAGCGGCGAGCCCACGAGGAGCTGGCCCGCCGGGCCGAGAACCTCCGCACATCCTCCTGGGACCTGGAGCAGTTCGCCTCGGCCATCTCCCATGATCTCCGGGAGCCCCTGCACATCATGCGCCGCTTTGCCCAGAACCTGTCGGAAGGCTATGGAGAAACCCTAGACGCCAAGGGCTCCCGCTACGTCGAGCGCATCATCGAGGGCGCCGAACGCCTCCAGCGAATGATCGACGGCATCCATGAGCTCTCGAGGATCGACTCCCACGGCGAGCGGTTCACCCCCATCGACCTGGAAACGGTGCTCGAGGAA
This sequence comes from uncultured Thermoanaerobaculia bacterium, assembly GCA_964641295.1. Taxonomy (GTDB): domain Bacteria; phylum Acidobacteriota; class Thermoanaerobaculia; order Thermoanaerobaculales; family Sulfomarinibacteraceae; genus JAADFK01. The sequence continues at coordinate 7,534 of CAZXNA010000107.1, forward strand.
GCCCTCTCCAACCTGGCGGAATCCCTCGAGAACTCTTCGGCCAAGATCACCCACGACCTCCTGCCCACGCTCTCCGTCGATCAGCCCCAGATGGTGCAGCTCTTCCAGAACCTGATCGGCAACGCCATCAAGTTCTGCAAGAAGAGGACCCCCGAGGTGCATATCGGCGCCTCGGAACGCGCGGACGACTGGCTGTTCTCCGTGGCGGACAACGGGATCGGCATTCCGCCCGAGGAGACCGACCGCATCTTCGAAGTGTTCCAGAGACTGCACACGGAGGACGAATTCCCAGGCCTAGGGGTCGGCCTGGCCCTCTGCCGGAGGATCGTCGACCGTCATGGCGGCTCCATCTGGTTCGAGTCCAGGCCGGGACAGGGAACGACCTTCTACTTCACCATCTCCAAGACGATAGGGCAATGGCCATGAGGGAGCACACAATGCACTTGAGCGGCACGACCAAGAAGACCATCCGGCTCCTTCACGTCGAGGACAGCCCCGGGGAGGCCGAGATCATCCACGAGATGTTGGAGAGCTCGCCATCCCTGGAATTCGACCTGACCCACTTCACTCGCCTCTCCGAGGCCCTCAACCAGCTCGAGCCGGGGCGTTTCGACCTCGCTCTTCTCGACCTCTCTCTCCCCGACAGCCGCGGCCTGGACACCTTCCAGAAGGTCCATTCCCGGTGCCCTTCGACCCCGGTCATCGTCCTGACCAACCACAAGGACGAGGACATGGGCGCTCGAGCCGTCGAGCTCGGTGCACAAGATTATCTGGTCAAGCAGGACACGGAAGCGCCGCTGCTCCACCGTTCCATTTGCTACGCCCTGGGCCGCGCCGCGGCCGAACGGGCCCTGCTGGAGAGCGAGGAGCGGTACAGTCTCGCCATCCGCGGTGCCAACGACGGCATCTGGGACTGGGACCTCCTCCACCGCACGATCCACTACTCCCCCCGATGGAAGGAGATGCTCGGCTTCTCCGAAGACGAGATCCGCCCCGATCCAATCGAGTGGTTCGAACGGGTCCACCCCGACGACCATGGCCGCCTGACCGCCGCCCTGGAGGCCCACATCACCGGATCGACGCCCCATTTCCAGCACGAGTACCGGATCCGTCACCGGGACGGCAGTTACCTCTGGATGCTGGCCCGGGGCCTGGCCATCCGAGATGGCAACGGCCGTGCCTACCGAATCGCCGGCTCCCAGACGGACATCACCGACCGCAAGAGGATCGAGGCCCAGCTGGTCCACGACGCCTTCCACGACTCCCTGACGGGCCTGGCCAATCGCGCGCTCTTCCTGGACCGCCTGACCATGGCCTTGGCGGGAACCCGGCGGAGGAACCCCCGTCAGTTCGCCGTCCTCTTCCTGGATCTGGACCGTTTCAAGAACATCAACGACACCTTCGGCCACACGACGGGTGACAACCTCCTCAAGGCGATCGGCAACCGGCTGGCGGAGTTCTTGAGACCGGACGACACCCTGGCCCGCCTCGGGGGCGACGAGTTCGCCATTCTGGCCGGCGAGATCGGAGAGGCCTCGGACGCTGTCCACCTGGCGAGCCGGATCCAGGGCCTGCTCTCCCACCCCTTCACCGTCGACAACCAGGAGATCTTCGTCACGACGAGTATCGGTCTGGCCCTGAGCTCCACCGGCTACGAGCATGCCGAAGACCTCCTCCGGGATGCCGACATCGCCATGTACCGCGCCAAGGCCGCCGGCAAGAACCGGTACGAGATCTTCGACCAGGACATGCATCGCAACGCCGCGGCCCTCCTCAAGCTGGAGATGGACCTCCGGCGGGCGATGGAAAAGAACGAGTTCGTCGTCTACTACCAGCCCATCGTGGACCTCAACGGTCCCGTGATGCTCGGCTTCGAGGCCCTGGTCCGGTGGCTGCACCCGGAACGGGGGCTGATGACGCCCACGGAGTTCATCGCCGTGGCCGAGGAGACCGGCCTGATCGTACCACTGGGATGGTGGGTCATCGACGTGTCGTGCCGGCAGGTTGCTCGCTGGCAACACACCTACCATCGGCAACCCCCCCTGTCGGTCAGCGTCAACGTTTCCGGCAAGCTGTTCATGCAACCCGACATGGTGGACAAGGTCCTGGAGATCCTTGGCAATTCCGGCCTCGAACCCGGCAGCCTGCGGCTGGAGATCACGGAGAACGTCCTCCTCGACCACGGGGACCCGGCCCTCGCCAAGCTGGCCGAGCTCCGGGCGCTCGGCGTCCAGCTCCATGTGGACGACTTCGGCACGGGCTACTCCTCGTTGAGCTACCTCCAACGTTTTCACTACGACACGTTGAAGATCGACCGCTCCTTCGTCGCCGACCTGGCCGCGACGGGAGAAGCAACGGCCATCATCGAAACCATCATCGGCCTGGCCAACCTCCTGGGGATGAACGTCATCGCCGAAGGGGTCGAGACGGCCTCCCAGGCCGCCCACCTCCGGAAGCTCCACTGTCCCCAGGCCCAGGGGTTCTGGTTCTCCCGGCCACTTTCCGTCGAGGCCACGGAAGAGCTGATTGCCAGCGATCGGTTCCCCGCCCGCCTGACACCGCCGCAGGCATAGCCCGGGCTAACCCGGATCATTGATGAGTCCTCTGCTGCACGTGGCGATGCACCGCACCTGGCGGCGTTTTCTCGATTCGTTCGCTCGGCGTGCCGCAAGCGCGCCTACGCTCCCTGCATCTTACGAGAGCGCCACCATGCACGGCGCCCCGCCCCTTTCGCGACGAACCCCCATGAACAGTCCGGGCTGACTGGAAGTGTGTCCGGGGTCAAAAAAATACGGCGGCCACGATCAGCGCGATGCCGAGGAGGGCGTTGGTCGCCAGGTTCCACCCGACGTTGGCGCCCAGTGCCGGAATCGGCACCTCGCCTTCGGCTCCGCGGAGGGTCCACCGAACGGGTCGAACGACCAGGAAGGAGGGCAGCACCGCGACCAGGGCAAGGGTGGGCAGCGCCCCCGAAACCACCGCCAGGACGATGGCCAGGGGAACGGACAGGGCGGCCGCCGCGTAGACCCTTCCCGCCAGCCGCCGGCCGAGGATCAGAACCAGGTTCCGCCGCCCGCCGCGCCGGTCGGCCGCCTCGTCCGGGAACTCGTTGAGCAGTAGGAGATCGAAGGTCATGAAGAAGGCGGGGATCGAGGCGGCAACGGCCGTCAGGGTCAGGTGGCCCGATTGGACCATGGCCGTCCCGACCACGGGCAACGACCCCAGCCCCAGGCCCGCGGCCACCTCGCCAAGGCCGTGCCGCGCCAGGAAATCCGTGTAGCCCAGAACGCAGACGGCGCCGATCACCACCAGGGGCACGAGAACCCATCCGACGGTCGCCAGGAACCAGGCGCCGATGGCGAGGCCGACGCCGGCACAGATGATCCCGAAGACCGTCGCCTCCCGAACGCTGAGGGCACCGAGCGGGAGAGTTCCGCTCCCGCCGGAAAACGGCGTCCTCCGCGTTTCCAGATCGATACCACTCTTGAAGTCACTGACCTCGTTGAGAATGTTTACGGCCATGTGCAGCGCAACGAGACCGATCAACGCCAGCGCCGTCGGCTCCAGGTAGAGCTCCCCCTCGTAGGCCGCTGCCCCCGCCCCGCAGAGAATCAAGGTCACGGGCAAGGTCAGAAACGAGGCCCGTGCCACCCCCAGATACGCCCGAATCCCAGCCATGACGCCGGAAAGTATAGACGAACCGCCGAGCCTCCCCCCCCCCCCCCCTCCAACCCTCCCCTTCGGCCCTTCCCTCCCCTTCCGCCGCACCCCCGCCCCCTGAAAAAA
>CAZXNA010000108.1:0-11014 GCA_964641295.1 uncultured Thermoanaerobaculia bacterium
AGCCGCCGCCCGATGTCTCATCCTGAAGCTGGGCATGTCAGGAGGTGTGAAGTCGGCGGCCCGGAGGTCCGGCCAGGCCATGGGGGCCTCGGAACACTCGAGCTCTCTGTAGGCCTCCACGGCGTCCCGGCGGGCCGGACGGGCTTCGAGGTCCCCAGACCCTTGCCGGTCAGCATGATGCGGGAGGCGCCGGAGACGGCAGAGCTCGCCGTTCCCCCCACCACTCCCCTCTCCTCACCCCTCACATCTCACTCCTCAGCTCCCCTCGTCTCCCATGCCTTCCCTTTCGCACCTTCCGGTCTGCGGTCATGTCCACGGGCACCAGCGCGAGCTGCATGGTGTCCAGGTTGACCCGGGTCAGCCGCACCTCGACGGGATCACCAAGGCGCCAGGTCCGGCCGGTTCTTTCGCCGGTCAGGGTGTGGCGCGCCGGGTCGTGGACGTAGAAGTCATCAACCAGCTCGGTGATATGGATCAGGCCATCGACGAAGAGCTCGTCCAGCTGCACGAAGAGCCCGAACTCCGTCACGCCGCCAACGTGCCCGCGAAACACCTCCCCCACCCTGTCTTGCATGAAGATGACCTTCTTCCAGTGCATGGCCATGCGCTCGGCAGCCTCCGACCGGCGTTCCATCTGGGAGCACCACTGGGAGATCCTGTCCAGCTCGGCGTCGACCCGGACACGCTCCCCGGGCTCCACGGGCGAGCCGCCGGATTCCACCAGGGCCCGGAGGGTCCGATGCACGATCAGGTCGGGGTAGCGGCGGATGGGGCTGGTGAAGTGCAGGTAGGCTTCGGTCGCCAGGGCGAAGTGCCCCCGGGGTTCGGGCGTGTAGACCGCCCGCGCCAGGGTGCGAAGCACCAGGGAGGAAACCAGACGCTGGTGCTCCGTGCCGGAGGCCTGCTCCAGCAGATCCTGGAGCACGCTGGAACGGAAGGGGTACTCGATCTCCGGGAAGTCAAAGCCCAACTCCGTGACGACGGTCCGCAGATCCCCCAGCCGCTCCGGGGTCGGCACGTCGTGAACCCGGTAGATGGCCGGCTGATCGGCCTCCATCATGATCCGGGCCACGCACTGGTTGGCGGCGACCATCAGCTCCTCGATCAGACGGTGGGCCCGGTTACGGGCGCCGGGCTCGATGGAGACGACCCGGCCTTCGGGATCGAGAATGACGTGGGGCTCCTCCAGATCGAAGTCGATGCTGCCGCGCTCCCGGCGTTTTCCTCCGAGACGCTCCGCCGCCTCGGCCAGGAGACGGAGGGAATCAGCGAAGGGCCTGGTCTCCGCGGGCCACCTGGAGGTCGGCCTCTCCAGCCAGCGGGCGACCTCGGCGTAGGTACAGCGGCGGCGGGAGTGGATGACCGAGGGCCGCGCCTTCCACCGGCCGACCTCGCCCCGGGGATCGACCTCGAAGACCACCGTGAAGCTCAGCCGGTCGACGCCCTCCCGCAGGGAGCAGAGGTCGTTGGAAATCCGTTCCGGGAGCATGGGAACGCAGCGGCCGGGCAGGTAGACGCTGGTGCCCCGTTCCCGCGCCACGGCGTCCAGTGCCCCGCCTGGACGGACGTAATGGCTGACGTCCGCGATGTGCACCTCGACGAGAATGGCTCCGTCCCGGCCGGGCCGGGCGCTGACGGCGTCGTCGAAGTCGCGGGCTGTGATCCCGTCGATGGTGATGGCGGGGCGGTCCCGGAGATCCCAGCGCCCCTTGAGATCCTCCGGCCGGACCTCGCCCGGCAGTGCCTCGGACTCCTCCACGGCCTCCGGCGGGAAGACCTCGGGGATGTCGTGGAAGCGCAACACCACCCGGTCCTCGACGCCGGGCTCCCCCAGAACGCCCAGCACCTCGCGCACCCGCCCCTGGGCGTGCTGGCTCCGGTCGGGTCCCTTGAGCAGGTCGACGACGACAAACTCCCCCTCCCGCGGCACCGGCGAGGGGAGGGGCCCCATGGGGATGATGGGGAAGGCCAGCTTCCGGTTGACGGGACGAACCGTGGGCCGGCCCGACCCCTCGGTCCAGCGGCCGACCACGTGGCGCTGGGGCCGCTCGAGGATCTTGACGACGACCCCCTCGGCCATGCCGGCCGCCCGGGCGCGCCGTCTGGGATGCTCGACGCGCACGAGAACCGTGTCGCCCGACATGGCGCCGCGCAGGCCCGCCTTGCCGATGGCGACGGGAGGCCGTCCGGCAGCTTCGGGCTGAACGGTCGCCACCCCGCCGACGGTGACCTCCAGGCGCCCCTTGACCAGGTTGGAGATCTCCCGCCCGAAGTACCGCTTCCCCCGCCCCGGGACGATCCGGCCCTCGGACTCGAGCCGTCGGAGCGTCTTCCTGAGGCGGCGCCTCAGCTCGGCCCGGTCCAGGGAGGAGGCGGCGGCGAAGTGGGAAACCAGCTGGTTGAGGGTCATGCCGCGGGTGCGCCGCGACTCGATCAGCTTGGCGACCTCGTCGGCGCCCGGGGCAACGGCCGCCCCGGGGGCCGGAGAACCGGCCGGCCTCGAACGCCGTCCGCTGTCCCCCTCTTTCTTCCTGTCCTGGCCCAACATCGACCTCCTTCGTCGCTGCTCACACGTCAATCCACAGGGTTTCCGCCCTCATACCCCAACATCACACCCGACATCTTGACACGCCTACCGGGAATGCTAGTATGCCTCCGCGTGCGAAAGTGGCGGAATTGGTAGACGCGCAAGATTCAGGATCTTGTGGTCGCAAGGCCGTGGGGGTTCGAGTCCCCCCTTTCGCACCAACGACTTCCACCCCCGTTTCACTCCCGGCACGGCAACTCGGCATTCCCGCTCATCACGTGGGAAAGGACTGCCCGTCCGTTTCCTTCCTCCGCGCCTCCGCGCCTCACCCGGTGAGAGCTTTCAGGGCATCTCCCCGATCCGAGAAGATCGTGAAGACCTCATCCAGACGGGTCAGCTTGAGCAAGTTGACCACTCGGGTGTGGGGGTTCAGGAGGGCCAGGCGCCTCCCGGCGTCGGCGAAGCGTTGCAGGTAGCCCACCAGCTCTCCAAGGCCCGTGGAATCCAAGTAGTCGATGTCCTCCATGTCCAGCAACACGGCATCCGTTCCGGCCGAGAGGAGCTCCTCCAGGAGCGCTGCCAGCTCCTTCGCCGAGTCCCCCAGCTTGACCACGCCATGGATGGTCACGACGGTGACGCCATCAACGCTCTCACGTTCCAGTCTCATTAGCCCTCCCCGGGGGAATCGACTTCCTGGGTGGTCGCGTCGCCGAAGGCGAACCCATGGCAGCCGCGCCGCAGTACTTCCGCACCCCATTGTAGGGGGCGTTTCGCGATGATCGCAAGACGTCTCAGGCGATCGTCCTCCCCGTGGTCCGCCACCACCCGCAGGGCCGCCCACGGCACCTCCCACATGCCGGCCACGAGACCGATGGCCGCACTCTCCCAATCGGTCACGAGGAGCCCCTCGGCCGGCGGATCCAGAGCCGGTAGGGCGAAGGGGGCCCGGGTCTTCCCCTCCCAGCTGAGGATCGTTCCGCTGCAAACGCCTGGCACCTGGAGCAGGTGGGTCTCCAGGAGAGGGTTCGGGGTGAACCGCGAGGGCACGTGGACCGGCAAGTCCCTCAGCGCCAGGAGCGCCACATCGATGACCTCGCGGGCGACGACGACGGTACCCGGCTCGACCCGGGGATCGACGCTGCTGGCCGCGCCGAAGGAGGCCAACAACATGGGGTCCAGGTACTGGACGGCCGCCTGGGCCGCCGCGGCAGCAGCGGTCTTCCCCGGCCCCGAACGGATGACGGCCATGGGAAGCTCCCACATCTCGCCCTGGTAGAGCATCCACGGTCCCCAACGCTCCTTCTGCACGTGCCGGCCGACGCTGGCCGCCGCACGGGCCTCGAAGGCATGAGCCGCGATGATGACGATCTTCTTCCCCAATGTACCTCCACCGTCCGTCCATGGTAGCACCCGGACCCTCCACGCCGCACGACATCCCGTGGCCAAAGGTTTCACGATCGAGATCGTCTCCTCCACGCGAGTGCCAGGAAGTGGGGCACGTCGACGGGGGGGCCGGCGGCGGCCCATTTCCGCCGCCATACCGGCCTCCACGCACGCCGCCGATCACGCCAGGCTGGCCCGGAGGCCGGCGCTCCCAGACGAGCGCTCCAGGCTCCACCGGCGGTCTTCTCCATCTCCCCAGCTCCCCTCTCCCCTGCTCTCCTCTTGACTCCGTTGGACGTTCGCGGTCCGGCGCGGTAGGATCGGTACGTAGATCATCGGGAGGCGAACGTGGTCGACGAGATTCGGATCCATTCGGGAACCGAGGTCAAGCTCAGACGGCTCGAGACCGATGAGGTCCCCGGGACCTTTCTCGAACGCGTCACGGAGCTGGCCGAGCGGCACAGACAGGTGGAGGCCATCTACATCTTCGGGTTGCAGCCCGAGAACGACGAGGAGCGCATCGCCCTGGTTCTCGCCCTCCGTGGCGGTCTCTTCTCCAACAAGCCCGAGGATTTTCTCCGTCTGGTGGACGAGATCCAGGTCTTCCTCCCGCCCGAGCTCTCCATCAATGTCTACCGCTTCGGATCCTCCCAGCTGATCGCCGGTTACTGCCTCCAGGCCCTCGATCCCGTGTACCTGCGTTCCGCCGACTGGGTGGGGAAGCAGCGCCGACGCTTCGCTGATTGACGAATCGGGCACGGACTCAGCGGCGGCCGAAGGGCCACCACCCGCCGCCTCCGGTTTCCTCGGGCGCACCGTCCGCCGCGGCCCGAGCGCCCTCCAGGGCACGTCCGCGTTCCCGGGGATCTCGTTCGACCAGCAGGCAGCCCGCCGCCTCGACTCCGGCCAGGAGCTCGGGCGCCGAGTTGAGGATGACGACATCGACGAAGCGATCTTCGGGAAGGCCGGCACCGACGGTTCTGCAAACGAGGTTGAGCGCCGAGCGCAGGGACCTCATGGCCTGGGGGACGATCCAGACGAAGAGGGTCAACGTGGGCTCGTGGCCGGCGACATGGCTTTCCACCAGGTGGGCGAAGGCCACGTCGGGACAGTTGCCCAGGTCCTCCCTGAGGCGCTCCATGACCGCCTCGTCCAAACCCCTCTCCGGCGCCCTGAAGCTCATGCCGCCGGTCCCATAGTCGTCTCGCCCCGTCATGGTGTCATGGTAACCCAACGGCTCACAGGCCGCCCTGGCGTTCCGTGGTACCGTTTCCCCATGATCCGCCGGAGACCGATGATGTGCCTCGCCGGCATCGTTCTGGCCGCCAGCGCAGCCCTGGCCCAGGAGGGCGTCAAGGCCACCCTGGAGCGTGCCGCACAGCTGGCCCGCGCACACCGCTACGAGAAGGTCATCGAGCTGCTGGCCCCCCTGGAGTCCGTGGCCAAGTTGGACACGGCCGGCCAGTTCGAGCTCCAGGCGGAGCTCGGCCGTGCCCTCTTCCACATGGGCCGCTACCCGGAGTCATACCGGCACCTGCGGGCCGCACTGAAGATCCAGCCCCGGCGGATGGAGATCGGGGTCTACCTGGAGGCGGCCGCCTGGGCCACGGACCGCCGGAAGGAGGCCCTCCAGATCTTCGACGCCATCCTCGCCTCGGGAGCCCGGGACCTCTACCTGCCCATCACCCTGCCGGGGGAAAGGAGCTTCCTGGCCGACGCCGGAGTCTGGTCGATCCTCGACCGCCACCGCCGGCCCCTCCGCGTGGACCTGAAAGCCGGGTCCCTGGGCGGCGCGAACCTGGGAGATCCCAGGTCCAGGGTGATGGAAGCCTTCCACCTTCCGGCCAGTCTGGGAACCGACCCGGTCATCACGGCCAGGGCGGGTCCCGAGGTCCTGTGGATCTTCCACTTCGATGCCGGGGACCGCCTCGACGAGATCCTCGTGAACGTCCAGCACGTTCTACGGTACACGCCCTACGACCTCGAGGCCGCCTCCGGCCTCGACTGGCGCTCGACACCGGCCCAGGCCATGGTCAAGCTGGGTTCGCCGGCGTCGAGCAGCTCCGGAGCCGAGGGAAGCCTGGTCCTCGACTGGCGTTTCCCGGGAGCCACGGCAAGCCTCGAATTCGGCACGGCGCCGGAGCCCCTCCCCCCCGCCCTGCAAAGGGGGACCGCCTGCCTGCTGATGGTGCGCCTCCACCGGCCGGGGCCTGAAAGAACGAAGTCGAACGCCCCCTGACCGACGGATTCACGTGCCGGCGGTTCTCCCGGCGCGCAACCCCCGTTGGTAGGCCGACCGGAGCGCCCGCTCCATGACGCGTGTGGGCACGATCCCGGGGAGAGCGTCGGCCAGGCGGGCCAGGAAGGTCCACAACTCCACCTGGAGGCGTCCCGGCCGCCGGGCGGGGGTGTTGCCGGACTCCGGCAAGCCGAGGAACCCGGCGAGCTCCGGATGAAGGGCCGCGAAGATGGCGGCCGACCGCCCCGAGATCTCCTGGCGCCTCCGGAAGGTCCCGGGATCCATGGAGTGGTAGTGGACCGTTCTGGCCACCGGCCGGTAGATGAAGCGCATCCCCCGCTCGACGGCCCTGTAGGCCAGCTCGATGTCCTCCCACGCGGCGGCCGGGAAGTCCTCACGGAAGCCGCCGAGCTCCAGGAAGAAGGCCCGGCCCAGGCTGACGTTGGAGGTGTAGAAAAAGTTGAAGGGCACATCGGCCGCATCGTCGATCAACAGGTAACCGAACTGGGCGCCGAACTCGTTGATCCACCGCGAGAAAGGGCCGTCCTCCCCCGAGGGGAAGCCCGTGTAGCCAAGGACCGCCAGGGGCCGCTCGTGGCCGAGGACCCGGTGGGCTTCCAGGTGGGCCGCCAGCCATCCGGGCTCGGGAACCGTGTCGTCCCCGAGAAACAGCACGATCTCGCCGGTTGCTGCCTGGACACCCCGGTTGCGCGCCCGGGCCGGGCCGGCGTTCTCCTGCCGGTGGGGACGGATCCCGTGTGGCCGCCCGCGCAGCCACTCCCAGGTGGCGTCGGTGGAGCCGTCATCGACCACAACCACGTCCAGCTCCAGCTTCCACGGGCGTTCCTGGGCCGCCACGGCGGCGACGACCCGCCGGAGCTGCTCCAGGCGGTTATGGGTCGGAATGATGACGCTGGCCGAACGCGGCCACGCCACGGAGGGAGGAATGGGAGCCACCATCACCCGACGAGCATACCGCGGACCCCACACGGGACCTCACCGAAGCCAGCGTCCCACCGTCTCACGCAGGGTCCTCCAGGCGCCTGGGAATCGCCGGAGAGAGGCGTGCCAGGATCTCGTAGTTGATGGTGCCGCAGTGGGAGGCCAGCTCCTCGACGGTGATCGCCATGCCGCCGTCCCGTCCGATCAGGGTGACGGAGTCCCCGACGGCAACGTCGGGAACGTCCGTGACGTCCACCATGGTGATGTTCATGCAGACGCGCCCGACCACGGGAGCCGGCACCCCCCGCACCAGGACCCGCGCCCGGTTTCCCAGGGCCCTGGGGTAGCCGTCGGCGTAGCCGGTGGGCAGGATCGCCAGGCGCGTCCGGCGGAGCGCCGTCCACGTCCGGCCGTAGCCCACCGTCTCGCCGGCCGGGACCGTCTTGAGCTGGCCGATGACCGTCGTCCAGCCAAGCACGGGCTTCAGACCGAGCGCTTTCCTCCCGTGCTCCAGCTGCCACGCCAGCTGCGTCTCCCGCGAGGGCCAGTGCCCGTACATGGAGATCCCCACCCGGGCCACGTCGAAATCGGCCTCCCGGACCAACAGGGCGGCCGCCGAGCATGCCGCATGGACCCATCTGGGCCTGCCGCCAAGGGCCTCCTCCGCCGTCTCGAGGGCACGGTGGAAGGTCTCGAGCTGTTGCATGGCGAAGGTCGGATCCAGTGTGTCCTCGATGTTGGCGAAGTGCATGGCCATGCCCACGATCTCCAGGCCCTCTTTCGCCGCAACGCGGCCCATGGCCGCAATCTCCCCGATTCGAACACCCTGCCGGTTCGTTCCCGTCTCGACCTTGAGATGCACGGGAACGTTGGGGCCCCCACGTCGGCGGAGCTCGCCCAGCCAGTGAAGGGTCTCCTCCGTCGAGACCAGGAGGTGGGAACGGTCGTCCATCAAACGCAGCTCCTGGGGGGTGGCAAAGCCCATGACGAGAACCGTCGCGTCCAGGCCAAGCCGACGGATCTCGTGCAGCTCACGAGGCGAATGGACCGCCAGCCACTCCACCTCCCCGGCCACCACCGGAGCAACCTGGGCCAGCCCGTGGCCGTAGGCGTTGGCCTTGACGACGGCCGCCAGCCGGGTCTCGGGCGACAGGACGCCCCGGAGAACCTGGAGGTTGTGCCGGAGAGCTCTGGCATCGATCACGATCTGCTGGGTCACTGGCCCCTCCTTCATCTCCGGTCTCAGTGTAGCTCGACCGCCACTCCTTGTGGACCTCGACCGGCAGATCCCGCCCCGGCAGCAGAGCTGGCAGGCCCGCGAACAGCTCGAAACAGTGCAGCCAGATCCGCCCATCCACCATGAGACACATCCTCCATGCGCTGCCGGGAACCCACGTGTTCTCAATGACATTCATGCATTTGAAGACATCATCAGCACACCGGACCTTCTTGCTGGATTGGAATTCCCAGGATCGTTTCTGATCACATCCTGGAATACCTTCTCGGCAACTCCCGGTCTTGTAGGGAGCCGCTGTCCCATGTTTTCCGTTGACTTTCGGAAAAGAAACTATTAGTATGATTTCCCAACATTCGGAGGTGCCTCATGCCGTTTGAAAAATTCATCCCGACGACGACAAAAACTGCGCGGCCCAAGGCGACAATTCGACCCAGCGGTCTGATCTCTTTCGACGCCCAGGCCGTTGAAAGTTTTGGACTCTTCGATGCCACACACGCCGTGCTGTTTTTTGACAAATCGAAGAAACGGATCGGCGTCAAGGTCATCAAGAACGGCGACGAAGAGGGTGCCATTCCCCTTTCACGCCGGCGCCGTTCCGTCAGCCTCAAGGCGCCCGGTTTCTTCGATCAGTTCAGCATCCCGTTGAACGCTCCGAAACGGCTCGACGCCTCGTACGACGAGGCCGACGGGTTGATCATCATCAGCATGACCTCGGTCCGGCGTCGTCCCGGACGGCCCCGCCGTACACGGAGCTGATCCGCCGGCGAGCCTGGATCATCCAGGAGAGTTCGCGGCGAAGGGCGCGAGGCGCCGCGCATGGTCAGGCTCTCCCAAGGATGGCAACACGCCCCCGGCCCGGAGGGGTGCCGGGCCGTGACGCCCGGGGCCGTGCAGCGGGCGGCGCGGGCTGGTGGCGGGTCGAGCGATCGGACGAGCCCGCGCCGCCAGACACCGCAACCCCACCCCTGGCGACGAACCCTCATGAACGGTCCGGGCTAACCCTCGAGCAATGCGGCGAGCGCGGGAAGCCCCTCCTCGATCAGCCATGGACCGTAGTGGGCGATGACGTCCCCCTCCGTGACGACGAGGACGGGATCGTACGCGAACCACTCCCCGAGACCCCGATCGAGAAGACGCCGACGCACCGCCTCCGCCGTCTCTCCCTTTCGCGGCTGCGGATCGTAGACGATGACCTGGGGACGCAGGGCCTCGAGCCAGCCGTCCCCGGGTGTCGACCATGCCATCCCTCCCGGCGGAACGAGGGGCGCAAGGCCCATCCATCTCAGGGCCCAGTAGGCGTAGGAGCCCGTGCCCATGGTGATGGGTCCGCCCAGGTCGATCTCCACGTAGACTGTCCTGGGCTCCAGAATGCCGCGCAGGGCCTCCAGCCGGGCGTGGAGCCGCTCCAGGGGTGGCTCCGCCGCCTCCGGCTCGCCGGCGGCCACGGCCACGATGGCGAGGTTCTCCAGAATCCCCCAGGGCGTGGAGGGCAGGGGAACGACGTACACGGGTTCGCCCGCCCTGGCCAACTCCCGTGCCAGGGCTTCCTGGACGCCCGAGGTCGTCAGAATCAAGTCGGCTTCCAGCTCCCGAAGCACCTCGTGCCGAATCTCGGTATAGGAGCCGACGACGGGCACTCGATCGATACCTTCGGGCCGCCAGCACCACGCCGAGCGTCCCACGAGGCGATCCTGGAGGCCCAGCTGGACGACACAGTCCGTCACGCTCGGCGAGAGGGAGACGATCCGCTCCACCCGGTCGGGAAGACCGACCTCGGTTCCCAGGGGGGGGCAGGGGACGGTCCTCACGACGCACCCCAGCCGTCCGGCAGGGCGAACAGCTCCCTGGTCGAGGCGGCCGCCCGGGAGGCCACCTCCTCCATCGGGAGGCCGAGCTCAACGGCGACGGCATGGGCCACGTGGGCCACCCATGCCGGTTCGTTCCGCCGTCCCCTGTGGGGCACCGGCGCAAGGTAGGGGCTGTCCGTTTCCACGAGAATGCTGTCCATACCGGCGGCGCGGACCACCTCCCGGACGTTGTCCGCACGGCGGAAGGTGACCATCCCGGAGATTCCCACGAAGAGCCCCATCTCGACAACCCGACGGGTCGCCGCCTCTCCCTCGGAGAAGGAATGGCACACCCCCCGCAAGGCGCCGGCCCTGGAGGCCAGGATGGGCTCCATGTCCTCCCAGGACTCCCGATTGTGGAGAATGACCGGTATGCCCGCCCTCACGGCCAGATCGAGCTGCCATTCCAGGGCACGGATCTGGTCCTCCCTGGGCGAGTTCATGTAGTGGTAGTCCAGGCCGATCTCCCCGATGGCGACGATGCCGTCGGCCTGGAGGAGCCCTTCCAGCCGTCCCTTCACCTCGTCGGTCAACGAGTCGGCCTCATGTGGATGGACACCGACGGCGCCGGCCAGCCGCTCCCGGTGGTCTCCCACCAGGGAGGCGACGGTCTCCATGTCGCCCGGGCCCGTTGCCGGCACGACAATGCCGCCGACGCCGGCGGACACCGCCCGCTCCAGCACGCCGGGCAGTTCTCCGGTCTCGTACATGTTGAGATGTGCGTGGGAATCCACCAGGATCGAACCCATCATTTCCCCCTCTTCCCGCTGAGCAACACTCCCCCACCCCCACCTCTTCCCATAACCCGTCGCTCCCCCTCTCCCCTGCTTCCCTACGAG
>CAZXNA010000109.1:0-10983 GCA_964641295.1 uncultured Thermoanaerobaculia bacterium
GGTCGGCGCACCCCGGCGCCAGCAACACGGCCTCGGCGCCGAGGGCCGCCGCCGATCGAACGATGGCTCCCAGGTTGCCGGGATCCTGAACACCCTCCAGCAGCAGCGCGACGCCACGATCGCCCGGCCACGGCTCAACCGGCGGCTCGTCGACCACGGCCAGCACACCCTGGGGGCTTCGGGTCGGCGCGATCTCCTCCAGTACGGAGTCCGCCAGGACCCAGCTGCTCTCGGCGGCAAGACAGAGATCCACTCCGGCACCCTGCTCGGCCAGCTCCTCCGAGACGTAGAGGTCGCGGATCGGCACCTGCCAACGGATCAGGTCCTTCACCAGCCGCAGCCCGTCGACGACGACGAGTCCCGGCGGCCGCCTTCTGACCGAGCGGCGCAGCTCCTTCACGCGGTCCGAGTGCCGACCAATCCGCTGCATCCCGCCTCCTCCGTCACCAGCATACCGCGCCTGTCGGCCCATGTGCCGGATCGTCGAGCTGTTGGGTATCGGCTGTCAGCTGCCGGTGGTGGACAAGGATCGTGAGTGAAACGGAGCGGGCGTACGATCGTGCTGATGGACCCTGTGGTGAAGCCCGCTCGCACTCATTCCCAGGAGCTGGAACCCGACTGCTGACGGTCCCGTGCGATGAACCCGCCGCCCAGCACCTCGTCGCCATGGTAGAAGACGGCGGCCTGGCCGGGTGCGGGCGCCATCAGGGGCTCTTCCGGCAGGACATGGACCGTCCCGGACCCCACTTCCACCGACGCCGTCACTCCCGCGTGCCTCGACCGGATCCGCACGGTGCACCGGAAGCGTCTTGCCGGGGGCTCCCCCGCAATCCAGACGGCGTCCTCCACGGATATTGCCGGAACCTCCAACTCCTCCCTGGGGCCGACGACAACCCGTCCGGTGGACGCCTCCAGGGCGAGGACGTAGAGGGGCCGCTCCGCCGCAATGCCGAGCCCCCGCCGCTGGCCCACCGTGAAGCGGTGCACGCCCCCGTGGCGGCCCAGGACGCGGCCCTCCCGGTCGACGATCTTCCCCGGCCGGATGCTCCCCGGTACCCAGCCCTCCACCAGCTGAGCGTAGGAGGTCCCCTGCGGAACGAAGCAGAGCTCCTGACTCTCGCCCTTGGCGGCCACGGGAAGCCCCGCTTCGACGGCCAGCCGCCGCACCTCGTCCTTTGCCAACGCACCGACGGGAAGGATCAGGCGGGCGAGAATCCGGAGCGGCACCCGATAGAGAAAGTAGCTCTGATCCTTGGCCGGATCGACTGCCCGCAACAGGTGAACGGCGCCGTCCTCCCCCCGCTCGACCCTCGCATAGTGCCCGGTTGCCACGGCATCCGCGCCCTCTTCCCGGGCAACCGCCTCGAGCTCTGCGAACTTGATTCTCTCGTTGCACACCACACAAGGATTCGGCGTCAGGCCCCGGGCGTACTGTTTCAGGGAACCCATGAAGATCTCGTCGAAGAACCGGCGGGTGGTGCACTCCTCGCGAAGGCGTATGCCCAGGGCTGCCGCCACGTTCTGTGCATCCTGCACATCCTCGTCCGAGCAACAACGGGAGGCGGCCCCGGCCAGTGGATCCCACAGCCGGAAGAGCACACCGATCACCTCGTGGCCGGCCTCCACCAAACGGAGGGCGGCCACGGAGGAGTCCAGTCCTCCCGACATGGCAACGACAACCTTCATCAGAACAGTATCCCCCATATTCACCGGATGAGCACGGTCCGGTGTAGACTGCTCGGGATGGTGCGCTCCGTCCCTTCCCTCGAACTCTGGCTTGTCCGGCACGGTGAGACAACCCGCAGCGTGGCCCACGAGGTCGCCGGCTGGTCCGATCCGCCCCTGACCGAACGCGGACGCGAGGAGATCCGCCAGCTGAACGGCTTTCTCCAGGAACAACGCTTCGACGGCGTCTGGTCTTCCGACCTGAGCCGGGCCGTGGAAAGCGCCCGCCTGGCCTGGGGAGAACCAGCCCAGGATCCACGCCTCCGCGAGATCAACTTCGGCGAGCTCGAGGAACGGCCCTTCACCGAGGTCGATCCCCAGGTGGCCTGTGAGGTCATGGAGTTCCGCCACTTCGATCTCCCGGGTGGTGAGTCCCTCGAGGCTTTCCGGAGCCGGATTGTCGAGTTCGTGGAACAACTCCCCCCCGGGCGGCACCTGCTGTTCGTCCACGGGGGCGTCATCCGCGCCCTGACCCAGGATCTCGGTCTGGACCGCTTCGTGCCCACGGCCACCGTCGTCGTCGTCGACTGGACGGGCCGCCGCATCGTCCGGCTGGCCGAACGTACCGGCCCGCACGCCGTGTTCGACGATTGAGGAGCTGTCCGGAACCGGTGGATACAGGAGGAGACATGGATCCATTCCCCGAATTCGAACGCTACGATGCCCTTGGGTTGGCCGAGCTGGTGCGCCGCGGCGAGGTGCAAGCGGTGGAGCTCGTGGAGGCCGCCATTGCCCGCGTGGAGGCCCGCAACCCCACGCTGAACGCCGTCATCCATCCCATGTTCGAGCGGGCCCGTGAAGCCGCTCGACGCCAGCTCCCAGACGGCCCTCTGGCCGGTGTGCCGCTGGTCCTCAAGGACCTCCACGCCGCGTTGGCCGGCGAGCCCCTGACCTCGGCCTGCCGTTTCTTGCAGAGCTACGTGCCCGACCACGACAGTGAGGTCGTCACACGCCTCAAACGGGCCGGCCTCATCTTCATCGGCAAGACCAACTGCCCCGAGCTGGGAATCATGGGCATCACCGAGCCCGCCCTCTACGGGCCCACCCGCAACCCGTGGAACCCGGAGCACACCCCCGGCGGCTCCAGCGGCGGCTCGGCGGCGGCCGTGGCCTCCGGCATGACTCCCGTCGGTCATGGCGGCGACGGCGGCGGCTCCATCCGGATCCCCGCCTCCTGTTGCGGCCTTTTCGGTCTCAAGCCGACGCGGGGCCGCATTCCGACGGGACCCGACACGGGCGAGAGCTGGTGCGGATTCGACTCCGACGGCTTCCTTAGCTGGAGCGTCCGGGACAGCGCCGCTCTCCTGGACGCCACCCACGGACCCGACCTGGGAGCCCCCTACTTCCCCCCTCCCGTGGAACGCCCGTTCCTCGAGGAAGTGGGCCGTGACCCGGGCACCCTCCGCATCGCCTTCTTCACCGGCAGTCTGTTGGGTGAGACCGTTCATCCCGATTGCCAAGAGGCCGTGCGTCGCGCCGCCGCACTGTGCCGGGACCTGGGGCACCAGGTGGAAGAGGCCGTACCAGCCTTCGACAGAGAGCTCATGGTCCGGAGCTACCTCAGCGTCGTCGCCGCCTCCGTGGCCCTCGATATCTCCCGGGGCGAGGAGATCATGGGGCGCAAGGCCTCTCCCAACGATTTCGAGCCCGAGACCTGGATGCTCGGACTCATCGGCAGGAAGATGTCGGCCCACGACCTGATCGACGCCCTCGAGGCCCGCCACCTGGCGTGGCGCCGGATCGCAGCCTTCTTTGACAGTTACGACATCCTGATCACCTCGACCCTGGCCTGGCCGCCCCAGAAGATCGGCGCCGCCGCCCTGACCCGGGGCCAGCGGGCCCAGCTGGCCTTCCTGCGGACGGTACCCGTCGGTAAGCTCCTCGACGCAGCCCTGGACGAGCTGGCCTCCTCGGCCCTGGAACGCACCGCCAACACCATGCTCTTCAACATGACCGGCCAGCCGGCCATGTCCGTTCCCCTCCACCAGGGGACCGACGGCCTTCCCATCGGCGTTCAGTTCGCCGGCCGCTTCGGTTCCGAGGCGACCCTGCTGCGTCTGGCGTCCCAGCTGGAAGCCGCCCGGCCCTGGAAGGACCGCTGCCCGCCCACGCCCTGATCCGCTCCTTCATCGGAGACACACGAGGCGGAATCAGGGCCCAAGGAGCTGGCACACGTGGCGCCAGATCTCGGGGTGCGTCATGGAGGTGGAACAACCGGGGTTCTGCGCCTGTTATCTGTCCTGAACTCCATCGCCTCGCCCGCGCGACGTTGTGGGATTGTGAAAGGAAGGGACAGTGAGAAAATCCTCGACCTCCGCCCTGCTCATGGGACTGGCGATACTGCTGTCGCTGCCGGCGGCAGCGTGCAGCCGGTCCGTGAGCGCCTCCGGGGGAGCCCTCCCTGACACCGCGGCGGCCCGGGAGGAAAGCATGCCCACCGAGAAGAAGCCTGCAGACACCGAGCTCCGTCGCCACCTGACCTCCGAGCAGTACGAGGTGACCCAGCGGTGCGGCACCGAGCCACCGTTCAACAACGCTTACTGGAACAACCACGAGCCGGGGATCTACGTGGACGTGGTCAGCAGGAAGCCCCTCTTCTCCTCCCTGGACAAGTACGACTCGGGCTCGGGCTGGCCCAGTTTCACCCGGCCCCTGGAGCCGGCCGCCGTGACCGAACGGAAGGACCGGAGCCTGGGCATGACCCGGACCGAGGTCCGGTCGGCCGGCGCCGATTCCCACCTGGGCCACGTCTTCCCCGACGGTCCCGGACCGGAGGGGCTCCGGTACTGCATCAACTCGGCCGCCCTGCGGTTCATCCCGGTCAACCGGCTGGAAGCCGAGGGTTACGGCGACTACGTGGCCCTCTTTGAAGAGGCGGGCATCACAATCCAACCCGAGGATTCCGTTGCCTCCGGAACAGAGACCGAGACGGCCGTGGTCGCCGGGGGATGTTTCTGGGGGGTGGAGCACCTGATGCGCCAGCTGGACGGCGTCCTGTCGACGGATGTCGGGTACACGGGCGGAACGACCAGCAAACCCAGCTACAAACAGGTCTGCACGGGGAGAACTGGCCACGCGGAGGCCGTGCGGATCGTCTTCGATCCCGCCGTCGTCAGCTACGAGGAGGTGCTGCGCCACTTCTTCCGGCTCCACGATCCAACGACGAGGAACCGCCAGCATGCCGACGTGGGCACCCAGTACCGCTCGGCCATCTTCTACCTGACGGAGCGCCAGCGCGAGATCGCCGAACGGGTTCGTACGGAGATCGATCGCTCGGGGGCGTGGAGACATCCCGTCGTTACCGAGATCGCTCCCTTCTCGATCTTCTGGAAGGCCGAGGAGTACCACCAGGACTACCTGGAGAAACACCCCAACGGGTACAACTGCCATTTCCTCCGGGATTGACCCGGAAGTGGCACTGACTTCAAGGAGGTCACCATGATCCGGAGAGCCATCACCCTGTTCCTGGGCGTAGCCCTCGTCTTCATCGCACTGGCGGACACGGCCGCCGCCGCCGACAAGCCGGCCGTCACAATCGATAACCCCGGAAAGTACACGGTCCGTGCCAAGGGGCCCGGGATCGAGGTGGTCCTGGGCTACCAGTTCGCCGACCGTGAGGTCGGTGAGGAGTGGATGCTCCTGGGCCTGGCCATGACCGGCGCCACTCGGAAGAATGTCGCCATCAGCCGGAACGACCTCCACCTGGTGGCCCCCGACGGAACCACCGTCGCACTGCCCGCGGATCAGGAGGTCATCGCCGCCCAGAGCACGCTCCGTCGGCTGGCGAGCCAGGCCCTCCGCATCGGCTTCCCCCTGGACTACTTCCGCTCGGGCCGCCAGAGGTGCATCACCGGTTACGGTGACCAGCCCATGATCGCCACCATGTTCCAGTCAGTGGAGATCAACAACAGCCGTGTTTGCTATGGCTTCTTCGTCTTCAAGGTTCCGGGGGGTATCTCCCAGGGCGCCTGGACCCTGGTCCTCAATGCCGATGGGGTCGCCTACAACCTGCCGTTCAAGGTGACCCAGAGCGCCAAGAAACCCAAGTAAGCGGCTCGGGAGAAGAGAAGACAAGCCACGGGTCTCACGGGTTGGCACGGATTGAGGAGAGGTCCGCTGTCCTGGCGCGCTTGGGGGCAACCTGCGTAGCGTTTGGGTTCTTGGAGCTCCATCTCGAACCGTTCTGCTGGGGATGCGCTTCGATCGGCGGCACCTGCTCTGTCGCTCCGGCGTCCGGTATCCCGCCGGCCGGAATCACCCGCCGTGGGTGTCCACCATCGATGGGGGCGACCGGAGATGGGCGAACCCGCTTCCGCCGGGAGGACGCCTCTACCCGGTCCCTTCCCGTTCAAAGGGGGGCCGCGGCCGTGTGCCGGTGGAACCATCCTTGTGCTACCGTTGACCAGGACCCCAACCCCTGGAGGCGCCATGTCCGGCCAGTTCGTTTCACAATCCCGATCCCGTTCCCTCCCCTCCCGCCGTCGGGGAACGCTGGCCGTCCTCTTTCTGCTGGCCGTCCTCGTGGCGGGCTGCGCCTCCATGGGTGGTGAGCCTCCCCAGGTGACCCTTACGAACCTCGAGGTGGTCGACGCCACCATGTTCGAGACCACCTTCAAGGCGACGGTCCGCATCACCAACGTCCGGCCGGACCCCCTGCAGGCCAAGGGAATGGCCGTCAAACTCTACCTCGGTGGCGTCAAGATCGGCACCGGCACAAGCCCCGAGATCCTCGAGATCCCCGCCCTCGGTTCGGCGACGACGGCCCTGACGATCCATGTCAACAACGTGGCCATTCTGACGCGCATCAAGCCAATCCTGGACACGGGAATCGTCGATTACGCCATGAAGGGCACGCTCTACGTGGTCCGCCGCTGGGGGACCTCCGGCCTCAAGCTCCAGGGCAACGGCCGCATCGACCTCAACGAGCAGCGCGGAGTTCCCGAACCGGCGCCCCACCGCGGGCCCACCGTCATCGGACCGAGCCGCAGCTGAACCGCCGGCTGCAGCCAACCGGAAGCAGCCAAGATCGCAGCCGGTCAACCTGCAACGGCAGGGGCCTCACCAGGTTGATTCGGAGTGGAAACCGTTCTCAGATCCGTCTTGCAGGATAGGCCGCCCCGGCGTATGCTGAGGCCGTTCGTTCGCCTGCGGCACCCCCGCCCGGGCGCCGTAGCAGAAACCTGCCCAGGCCGCTGGGCTATCTGGAGGACAGAAATGACGCAACGACGCATGGTAACCATTGACGGAAACGAGGCGACGGCCTCGGTAGCGCACCGCCTCAACGAGGTCTGCACCATCTACCCGATCACCCCATCTTCCCCCATGGGAGAGCACGCCGACGAGTGGTCGGCCCAGGGACGCAAGAACATCTTCGGCACGGTACCTCAGGTCGTGGAAATGCAGTCCGAGGGGGGGGCCTCCGGCGCCGTTCACGGTTCCCTGCAGGCCGGTGCCCTGACGACGACCTTCACGGCCTCCCAGGGCCTGCTCCTGATGATACCCAACATGCACAAGATCGCCGGCGAGCTGACCTCGACGGTGTTCCACGTCTCCGCTCGGACCGTCGCCACCCACGCCCTGTCCATCTTCGGCGACCACTCCGACATTTACGACTGCCGGGCCACGGGCTTCGCCATGCTGGCCTCCAACTCCGTACAGGAGGCCCACGACTTCGCCTGCATCGCCCAGGCGGCGACACTGAAGAGCCGGATCCCCTTCCTCCACTTCTTCGACGGCTTCCGGACCTCCCACGAGGTCTCGAAGATCGAGGAGCTGACCGACGACGACCTCCACTTCATGATCGATGAGGAGCTGGTCCGGGCCCACCGCCGGCGCGCCCTCTCCCCCGACCATCCGGCCATCCGTGGAACGGCCCAGAACCCCGACGCCTTCTTCCAGGCGCGCGAAGCCATCAACACCTACTATGACGATTGCCCCGGCATCGTGCAGGAGATCATGGACCGGTTCGCGGGCCTCACCGGCCGCTCCTACCGCCTGTTCGACTACGTGGGCGACCCCGAGGCGGAGCGTGTGGTCGTCCTCATGGGTTCCGGCGCCGATGCCGTCCACGAGTACGTGGAGTGGGCCACGGCCCGTGGCGAGAAGATCGGCGTCGTCAAGGTCCGGCTCTACCGCCCCTTCTCGACGAAGCATCTGCTGGCGGCCCTGCCGAAGACCGTCCGGAAGATCGCCGTCCTCGACCGCACCAAGGAGCCCGGCGCCAAGGGCGAGCCGCTCTACGTGGACGTCGTTACGGCGCTCGCCGAGGCGCGGATGGACGGCATCAGCGAGTTCGAGGTGGAGCCCCGCGTTGTCGGCGGCCGGTACGGCCTCTCTTCCAAGGAGTTCAACGCCGGCATGATCAAGGGTGTCTTCGACGAGCTGGCCAAGGACACGCCCAAGAACCACTTCACCGTGGGTATCGTGGACGACGTCACCTTCACCTCCCTCCCCCAGAACGAGGATTTCAACATCGAGCCCGATGACGTCACCCGGGCGGTGTTCTGGGGCCTGGGCTCCGACGGCACGGTGGGCGCCAACAAGAACTCCATCAAGATCATCGGTGAGGAGACCGAAAACTGGGCCCAGGGGTACTTCGTCTACGACTCCAAGAAGGCCGGCGCCATTACCATCTCCCACCTCCGCTTCGGGCCCAGGCCCATCCGGTCCTCCTATCTCATCAAGAAGGCCAACTTCGTGGCGTGTCACCAGTGGGTCTTCCTGGACAAGTATGACATCCTCGAGCAGGCCGAGCCGGGCGCCGTCTTCCTGGTGAACTCACCCTTCGGCCCCGACGAGGTCTGGGATCAGTTCCCCGTGGAGGTCCAGGAGCAGATCCTAGAGAAGAACCTGAAGCTCTACGTCATCGACGCCTACTCGGTGGCCAAGGAATCGGGCATGGGCCTCAGGATCAACACGATCATGCAAACCTGCTTCTTTGCCATCTCGGGCGTGCTGCCCCGCGACGAGGCCATCTCCAAGATCAAGGAGGCGATCAAGAAGACCTACGGTGTCAAGGGTGACAAGATCGTCCAGCTCAACTTCAAGGCTGTCGACAACTCCCTGGCCAACCTCCACGAGGTCAAGGTGCCGGGCAAGGTCACCTCCACGCGGCACCGGCCGCCCATCGTGCCGGACGAGGCGCCCGATTTCGTCAAGAAGGTGACGGCCGTCATGATCGCGGGCAAGGGCGACCTCCTGCCGGTCAGCGCCTTCCCGCCCGACGGCACCTGGCCCTCCGCCACGACCCAGTGGGAAAAGCGCAACATCGCCCTGGAGATCCCCGTCTGGGACGAGGAGCTCTGCATCCAGTGCAACAAGTGTGCGATGGTCTGCCCCCATGCGGCCATCCGCGCCAAGGTCTACGATCCCGAGCTCCTGGAGAACGCCCCGGAGACCTTCAAGTCCGCGGATTACAGGGCCCCCGACTTCAAGGGCATGAAGTACACCATCCAGGTGGCTCCGGAGGACTGCACCGGCTGCACCCTTTGCGTCAAGGTCTGTCCCGCAAAGGACAAGAAGAACCCCGACCACAAGGCCCTGGACATGCATCCTCAGATGCCCCTTCGGGAGCCCGAGCGTGAGAACTACGCGTTCTTCCTCGACCTCCCCGAGGTGGACCGTACCAGGATCACCAAGCTGGACGTGAAGACCTCCCAGTTCCTCAAGCCCCTCTTCGAGTATTCCGGTGCCTGCCTCGGTTGCGGCGAAACGCCCTACATCAAGCTGATGACCCAGCTCTTCGGTGACCGGGCGATCATCGGTAACGCCACCGGGTGCTCCTCCATCTACGGCGGCAACCTCCCCACAACGCCCTTCGCGGTGAACGCCGAGGGCCGTGGCCCGGCCTGGTCCAACTCCCTCTTCGAGGACAACGCCGAGTTCGGCCTGGGCTTCCGGCTGGCCATCGACCACGCCAACGAGTACGCCCGCGAGCTGCTCCGGCGACTGAGCAGCCAGATCGGTGACGAGCTGGTGACCGCCCTGCTGACGGCGGACCAGGGCACCGAGGCCGGAATCGCCGCCCAGCGGGAACGCGTGGCGGCCCTCCGTCAGAAGCTCGCAGGGATCGACCACCCGGACGCCCTTCATCTGGATGTGGTGGCCGACTACCTGGTCAAGAAAAGCGTCTGGATCGTCGGAGGCGACGGCTGGGCCTACGACATCGGCTACGGTGGCCTCGACCATGTCCTCGCCCTGAACCGCAATGTCAACATCCTGGTCCTGGACACGGCCGTCTACTCCAACACCGGCGGTCAGGCCTCCAAGGCCACGCCGCTGGCGGCCGCGGCCAAGTTCGCCTACGCCGGCAAGCCCATCGCCGCCAAGGACCTGGGCATGATGGCCATGACCTACGGGCACGTCTACGTGGCCCAGGTGGCCTTCGGTTCCAAGGACCGCCAGACGGTCCAGGCCTTCACCGAGGCGGAGTCCTATCCCGGCACCTCCCTCATCATCGCTTACTCCCACTGCATCGCCCACGGGTACGGGATGGAGGATGGGCTGACCCACCAGGAGCTGGCAGTGAACTCCGGCATGTGGCCCCTCTACCGCTTCGACCCGCGCCGCACCGCCATGGGTGAGCCCCCCCTCAAGCTGGACTCCAAGCCGCCCACGGTCAATGTCGAAGAGCTGGCCAAGCTCGAGGCCCGGTTCCACATGGTCTCCAAGACCAACCCGGAGAACGCCAAGGAGCTCCTGAAGCAGGCCGACCGGTACGCCAAGGCGCGCTACGACGTCTACAAACAGCTGTCCCAGGTCCGCGTCCGTAAGGAGGACTCCTCCGAGCCGACCAATTGAGGAAACGGTTCCATCGAATCACACGGGGCGGCCCAGGGCCGCCCCGTTTCTTCTTGTCGCCGTGTCACATTCCCCCAAGAAGGATCAGGAAGCCGGACGCCAACCCGCCCAGCTGCAGGCGTGGCGCTCGAACCACCCCGGCAGCTTGCCCTCCCTGCTGCGGGCCTTGCCGCGGGCATCATTCCGGAAGATCCACACCGCCACGTGATCTCGGATCTCACCGCGGGCATCCACCCGACCCATCGGAACCCCGGTCCTGCTTCGCCCCGTGGACCCGAGGGTCACCGGCGAGGTGCGACCGGACCTTTCCATCGGTCCCTGTCCGTGCCACGAGGGCTCCCGTGCTGCTCCCGACCGTCCGCTGGCAACCCGACCGGGCGGCCAAGGCCCGGGCTATGCCCATGGGAACCAGGAGGAAGACCATCATGGCCTTGTTCACCATGGTTACCCCCCCTCCCC
>CAZXNA010000110.1:0-10976 GCA_964641295.1 uncultured Thermoanaerobaculia bacterium
TCTCGAAAGATGTGTATAGTAGACAGGCGGGCATCAGGGCGACGATGCAGCCCGTGTCCACGCGAAGGGTCTCGCCGGGGCCGAGCTCCTTCTGCACCAGGGTGCCGCCGGCGTGGACGAAGGCGTAGCCGTCCCCCTCGAGCTTCTGCATGATGAAACCCTCGCCACCGAACAGCCCGACGCCGATCTTCTTCTGGAAGGCGATGCCGATGGACACTCCCTTGGCGGCGCAGAGGAAGGCGTCCTTCTGGCAGATCAGGGTGCCGCCCATCTCCCCCAGATTCATGGGGAGGATCGTGCCGGGATAGGGCGCGGCGAACGCCACGTGGCGCTTGCCCGAGCCCCGGTGACCGAAGAGGGTCATGAAGAGGCTCTCGCCGGTCAGCAGCCGCTTGCCGGCGCCCATGAGGGCGTCCATCAGGCCACCCTTTTTCGAGGCGGATCCGTCGCCGAAGATGGTCTCCATCTCGATGCCGTCCTCCATGTACATCATGGCGCCGGCCTCGGCTACAACGGACTCGCCGGGGTCCAGCTCGATCTCGACGTACTGCATGTCCTCGCCGAAGATCTCGTAGTCCACCTCGTCGGCTCCGCCGGAGGGGGCCGGCGGTGGTACTGGAGGACCGGAGGGCCCTGCCACGCCCAGCTCCGGGACCTGGCCGGCAGGTTTCCAGCCGTCCATGCCCTCCTTGAAAACCATGGTTTGCGCGGTGTAGTTGCCGCGGGCCATGCCGGCCTTGAGCTCATCGAGGCTCATGGGACCAACGCTCTGTCCACCTTCCGCCACGTACCAGATCTTCTCGCTCATGCGTTCCTCCCGGGGACCTGAATGAGCCGGCCCAAGCCAGCTGTCCCACGTCTGTTTTCGGCACACTCTACCACGGTGAAACGGTACTGCAGATCAGTGGGAGGCCCAAGCCGGCGGTTCAGGCGGCGTACATCTGCTCGATGAGCTCGGCGTATTCCTGGACCACCACCCGCCGCTTGACCTTGAGCGTCGGTGTCAGCGCGCCACCCTGGACCGTCAGCGGCTCAGGGAGGACCCGGAAGGCCTTGATCTGCTCGTAGCGCGCCAGCTTTTGGTTGACGCCGTCCACCGCCTTGGCAAACTCCTGCGCCATATCCGGGTGAGCCAGGACGACGGCCATGTCTTCGGCATCGTGGCCATGTTCCCGGGCCCACTCTCCGACCGCCTGTTGGTCCGGAGCCAGTAGGGCGACGACGAAGGGACGGTCATCGCCGATTAGCACGGCGTTCTCGATGTACGGCGACTCCTTGAGCTTGGACTCCACCGGCTGGGGGGCGATGTTCTTGCCACCGGCGGTGACGATGAGATCCTTCTTGCGATCGGTGATGAAGACGAATCCGTCGTCATCGATCATGCCAATGTCGCCGGTGTGGAAGAACCCCTCGTCGTCGAAGACCTCTGCCGTCTGCTCGGGCTTGTTCCAGTATCCCTGAAAAACCGACGGGCCCTTGGCCAGGAGCTCCCCATCGTTTGCCACGCACATTTCGAAGCTGGCTAGCGGCCGGCCCACCGACCCAAGCCGCATCTCGGAGGGCTCATGCCCGTTCATGGTGATCATTGGTGAGGTCTCGGTGAGGCCCCACGCCTCCTGGACCGGTACGCCGATCGCCTGGAAGAACTCGTGGACATAGAGTGGAACGGCGGCGCCGCCGCAAAACGAGGTTTTCAAGCGGCTTCCGAACGCCTCCCTGACCTTACCGAGGACCAGGCGGTCGGCTAGTCGGTGTTTGAAGGCGAGAGCCGGACCGATGGGGCGCTCCTCGAGTCGACGGCGAGCAGCCTTGGAACCGGTGGCGATGGCCCAGTGGAAGATTGCGCGACGCAACGCCGGGGCGGCTTCGGCCCGCGCCATCACCGCCGCGTGCACCTTCTCGAGCACGCGTGGCACGCTGGCGAAAACCACCGGCCGGATGTCCCTCATGAGCTCACCGACATGGTAGACGGAGCAATAAGCGCGGGAAGCGCCGATAGACATATACATGTAGCCCGCGAGGCGCTCGATCATGTGACAGAGGGGCAGGAACTCGAGGCCGAGCTCGTCCCTCGTCACATCGACCCGGCTCAGCCCCTCGATGACGTTGATGACGATGTTGCGGTGCGTGAGCATCACCCCCTTGGGCTCGCCGGTGGTCCCGGAAGTGTAGACGATGGTGGCCAGATCGCTCTCCCGCACCCTGCTCGCGCGCTCCCAGAAGCGTTCCTCGGCGCCGTCCCCGGTGGCAGCCATCAGGTCCTCGAGGGCCAGGACGTCCCCGGGCCGCTCACCCTCAAGTTGGACCACGTGCCGCAACTTGGGACAGATGTCCCGCATGGCGAGGAGCTTGGCTGTTTGCTCGGGGTTCTCGGCAACCGCGACGATGGCCCCGGAGTCGGCCACCTGGTAGGCCACCTGCTCCTCGGTCAGGGTCGTGTAGATTGGGGCGTTCACCGCTCCCAGACAGAGGATCGCGAGATCCACCATGTGCCACTCCGGGCGGGTGTCGCAGGCCAGCATCACCCGGTCGCCGGCGCCCACGCCAAGGGCGGCGAAGGCATCGGCCAGAGCGGCGGTCTTCCCAAGAAACTCCAGTGTCCCGAAGGACCGGCTCCCTTCCGGGAAGAAGTGGACGTAATGCTCCTCCCGTGGCTCCTCCAGCTCGTGGCGGTACAGATCGAGGATGGTGCGATCGCTCATGGGAGCCTCCCTTGGAATTACCGAGTTTTGCTTGTGCCGTCGAGTACGAGTATCTATATGGCCGTTTGAACAAGGAGTCAAGCTTCGATTGCGCTCCAGAGGCCCCCCATACGGGTCAGCTCGGCCCAGGTCAAAAGGGAAGATCGGAGGGAGGCCTCGGATCTGGCCCGTTCCCATCCGGAAACTCCGATGGCCAGGGCGTAGTCCTCGATTCGGAAGCGGGCGGCGTGGGCCATGAGCGAGCGAACGAGTCCGCGCTGCCAGACATGGTGCATCGCGCCCCGCAGTAGATGGATGATGAATGATGCGGGCCAAGCCCCGGATGGATACATGTTCGTCGCTTTCGGCCCGTCTGGGGGCCTTCGGCAGAGCCGTTGTGGGTGTTATGGTGGGGCGGTTGGCGCGACGGTGAGAGGCTGCGGACTGGAGGGACGATGTCACAACGGATGATCGAGCAGTTCATGGAGATGGTCCAGATCGACAGTGAGTCGGGCAACGAGGCCCGGTTCATCGAGTACCTGAAGGGCGAGCTGGAGAAGGTTGGTGCCGAGGCGCAGACGGACGACTACGGCAACCTGATCGCCAGGCTGCCAGCGAAGAACAGTCCGGTGAAGGAGCCCATCCTTCTGTCCTGCCACGCGGACACGGTCCAGCCCGGCGTTGGTATCGAGCCCGTGCTGAAGAATGGCGTCATCCGTTCCAAGGGGGACACGATCCTCGGGGCGGACGACAAGGCCGGCATCGCCGAGATGCTCGAGGCCCTCCGGGTGGCCCCGGTCCGGCCTCCCGTGGAGATCGCCATCAGCCGGCAGGAGGAGGTGGGACTCCACGGCGTCAAGAACATGGACTTCTCGCTGATCACCGCGAAGCGGGGTTTCCTGCTGGACAACGACACCCTGGACACCATCGTCATCGGCGGTCCCAGCTACTTCGCCATCGACGTCACAATCACGGGTCGCTCGGCCCACGCCGGCATGGAGCCGGAAAAGGGGATCAACGCCATCGTCGCCGCGGCCCGTGCCATCGCGGCCATGAAGCTGGGCCGGCTCGACGAAGACACAACGGCCAACGTCGGCGTGATCCGGGGCGGGATCATTCGCAACGGGGTCCCCGATTCCTGCACCTTCCTGGCCGAATGCCGCTCACTGAACCATGCCAAGGCCCAGCGCTTGGCGGACGTCATGGTGGCCACCATCCAGGAGCAGGTGACGACCACGGGCGCCTCGGTGGAGATTACCGTGGACAACCTGTGCAGTGCCGTCGATATCCCTGAAGATGCGCCCACGGTCCGGATCGCGAAGGAGGCTTTGCGGTCCGTGGGCATCGAAGCGCAGACCACCTTCATCACGGGCTTCACGGATGCCTCCATCTACAACAACCACGGGATCGAGATGGCCGTCGTCGGCATCGGCGCCCGGGAGGAGCACGCCACCACCGAGCACATCCACGTGGCGGACATGGAGAAGGCCCTGGAGATGCTCGTGGAGATCCTTCGCCTGACCGGCGAGGGAGCGTGAACCGGGGGCCTTCAGACCCGAGCGGGGACCGGTAGGGTCTTCAGGGCGCGAAGGTGGGGGGTGAGGGCCTCTTCGTGGGCCAGGCGCCAGAAGAGTTGTACCGCCTCGAGCTCGCGGGGGCCGGCGGTGTAGGTCAAGATCTCTCCAAGGTACCGGCGGGCCAGGTCTTCTGGCCATCCGGCTTCGGCAGCGTGCCGGGAGGCGATCTCCGGGATTCGCCTCAAGTTACGATCCAGGGTCGAGGAGAGAAGCCGGGGAATCTCCCCGAGATCGGATCCGGGACTGGCCATCCACAGGGCAAAGACAAAGGGCAGGCCCGTCAGCTCCCTCCAGGCCTGGCCGAGGTCGAGCTGGTGTGGGTAGAGGCTGGCGGGCGGGGCCGCGGCGACCACCTTGTCCCCGATCATCAGGACGGCCCGCGGGAGATCGCCCGGGCGATCCCAGGCGTCGGGACGGCGGGGCATCTGGACCCTTCGTGTGCGGATGGTGCGGCCGAATCTCCGGGAGAAGAGAATCCGAAGCAGGGCCACGGAGGTGTGGCTGTCGCCGTCCACCTCCACCTCGTCGAGGGTCTCCAGGGGGTCTTGGCTGAAGACGCGGACGGTGAAGGTCTCCCCATCACTCCCGATGGCGCCTGCGGGAAGCACGACGAGCTCCTCGGGGGAGGTTTGATAGTCGATGGCCGGAACGAGGGCCAGCTCCACCTCGCGGGAGAGCAGGCGGGCGACCAGGCGGGAGGGAACGTCGGAAACCAGCCGGACGGACGCTTCCCGCTCCAGGCCCTCCACGAGGGGCCGGGCGTTGAGGTAGCTGACGACACCGATTGAATGGCGGTGGGATTGCTCCACTGGAATCTCCCGGTCGGGGCCAGACGGGCCGGCGGGTACTGTAGCACGGTGGGAGCCGGGGAGAAGGGGAGAGGAAGAACTCAACCCAAGGACGCAAGGGCTGCAACGACGCGAGGCGGAGAGATCAGAGAATGTGGATGCCTTCCCGTCCGGAAGCGGTGATTCCTCAGTGCCGGCCTCAGGCTGCCAATGCCCTTGTGCGGCGGACGGAGCTTTGCGTTTGTTTCCTCCTCCCCGCCAATCGCCTGGACCGTCCTCCGGGGGCGGGGAGAGAGAAGGAGGGAAGGATGTGGATTGCGAACACGAGGGGGAGCAACGGCGGTACCATGAGGCAAGGAGTGTGAGAGCCATGGCCGGTATGGTGATGTCGGAGTTCTTTCGGGGCCTGCTTTTCAATCTGGAGCCGGATTACAACCGGCCCTTGCTCGAGGTGCCACCGGAGTCGGAATCGCGGATGCGGGAGAGGCTCCGCTTCCTCTACGGGAGCGAAGCCGAGGACGAGGTGTGGCGGGAGCTCGAACGGTTGATGCGGGTTCACTGGGCCCACGAAACACCGGAGCTGATTGAGGCGGAACGGCTCTTCGACCCGCGGGAACGGTTCACCGAGCGGGACGTGGTCCTGATCACCTACGGCGACATGATCGTCTCCGGGGACCGGCGTCCCCTCCGGACCCTGGCCGACTTTACCGAACGGTTCTTCAGGGGTTTGGTGACGACACTCCACATCCTGCCGTTCTTTCCCTACTCCTCGGACCGGGGCTTCTCGGTCCTCTCGTACGAGGAGGTGGATCCCCGGCTGGGCTCCTGGGAGGAGATCGAAGAGCTCGAATCCCAGTTCACGCTGATGATGGACGCCGTGTTCAACCACGTGTCATCCAAGAGCTACTGGTTCCGGCAGTTCCTGGATGGGGCGCCCGATTACCAGGACTTCTTCGTGGTGTTCGATTCCAAGGGAGCGCTGGACGACGACCACCTCCGGCTCATCCTCCGGCCGCGCACAACCTCCCCCCTGACACCGTTTCTGACCATCAACGGCCCCAAGTGGGTGTGGACCACCTTCTCTCCGGACCAGGTGGACCTCAATTTCGGCAACCCGAGGGTGCTGCTCAAGGTCATCGAGATCCTGCTCTTCTACGTTCGGAAGGGCGCCGACCTCCTGCGGCTCGATGCCATCGCCTACCTCTGGTGTGTCCTGGGGACCAGCTGCGCCCACCTCCGGCAGACCCACGAGACCGTCAAGCTCTTCCGCGACATCCTGGACGTGGTTTCCCCTCACGTGGCCCTGATCACGGAGACCAACGTGCCCCACGAGGACAACGTCAGCTACTTCGGTGATGGACGGGACGAGGCGCAGATGGTGTACAACTTCGCCCTGCCGCCCCTGGTGCTCCACGCCTTCATCACAGGGGACGCCCGGTACCTGACCCGTTGGGCCACCGATCTCGAACCACCGTCGGAGCTGACCTCCTTCTTCAACTTCCTCGACTCCCACGACGGGATCGGCCTCCTCGGGGCGCGGGGGATTCTTCCCGACGAGGAGATCGACCGGCTCTGCAGACACACGGAGGAGCGCGGGGGGAAGGTTTCCATGCGCGCCGACGGCGAGATTGGACAGAGTCCCTACGAGCTCAACATCACCTGGTTCTCGGCCCTGGATGGGCGTGAAGACGAACCGGTGGAACGGACCATCGATCGTTTCCTGGCCTCCCGCGCCGTCGCTCTGGTTCTCAGGGGGGTGCCGGGGATCTACCTGCCCGGATTCTTCGGGTCCCGGAACGACCTGGAGGCCGTCCTGCGGGAGGGATCCGCCCGGGCCATCAACCGTCCCGCCCTGGAGGAAAGCAAGCTGCTGGCGACCTTCTCCGATCTTGGATCGGTTCACGCGAGGATCGCCCGGGGGTTCATCGATCTCCTGGAGCTCAGAGCCGCCGATGCCGCCTTCCATCCTGCAGCTCCCCAGGAGGTCTTCGATCTGGATCCGCGGGTGTTCGCGGTTCTCCGGGTCGCTCGCGATGGCAGCTCGCGGGTGCTCGTTCTCATCAACGTCTCCTCCGACCGGGTGTCCGTTCACGTCCCGCTCCTGGAGAGCGGCATGGAGGGGGCGGTCGTCGACCTCGTCGAAGGACGGCGTTACGGCGAGCCCGCCTCCGGCCGGCTCAAGCTGCGACTCGAGCCGTACGCCGTCGTCTGGTTGACGGCCGGCGGCATGTAGCCCGGGTTTCTCACGGGTTCTCCCCGCTCCCTGCTCTGGCTCTTCGCCCCAGCGAGAGCATCAGGATGAGGGCGGCGGCCACATCCAGGCCGGCGATGGTCAGCGCCGTGGCTTGGAGGCCGGCCCAAGGGATGGCCAGGAGCCCGACGACCAGCGCTGCCAGGGCCGCTCCCGCCTCGTCGGCGGCGAACCCGCCTCCCCCTCCCCGTCGTGGATCCGCCCCTCCCGCCAGGTGGGAAAGGCCCGGGAATGCGGCACCTGTGACGGCACCTCCGGCCAGCAGCAGGAGGGGAATGAGGAGGCGGGGGTGGCTGGACGGCAGCGGGGATGCCATGATGACCGAGAGGATTCCGCCGGAAAGGAGAAGAACCGGCAGGCGGCGCTCGGGGTTGGTCCAGCGGCGGGCTCCGAAGGCCGCCAGAGCCAGGCCTCCCATGAAAGCGGCCGAAAGGGCGCCGACCTCGGCGTAGACCGAGCCGATGACCCCCTGCCAGATGGCGGCCAGGACCAGCCACCATGTCATGGAGCTCGCTCCGACAACGGCGGCCGTCTCCAGTCGGGGGAGCCGGCCCATGAGAAGGTGGAGCAGCATGGCCGCTAGGAGGAGCACCGGCAGGAGGAGAAGCGGGGCCGGCGTCCGGCGCGTCAGGGCCATGGTGCCACGTACGACGGCGATTCTTCCACGTCCCTCCCGGAGGGCCATGGCCGGGAGGACGGCGCGGGGGTTGTCCGCCGTGTCGGGCAGCTCCTTGTTCCGCTGGAGAAAGTGATCCAGATCGGACCGCCGGGACGGGTCGAGAAGCACGGGAAGGAGCTCGGCGCTGAAGACGGGATCGTCGATCCGGCGGGCTTTCCAGCGCTCCGCCAGGACCGGGACGTTCAGGTCCGGGAGTGCGTTTCTCCCGGCCACCAGCACGATGTGGTCTCCGGGCAGGGCCGTCACGTTCCCGAATACGGTACGGAGCGTGGAAGCCTCGATCCCCACCAGCTGGCCAGCCACCCCAGAAAGGTAAGTGTCGGAAACACCGACGTGGACAGCCACGACCCCGCCGGGATCGAGATGCTGCCGGCACGCTTCGAAGAACTCCAGGGTTCGCGTGCGATTCTCGCGGATGCTGGCGGGGTCGCCGTCCAGCAGCACGATCATGTCCCAGGTGCCGCCGCGGCGGACGGTCCGGATGGGGTCGCGGGCGTGCAGGTGCAACCTTGGGTCCGCCAGCGCCCGCTGGAGTTCCGGGCCGTACCAGCGAGCCAGGAGAGGGGGAAGCTCCGGATCGTCCTCCACGAGATCCAGCCGGTCGACGGGGTGGCGAAGGACCGTCACGACGCTGCCGCCGGCCAGCCCGCCGACCAGGAGGACGCGCCGGGGCTCGGGGTGAAGCAGCATCAGCAGGTGGGCCCGCGGGGCGGTCGCCCACGGGTCCGGAAAGGAAGCCAGAAGGCGGCCGTTGGCATAGACCGCCTTGGGGTTGCCGGAGGCCAGCTCGAGGCGTTCCTGCCGGGTTTCCGCCCAGGCGGCCAGGGATCCCGGACGGGAAGCCCAGCGCCAGGTCCAGTGGGCGAGGACGGCGTCTGCCGGGCCGGCAGACGCGGTCAGTGCCCCGAGAATCAGAAGCCCCACCCACCAGCGTCGGACCGGTAGGGAACCGGTGACGATCAGCCCGAGGCCCAGGGCCAGGACCGTGACGGAGCCGTGGGGAACCAGCAGGAAGGTGAAGACGATGCCGCCGAGGAAACCTCCCGCGGCCTCCAGGGCGTAGGCCGTTGCGCCACCGCTCGAGCCGGTGGTCCGGGCGGCCAGCAGGGTGAATCCCAGTCCGCCGGCCGTGGCCGCCGGAAGGACCGAAACAAGCCACAGCCAGGCCGCCTCGACCGTCCCGATGGTCTCGCCGCCGGCGCTACCGACCAGGGCCGGTGCAGCACGGAGCAGTATCACTCCGGCGGCGGCGAAGAGGATGGAGACCACCGGGAGGAAGGCCCCGAAACCGGGGGATCCAAGGCGAACGCCGAGGCCGGCTCCTGCGGCCATGCCGGCGAGCCACGTGAAGAGAACGACCCCCCAGGCCAGCTCGGACCCGCCCAGGGAGGCCATGGCCTCGCGAATCAGGACGCTCTGGGCCAGAACCGCGGCGAACCCCAGGGTGACCAGGGGCCGTCCCGGCGCGATCGTGTTTCGTACGGTCATGGCCCTTCCATTATGCCCCCGCGTGGAACCAGGGTCAGGGATCCTGCCCTGGATGGACCGGGTCAGGCCTGAAAGCTCTCCAGGGCCCGCGCTTCCTCGTCGTACATGTCGAAGACGCCGATCAGCCTGGTCATGGTCAGCAGTCGGTACGCCTTGAGGTTGACGTTGAGGAGCTTGAGGACGGCGTGGCGACGGTCGCAGGTGACCTTGCATCGAATCAGCTCACCAAGACCTGAGGAATCGATGGTGGTGATGCCGCCGAGATTGACCACCAACCGGCGTCTCCCGGCCTCCAGCTGCTCGAGCAACTCCTGCCGGAGGGACACGTCCCCCCTGCCATGGGTCAGTTTCCCCTCCAGATCGAGGATGGTGATGTCTCCAATTCGTCGGCTGGCGATCTTCATGGGCCGTCTCCCTTCGGTGTCAGTCGGCGATCTCTCTCCCGGTTGTGCAACGAGGAGCGTGTGCACGGTACTGTGCCGTGCCCCCCGGATCGTTTCACGAGTTGCAGTGAGTTGTTGCTGGTCTATCCTTGTCACGCGGAAGCCCGGGTGCTCCGGCCGGAGGTCGACGTGGCGGATGAACAGCATGGGGAGATCATGGAACGGCGAATGGACGCCAGGACCGATGTGCCTGCACGGGTGGAGCTCCGGTTCAGCAGTTTCACCAGCTTCGTTTCCCAGTATGTGGCCAACGTGTCCACGGGCGGCATGTTCATCGTTACCTCGGACACCCATCCCGTCGGGACACCCCTGGAGTTCCGGCTGGCGCTTACCGACGGCTATCCTCTGATCCAGGGGACCGCTCAGGTCGTCTGGGTGCGCGGTCCGGAGCAGGCCCTGGAGGGCCCCCCGGGCATGGCCGTCCGATTCCTCGAGGTGGACGATGCCGGGCGCCAGCTGATCGGTCGCATGGTCCAGCAACGGCAGGAGGCTGGGGAAGAGACCTTCCAGCTCCACGAGGAACCGCGCCAACCCGTTCCGTCCGGGCCGGATTCCGATGACGATCCCTTCCGTGTCGAGCCTCCAGCTCACACGAGGCCGCCCGGCGTTGCCTTCGACGTGTTCCCGGCGCCCGCCGACGAGGAGGAACCGGTGGCCGGAGGGGATGCCTTCGCCGTGACCCATCTCAAGGATGAGCCCGGGTGCGGCAATTTGGGAACACGGTACTCGGCCGGTCTGCTCGTCGCCGCGGTCGCCGTGGTCGTTCTGGGCCTGGCCGCGTTCGTCTACCTGCGCTCCTGGAGTGCCGGGACCCCGGAGCCGGCCGATCCTCAAGGGGGTGCCGCCGGGGTGGAACACGGCGTCTTGGCCCCGACCGATACGGCGGAGCCGGAGGAAGCCCATGCGCCTTCTGCCGGCGTGCCGCCGTCCGGAACACCGGCGGCCGCGTCCGCGGCAGGCGGTGGAGCCCCCGCCCGGTCCGCCGGAGGCGCCACCGCCGGGCGCGGCCGGGGGCCCCGCACACCCGCGCAACCACCGACCGGGCGCCCGCAGGCGGCCGGCGACACAG
>CAZXNA010000111.1:0-10974 GCA_964641295.1 uncultured Thermoanaerobaculia bacterium
CGTGCGCGTGGGGGGGGAGGGTCTGGGCGGTGGTCTGGGCGCGGCCGGATGTGGGCGGCGGCGGCGCGGCCCTCGGCCGCATCGGGCGGACGCCGGCCGCCGGGATGGGCGTCCCCCTGGGGCGCGGCCGGAGGCGGGGCCGGGAGGCCGCCGGGGCCCGCCGGAGCGTCGACGCCCCGGGCTTCGCCCGGGGCGCCCTCCTGGGCGAGGCCGCCCTGGCCGGCCGGGACAAGCTGACGCTGGTCACCTCGAAGGGCCTGGGGGCCTTCCCCGCCTGGCTGGAGCAGCTGATCGCCGAGTCCCTGGGAAAGCAGGGCCGCGGCGTCGTCCCCGTCGCCGGCGAGCCGCTGCGGCGGCCGGAGCAGTACGGCGGGGACCGGATCTTCGTCCGCCTGCGGCTGACGGGCGAGGAGGATGCCGCAACCGAGCGGGACCTGGACGCCCTGGAGCGCTCCGGCCACCCGGTGGTGCGGATCGAGCTGCACGAGCCCTTGGAGCTCGGTGCCGAGATGTTCCGCTGGGAGCTGGCCACGGCCATGGCCGGGGCGATCCTCGGGATCAACCCCTTCGACCAGCCCGACGTCCAGCTGGCCAAGGAGATGGCAAAGCGGGCCATGGAAGGCGCGGCGGGCTCCGGCGCCCCGGCACCCTTGGCCGTCCCGGACGGTCCCGGCCTGGAGGCAGCCCTGAACGGGTGGCTTGGCACGGCCGCTCCGGGATCCTACGTGGCCGTCCAGGCGTTCCTCGAGCCGTCCCCCGGAACTGCTGCCGCCCTCGAGGCCCTGGGCCGTGTCCTGGAGGAGCGGCTGAGACTGCCCGTGACCACGGGCTGGGGCCCACGCTACCTGCACTCCACGGGTCAGCTCCACAAGGGCGGGCCGGCCACGGGACGGTTCCTCCAGCTCGTCGACCGTCCCGGCGTGGACCTGCCCATTCCGGAGACCGCTTACACCTTCGGCCAGCTGATCGCCGCCCAGGCAGACGGCGACGCCGCCGCCCTGACCCGGCGCGGCCGCACCCTCCTTCGCCTGGACCTGGGTGCCGACCCGGCCGCCGCCCTGGGCGGGCTGGAGGAACTCCTTCGGGGTTGAGATGAGTCCAGGATACGGTTGAGGTCGTTGACGGCGCTTTCGGAGGAAAGCCCCTTCTTGAGGGCGTCGACCATCATCATGCCCACCAGGTCGACCATTTGGGAGATCTTTTCCGTCTGGTCGGACGGTACCTGGAGCTTGATCTTCTCCGGCTTGGACAGAACGTCACTGACCTCGGTGGGAGAGAGCCCCATCCTTGCACCGATGCTCCCGAGGAACTTCTGTTCTCCGTCGTCGAAGCGTCCGTCGGCGAATGCCATCAGGACGAGGTTCTTGAAGTGACTCTTCTTTTCCTTGGTCGATCTGCTTTCGAAGAAACCCATGTTGCCTCCTTCAGTCCGCGGCAGCCTTCGATGGGAGATGGGATCCGCGGACGCTGCCGGGGAGGATCCCATGGCATTCACCGATAACGTCGAGAGTATCGCGGGGCGGGCGGGCCTGAAGGTCGTGAAGAAGAACCCGGAGTTCGTCCGCTGCATGATGGGTCTTCCAGGCGGCAGGACGCAGGTCGTTTTCCTCCACCCCGCCGGC
Organism: uncultured Thermoanaerobaculia bacterium; assembly: GCA_964641295.1. Classification (GTDB taxonomy): domain Bacteria; phylum Acidobacteriota; class Thermoanaerobaculia; order Thermoanaerobaculales; family Sulfomarinibacteraceae; genus JAADFK01. Next base: position 1,623 of record CAZXNA010000111.1, read on the forward strand.
GATCTGGCGGGTCATCCCGTGGTCAACATCGCGACGGTCGTCCGGGAGCTCCCGCCGGGCGCCCTGCCCTCCCAGGTGGCCGACGGTTTTCTCCGTGCCAACCAGGGGTTCAAGCTGGGCTCCTTCGGCATCCTGGAGCAGGAGGGGAAGCGCCTGCTGGTCTTCGCCCACAACATGATCCTCGATCGCCTGGAGCCCGACGAGCTGGCGCGCTCCTTCTTGGACTACCTCCGCGGCGGAGGGGACGGCGGCGGTGGTTCCGGAACCGGCGGGGACGAGCCCCCGGACGCCCTCTGAGTCGAACCCGGCGAGGCCATCGGCGCCCCCCGACGGGGCGCACCGCGGAAACCGGCATGGCTCGGTGGCCGGCCCGGCGACACCCACGGTACAATTCGGGGCAGAGGCGCCTCCTTGATGAACGACGGATTCCTCAAGCCGGGAGACCGGATCCACGGTTACGTGGTGGAACGGCTGGCCGCCGTGGGCGGCGCAGCAGCTGTCTACGAGGCCCGGGATCCCGCCCTCGGACGGACCGTGGCCATCAAGGTCCTCCGGCGCGGCGTGTCCTTCGGCCAGTGGGGCTGGCGGGGTCTGGAGAGGGAGGGCCGGCGCACCGTCCGTCTCTTGCATCCGGCATTCGTCACGGTGTACGGGCTCTTCCCCCACGGCGAGGGCACGGCCCTGGTCATGGAGTGGGTGGATGGCTGCACACTCGCCGAACGTCTGGCGCGTGGACCCCTGGAGCTGGACGAAATCCGCCGTATCGTCCTGGAGCTTGCCGACGCCCTGTCCGTCGCTCACGCGGCGGGCCTGGTCCATGGCGATCTCAGTCCAGCCAACGTCATGATCCAGACCGGAGGCCGAATCAAGATTCTGGACCCCGCTGCCCCGGCACCCTCGGGCGCGGACGCCAGTGGCTCGGTGACGCGGCCCTATGCCGCCCCGGAGATCCTTCGCGGCGAACGGCCGTCCCCGGCCTCGGACGTGTACGCCTTCGGAGCGATGCTGGACGAGATGCTCGGGGACACTGGGGGATGGGCCGGGGGGACCGGGGCCCTCCGGCGTCTGGCCCGCAGGTGCCTCCACGGGGATCCCGGGCAGCGGCCCGGCGACGGGGGGGATCTGGTGGAGGCGCTGGAGCAGGCCCGGACGCCCCTGTCCTCCCTTTCCCGGCGCACGCTCCTGGTCGTGACGGCGGCCCTGGCGACGGCGGGAGCGGTGGGATTCCTGGCGGGTTCGTGGGTGGCCCGGCGGCCCCCGGAGAGCCACGGCGCCTGGAACGGCGTGGAGCGGCTGCAGGTCGGTGGAAGTCTGCCCGCGCTCCTCGAGGACGGTTCGGCCGTGGTGTACCGCTCCCGGGACGATTGCGGCATCGAGATCCTTCCGCTGGAGTCGGGCGTTTCGCGGAGCGTCTGGCACGGCACGGCTCCCGTCAGGGATGTGAAAGTCTTCCCCGATGGCCGAAGCGTTCTCTTCGTTTCACCGGGCAAGGACTGGGAGCCGTGGCTGTGGGAGGTGGCCATGGACGGCGGTTTCCCGCGCAGGATCGCGCCGGGGACGGCGCCGGCCATTTCGGCGGACGGGCGGAGAGTGGCGGCCATCCAGCTCATGGGTAACGGTATCCGCCGGATCGTCGTGCTCGACAGGGATGGAACCATGCTTCATCCCCTGCACACCTTCCAACGATCCCTCATCCCGGTTTCGGTGGTCTTCGGTCCGGGAGGGGAAACCGTCATCGTCGCCTTCACCGACGGCATCCGGAGATCGGGCCTTCTGGAGATCTCCCTTGACGATGGGAGGGTAAGCACGCTCATCGAGGTGGCCGGAGTGGCCACGCCGGGGGCCGCGATGCACCGCACGCTGGGGACCCTCGTCTGGCCGGTCCGGACGACGGCCCGCGGCGACGCCTCCCTGATGGCGACACCCATCCGGGAGCCCGCTCTCGGTGTCGTGTACCAGGGGCCCGGACGGGCGTCCCATCCCGATCTCGATCGTGAGGGAAACCTCCTGGCCTTTCAACTGACCGAGATCGACACGGAGCTCGTGGAACTTACCGTGAACCCCGGCACCGGTCCTCCGGTGTCTGCCATGGAGGTGCTGCCCGGCTCGCGCGGCACGACCCAGCCCCGGATCGGACCCGATCCGGCCTTCCTGCTCTTCCAGGCCTCCACGGGGACCGTCCAGATGATGAACCGGGTCACGCGCAAGATCAGGGGTCTCCTGACGGTCGGCACCGCGCAGTACAACCCCGGCTGGTCCCCCGACGGGAAGCTGACGGTCTGTGCCTGTCTCGCCGGGGGCCGCAGCGATCTCTGGGTCGTACCCGCGGAGGGGGGTGCGCCCGAGCGTCTCACGGCCAACGCGGGGAACAACTTCCAACCGGTGTGGCACCCCGACGGGCGGCACATCCTCTTCATCTCCGACCGGGAGGATGTCGACGACCTCCACGTGCTCGATCTGCACGACGGCCGTGTACTCCGTCTGGGGAGGGACGGCGGCGTCAACCCCGCCGTCTCCTCGGACGGCCGGTTCGTGGCGTACGTGGTCGGCGCCTACGGCCCATCGCCCAGGCTGCGCCTGGCCCGGCTCGACGACGCCGTCGATTCGCTGGAGACGGTGTGGGAGAGGCCGGTGACCGTCGACCGCTGGGCGGGGGCCAAGGCCCGTTTCTCCCCGGACGGACACTGGCTGGCCTTCGATCAGCCACGGAAGGGCGGCGGCGCCGACATCTGGGCCGTTCCCGTGGAGAATGGCGGGACGGCACGGGCGGTCCGGCTGACCGCCCTGCCGTTCCCAGCCAGCCTCACGGGCTGGTTCGACTGGGGCCCGGACTGGAAGATCGTTGCGACCGTGGCCCGGCGGACCGACAGGATCTGTATCCTCCACGACGCTTCCTGGTGGCTCCGGCATGCCAGGTGACCCGGATTGTTCCCGAAGGTTCGTTCCGCACAGCAGAAGACTCATGAATGATCCGGAGTAAATGATCCGGAGTAACCGGGACGGCTCAGCTCCGGTTCTCCCGGGCGGCGGCAACGAGCCGTTCGGCGACCCGGCCTGCCGTGGTGTCGGCGAGTCCCTCCTCCGCCGGGACGATCCAGGTCCATCCCCACAGCTCCCGTCCGTCCGGTGAGGACCGCAGGACGGCGACCACCTCCAGCCGGCCGGCCGCCGTCTCCCGTACGGCGACCTCGGTCTTCAGCCCCGGCCCGCCGCGACCCCTCTGGGGTGCGACGGACAGGTTCGGCTCCTTCTCGATCTTCCGGAGAAGCTCCGTGCGGATGGCCTGTGCCAGCCGGCCGGCCGTCTTCCCGGAGCCCGCGGCGGCCATGGAGACCACATGGACGGATGTGGGGACGGTGGCCGTCTGCCGGGGGCTTACCCGGATGGCCACGACGGTCAGGAGGCCTGCCAGCGCCATCACGGCGATCAGAAGTATCGGGCGGCGGCGAGGATCGCGGGGCGGCGGTGTGCCTCCGGCCAGCTCCGGTGGCGGCGGGAGGGGCTCCAGACGCTCGGTCGGCTTGTGGTAGAGGGTCGCGATGAAGCGGTAGCCGTACTTGACGCGCGTCTCGACGTAGCGCGGTGAGCGCGCCGAATCGTTGAGTGCCCGCCGGAGCTCCGAGATGCACTGGGTCACCGACGCCTCCGTCACCCGGACGTCCGGCCAGAGCTCCCGCATCAGCTCATCCCTGGAAACGAAGCGGTTCCTGTGGGCGATCAGGTAGGTCAGGACCTCGAGGGTCTTGGCCCGTACCTCCACCGGGCCCTCGGGCCCCTCGAGGACCAGACGCCGGGTGTCGAACCGGAACTCGCCAAAGAAGAGCTCGGCCATCGGGTGCTCCGGGACCATTGTAGGCCGTTCCCGGTCACCGACCGGAGCGAAGCCGCGGCACGGCGGCGCCGGCGGGTTGCGGCGGCCGTCCGCACCGGCCGGCCGGCGATCGTGGGGCTCGTATCAAATCCGTCTCAAGACAATCTCAAATATCCAGAAAACCATGCAGTTAGCGCTTGACAGGACCTCCGCCGCGCCCGACGCTGGCATGGGACGCCGGTGCTCGCTGGCCGGGCGCCCGGGAGGCTCCATGAAGTTCAACAGGATTCTCGTCATTCTCGGTGGCATCTCTCTCGTGCTGGCGTGCGGCGTTCTCGCCCTGGCCTGCGGCACGGAGGGACGGACGGGCGGAGCCCGGGCCGTGTCCTTCGCCGCCGACCAGGTGGTGACCACCGGGAACGGCGGCCGGAAGATCGTCTCCCGCTGCCGTTTCACGCCGGATAAGCTCCGGATGGAGATGCAGCTGCACCATGGCGGTGGTGGCTCTCTCGTCACCATCGGCCGTCAGGACCTCGGAAAGGCCTGGATCCTCTTCCCGGCGATGCACCGGTATCAGGAGATCTCCCTGGCCGAGCTCAGTGGCGGCAAGCTCTTCCTCAGGCCGGCTCCGGAAGAGATCGTCGAGCGACTGGGCTTCGAGACCGTCGAGGGCTACCGCTGCGAGAAGATGCGGGTCCGCCACCGGGGGGAGGGAGCCCATGGACCCGTGGAGATGACCGTCACCGTCTGGATCGCCGACGGCTTTCCCGTGCCGTTGCGGACCGTGACCGCCAACGGCACGGTGACCGAGTACCACAACATCGTGGTGGGGCCACAACCCGCCGAGCTCTTCGAGCTGCCCGCCGGCTACACGAAGATGGCCGGCGGTATCCCCTTTTCGGCAGGCCGATGATGTTGCGGGCACAACGGACCTTCGGCGTCGTTCTCCTGCTCGCCCTGCTTCCCCTCTGCGCCGTGGCCGGCGACGGCTGGACCCGCTTCGACGCCAGACCGCTGATCAGGGGCTCGTTGAACGGCAGAAAGCACATCTTCTCCGTCGGGGTCGAGAGCCCGGCGGGCCGTTGGATCCTGGTGGACGGGAACCCGGTGGTGGTGGCGGATATGGAGAAGCTCCGGGTTCGCCGTGCGCCGCGGGGTACGGTTCGCCGGGAACGTCCCGGCTGGGCCGTCCAGATGACGGGGCTCGCCCCGCTGCCGGGGGCCCACATGACGGTGGTCTCCCTCAAGGACGGCCGCACGGACTTCCACATCTGGTGGCCGGGCCACGAGATCCGGTTCGAGGCCGCGGTGCCGATCCCGCAGGCGGCGCCGACGCCCCCGCCGGCGCCGACGGCCGCCCCGCCGCAGGTCGAACCCGTTCATTCCCGGCCCCTGCCGCCCGGCCCGGCATCCATGAAGCCCATCGGTCTCGGTCTGCGCTGGAAGGTCCCGCGGCAGGCCGGAACGCTGGAGACGCCCACCGTCACGAGGGTAGCGGTACCGCCCGGGCTGCCGCTCCGCTTCCAGCCCCTGGGAAAGGCCTATCGGATCGAGCTCGGCGGACCGCAGCCGCGGGTGCCGGTGGAGGTGGAGCTTCCCCTTCCCGCCCGGGCGTTCGTCGGGGGAAAGAGGATCGCCGTGATCCGTACGGAGAACGGCCGCCATTCCATTCTGGCGCCCGTACGGACCGATCGCGCGCGCCGGACGGTGACGGTGGCCACGACCCGGTTCTCCACCTGGACAGGGGTCGTCTGGAACCCGGGGTATCCCGCGGCCGAGGTGACGGGCAGGATCTCCGTCCGGCCCGGTTGCGAGGAGGAGCCGCGCAAGATCTTCTTCGACGTCACCCGTACCGGCGGCGGGGAGTATGCCAACTTCCCCGTGGTGGCGGACGGCCTGGGGAGCTATCGCGTGTACCCGCCGATTCCCGAATCACTATTCGGCTCCTACTCCTTCCACGGCCTGACCGGGGTTTCTGACAACTTCATTTTCGGCCACATCTCACCCGAGCCGGTTCAGAACATCACCGAGCGGCGGCACTACGTCCAGGACCTCCGGCTCGTTCCCGTCAGCGGACGGCTGAGGGGCCGCGTGGTGGACCGGGACGGCAGGCCGGTGGTCGGCGCACGCGTCACCATGCTCCAGGGGGAAGATGTTCACCCGGCCGCCACGACCGGCGCCGGAGGCCGGTTCACCATCGGCATGATCGGCCTGTACCCACCCAGCGACGACCCCTCCACGACCTATCCCGTCCGCTATGAGATCACCAAGGGCGAAGAGCCCTGCGACACGACGGAGGGGACGGTGGAGCTCAGGGCCGGCGTGACGACCCGGAAGACCCTGACCTTCGAGCCCCGGGGCGAGCTGCGGGGCGTGGTCCGCGACCGGGACGATCGGCCGGTGGCCGGCGCACGGATCGAGCTGGTGGACCGGCAGGGCGGTACGCACACCGCCACCACCTCCGGGAGCGGCGACTATCTCATCGAGGAGATTCCGACCGGCGCGGCCTTCGTCACCGCCACCTGTCCGAAGAACGAGGATCACCGGTCCAGGGATCACACCGTCCGCTGCAAGAGAAACGACGAGTATCAGCGGCTGGACTTCACGTTGGACTGCCGCCGGCCGGGCCGGTACCGGGTCACGCTGCGGATCGGCCGTGGTGATCCCGCGGTTGTCGAGGCGAGGATCGACGGGTCGCTGCTGGTGACGATCTCCAAGGACGGGACTGTTTCCGGCAGCGGCACGGGCACCCTGACACTCTCCGCGGCGGGCGGCGCCTGCCACGGGTCACGGCCCGTTGTGATCCGGGCAGTGGGCCGTCGTCGCACGGAGGAGGTCCTGTTGGACCTGGAGTTCGACGATGGTGGAGCTCCCCTGTCGTGGCGGTGCAGCGGTGTGCCCACGCCGATTCCCGAGGCGCTGGTGTCCCTGGAGGACGAGGGCCGGGGTTTGAGGCTCCGGATCGAGTCCCAGGAGCCCTTGCGCGCGAAGCTCGACCGCACCGTTGGCCCGGGTGGCCCGGCACGTTTCTTTTCCAGGGTAACGCTTGTGGAACAGTAGGCGCCGGCCGGCCGGCGCGGGTGGATTGCCGGAGGGTGACTCCGGCCGGCAACGAATCGTCAACGAAACGAACAGATGGAGGTTCACCATGAAGCATCGTCAAGCCATCATTCCGACCATGATCTTCGCCGTGGCGGCGCTCCTCGCGGCACCGTTCGCCGCCGCCCAGCATCGTTCGCCGCCCCCCAAGAAGGAACAGAGGATCGTCCGGATCCGTGGGAACCAGGGTTGGTTGAACACGGGAATCCGCCTGCTGCCCGGGGACCGGGTCACGCTCAAGGCCACCGGGAAGGTCTGCTTCAGCAACGGTGAGAAGGCATCCTGCGTCGATCCCAACGGCTGGGGTGTCCGGGACTATCCCAAGAGCTGGCCGGACAACTGGAACTACTGCGACGATCCGATGCCGAACGTCAACCACGCCGCTCTCATCGCCAACGTGGGGCACCCCGACTTCCTGGTGGGACGGCATCTGACCTTCTCCGGGAAGGAGGGGACCCTCTACCTTGGGATCAACGACTGCACCCTCAAGGGCCAGTACTACAACATCGGCGAGTTCAGCGTCGTCATCGTCGTCGAGCGCGGCGCCGATCCGAAACCCTGAGCGCCGCTGGAAGCGCCCGTGTCCATCCTGCCAATCCGAAGCCTGGTTCAACGGTTGGAATGAGTCGATCCCTGTCCGGGATGGAACCGGAGGTACCGTCGTGAGCATTCATCGAACACACCGGAGCGTCTCCATTCTGATCCTGGTCTTCTTCCTCGTCTTCATCTTCGATCCGCCGCCGGCGGAAGCGGTTCCGCGTCCCCGCTTCGCCAGGGTCAGCTTCACCGTTCACGCCAGGGTCAAGCTGACACGCCGCGGAGGGAGGACCGTCCCCCTGGAGCTTCACGTGGGGCACAAGGTCTTCCCCTTCGTCCAAAGAAAGGGGGAATGGGGCGTCGTCATGCGCGCCTCGGAGATGGCCCGCCTGGCCCCGGAGTTCCCCCAGCAACTGGGCCTCCAGATCGGGGCCATGGCCACCACCAGGATCCGGGAGCTGGTTCACGGGAATCGCTCAGTGGCTCAGGAGATTGTCGACAGTCAGCGCCAGGGACGGGGCAAGGCGTTCTCGCGCGAGGAAAGTGCGTTGATGAACAGGATGACTGCGGCCTACCAGCAGGTCATGGCCCAGCAGGCCTTCTTTTTCCCGGAGATCCAGCCCGACGCACCGGGCCAGGGCGGCTGGTGGTTCGTGGATGATCAGTCCTCGGGCGGGGGAGGTGAAAGCGACGACTCGGACCATTCCGGTGGGGAGGACGAGGCCTCCTGGTTCACCGGTCTGATGGGACTTTTGCTGGTCACCGTCCTCATGATCGCCCCCGTGGCGGCCGCCATCTGGCTCGCCGCCCAGGCCATCACCATCGCCACGGTGACGGCGGCGTTCCTCGGCTCCATCGGCGCCGTCACCGCCGCCAGCCTCTTCGTCACGACCATGTGCACCATCGAGAACATCCTGACGGGAAACGTCTACAGCTGTTGGGACAACGAGCCGGTGGAGCCCCACTACCCGCCGGGCCACCACTACTGAGGCAAGCCACGGCCATCACGGGCCGGGATCGGGAAGGTCGCCCCCGATTCCGGCCCTTCCCGGTTCCGGTGGTTCGACCTGCCGCCAGTCCGGCGGGGACCGGCGGCGCCCTGCGGCCGCCATTCAGCGCCCGATTGGGATCAGCACGACCCTGACGATCACGTAGAGCACGGCAAGGCCCGCCAGGAGGAACTTGGGCACGGCGCAGGCGGTGGCGACGGCGGCCCACGGGGCCAGCTGGCCCTCGAGCAGCATCATGGCGATGGCCGTGTTCTCCACCAGGTCGAATGCCCCCGCCGCCAGGGATCCCCAGGCCAGCCAGATCCCCAGACGGTGCAGGACCCCCCCGGCGGCGCGGCGGGCCAGCGCCCCGCAGGCCATGGCGAGGGTGGCGGCGTAGGCCAGGGCGAAGAGGTAGTCCAGCCCCAGCCCGAAGGCCGCCGCAGTGGCCCCCTGGTTCCCCCACGTCATGAGGATGACTCCCGCACGCTCGGGCGTTCCCGCCAGCTCCAGCCCGACGATCCCGTAGGGCGCCAGCGCCCGGTCCAGCACCACCTGAACGCCCAGCAGGATAACCGTCAGGGTCGCCAGGGCCGTGAACACCCGTCCCCTCAACTCCGGTGGAATCCAGGCCATGGGACCGGCGTCGTTGCGGGCCACGGACCGTTTGTCGGTGTCGCCCGTGGTGCTCATGTCACCAAGGGTAACCCGGATCGGAGTTGAGGGCATGCCGCAAGAGCCGGGCCGGGGATTCCCTTCGACCTCTCCACCTCCAGATCCCGTAACGCCCCTGTACCAGGTCTCTTGCACAAGGAGCCTGCCATGGAACCCAGGCGACCTGCGGCACTCGCCGTGTTCCTCCTAAGTGCTGCTCCCTTCCGGGCCTGACACGGTTCGGAGGGCGGCGATGCACAGG
>CAZXNA010000112.1:0-10920 GCA_964641295.1 uncultured Thermoanaerobaculia bacterium
CTATTGGAACCTCATGGCCCTCTCAACTTTTTGCAGAACCTTCAGGACATTACCCACAAAATGGCCTTCCGGGAAGGTCAATTTACGTCTTGATGTGGCCGGCGTCGGGCTCTGAATGTTTCACTTTGGGTCAATGTTCCATTCCGGTACGCAGCGTTCATCTCAGCGGCAGCTGTACACCGTAGACGGCGCCGGATTCGGAGCCGACGTAGGCCACATGGTTGATGTGGTCCATGGCCGGGCTGCCGACGGCGGCCGTTCCGTCGCCGAGGGTGACAGAGGTGTCGATGTTCCCGGTGGCCGAGTTCAGCTGATACAGGCGCCCGTCTGTGGAGCCCACGTACAGGACGCTTTCGCCGAAGGGAGCCAGGGGTATGGACGGCCCGGGGATGGCGCCCGTGCTCCACAGAACGCTGGCCGAGGCGCCGTTGTCCGTCAGGGCCCAGACGGTGCCAGTGGTCGAGAAGTAGAGCTTCCGCGGCGTGGAGGCCGTGTACTCGGGCGTCACGAAGCCCTTGACGGCCCCGTCGCCGGTGGCGAAGTGCCAGATCTCGCTGCCGTCAGCCGGATCGACGGCATGGACGACCCCGGAGTTGTTGCCCACGTAGAGGCGGCCGCCGAGCAGCACCGGCGCACCGTCGATGTCGCCGTAGGGCTTGGACCAGATCTTGGTGAAGCCCGCGTTCGTGAAGCCCAGGCACCACAAGGTGTCGGGGGAGCCGCCGACTCTGGAGCGGCTGGCGAAGTAGATCCGCCTGGTGGCGTAGTCCACCGTGGCGCTCGAGGAGATGATTCCCATGCCGTTTGTACCGCAGCCGTTGTCGAACTGGGCGAGGATGCTGCCGTCGGAGGGGTCGAGCATGTACATGACGTTGTCGTTGGTGGCGTCTCGGGAGCCGATGAACAGCAGGTCATAGGCGCCCCCGAAGTCCGTGAACATTCCGGATGGGGAGGCCAGGAGGATGTTGCCCAGGGACGGGCTCTGCCAGAGGAGCTGGCCCGTGTGGGCGTCGGAGGCGTAGGCGTGGCCGTCCTCGGAGCCCAGGAAGGTGACCATGGAGGCTCCGGAGACGGCGCTGGTGGGCACCACGGGCGGCCGGGCCTGAGCGGGGCCGTTCATGGCTAGGGGAGTCCAGGAGAAGCCGCCGCTCCGTGGCCAGTCGCCGCCGAGGTCCGTCGGGTTCATGGCGTGGAGGACGCGGTCGTTGGAGACGGCCCAGGTGCCGCCGGTGCCGATGGCGCCCGGCATGACGCCCGAGGGCGCCAGGGCTGTGGCGCCCGAGCTGTAGGCCCACTTGACCTGCGAGGCCGTCGTGTCGAAGGGCCGTGCCGAGACGTGGCGGCCACCGGAGAAGTTCCCGCCGCCGGCATCGACGAAGGCGGTGTAGTAGTAGGTTGTGCCGTTGGAGAGCCCCGTGTCGGTGAAGGTGTCGTAGGCCCCGAGGGTTCCCCCGCGGCTGGCGATGGGGGTACAGGTGTCCGGATCGGGGTAGCCCGACGTGCTCCTGCAAATCCTGGTGACGCCCTGGGTGCCGCTCGCCGGGTTGAGCCATTCCAGCTTGACCTGGCCCGAGGTGGCGCGGGCGGTGAAGAACTGGAGGTTCTCCGGGGTCGCGTGGGGAGTGCCCCCGCAGGGACCGGGGACATCGGCGGTCACCTGGACATCGTCGATGAACCAACCGTCATAGGTGCCGATCCAGTCGGTGTACTCGACGAAGGCGATGTGGAGTGTGGAGCCGGCGCAGCCATCGGCCGCTCCGGCGGACCGGCACGCGGCATCGAGATCCACGACCGTGTTGACGAAGCTGCTCTGGTTCCCGCTCCACCATTGCTCCGAGCCCGACGGGTCGTTGTAACCGTTGGTCAGGAAGACGCTTGGTTCGAGATAGGTGTAGCTTCCCCCGCCCAGGTCGAGACGAAGGTAGGCTCCGTCGTAACGCGACTCGAACTGCCAGCGGTGCCAGAAGCTGAGGCGTACGTTGGTGGCGCCAGCGGGAACCACGATGGCCGGCGGGCCGGCGAAGGCATGCTTGTTGTTGCCGTAGTTCGTCGCGCAGCTCGTGCCGCCGCAGCGGAAGATCTTCGAGCCGCTGTGGGCCATGCAGGACCTGACGCCCCGCCAGTCGTTGTGGTCGCCGGTGTTGAAGACACCCGTGACCCAGCCGGCCATGTTGCCGTCGGCGAGGGATTCGAAGTTCTCCGAGTAGAGGGTGGTTGCAGCCACCGGCCCGGCGGAAAGGGACGAGGCGATGACCTGGTTCCCATCCTCCTGGCCGTTGGACTGGTCCGTGGCCCGGACGATGTAGTGATAGGTGGCGCCGCTGACCAGTCCGGAGCGGTCCGTGTACGACGTGCCCGTCAGGCCGGCAGCGATGCGGTTGGAGAAGTCCGGGGAGAAGTAGGGATCGGTGGAGCGGTAGACGGCGTAGGTGACGGGGCCACTGCAGCGGGGGGTGGCCGCGTTCCAGCCGAGCTGGATTCCGCAGCTCGACGAGGCCAGGGAGGAGGCCGAAACGATGCCGGCGAACTCGGGCGGGAGGTCACAGATGCCGGCGGGCGTGGCCGAGGCCTCGTTGGAGTAGGCCGAGTCGCAGGCACCGCCGTGGAAGGCGGTCACAACGTAGTAGGAGGTGACACTACCCGGGGCCGTCGTGTCCAGGTACGTCGTCGTTGCCGCGGAGGTGGTCGTCAGGCGGACATAGGGTCCGCCGGAGGCCTCGCCGCGGTAGACGGCGTAACCGGTGGCCCCGGCCACGGTGTTCCAGGAGAGGGAAACACCGTTGTTTCCGACGGGGGCGGCCAACAGGCCCGTCGGCGCGGCGCCGACGGAAAACTTGAAGGAGCCGATCCAGGTCTTCCAGTCGGCCGGCCCCGTGGCGTCCAGGTACTCGCTGGTGTACCAGAAGGTGCAGTCGTCCACGGGATCGACGCTCATGGTGGAGTAATCACCCCACCTGGCGGAGGAGTGGGTCTGGGAGCCGCCACCGGCCAGCACGGTGGCCTCGCCCTGGGCCAAGGTGCCCGTTGGATCCGAGGCCAGTCGGCCGGCCCAGCGGATCGACGGGTAGGTGGCGCTGCTGGAGACCGAGTAGCCAACGGCCAGATCCCCGGCGGCGTTCATGGCGGCCGAGGGGTTCCAACGCTCATCGGCGTCGGGGGCGTAGGAGCCGCCCTGGACGACGGCGAAACCGCCACCCGTGTTCTGGAGCTCGTACCAGCGAACGCCCGCATGGTCGGATCCGTCGACGTCCACCGCGTGGGTGGCGATCAGGGTCGGCGTACCGTTCAGGTTCCGGTACTGGAGCCGGTACATCAGCCGGCTGGAGAGGGCGTCGAGTCCTTGGGAAGTGCCCGGTTGAGCGATGCAGTTGCGGTCGTAGCCGCAGAGGTTGGAGTCGAAGGGGTAACCAGCCGCGGCAAGGTCGATGGTCGTCGGTCCGCTGAAGGACCCGGATCCCGCGTTCCAGTCCACGGAGAAGTCGAAGAGCAGCAGCTCGTCGCTGTGGCCGCCGCCCCAGGCGTCATCGTAGAAGGTCAGGAAGTGGTTGGGCTCGCCGGCGGCGGGCGCCGGGCCGTCGAGGTCGGAGGGCAGGAGAGCCCACGCCCAGTCGTAGGTGGCGGCGTCGGCATAGCCGTAGAGCATCCGGGCTCCCGGGTCGCCGGCCAGCATCCGGTCGCGTTCCAGGACGGCGAACTGAACGCCGACGAAGTCGGACCCGTTCAACATGTTGGCCGACATGTAGTAACCGTCGGGCCAGACGCCGTACTTGGGGGCGTCGGGAAAGTAGCTGGAGCCCACGTCGGCCAGGTAATCGTAGAGGAACCACCCGCTGGTGACGGGATCGGAGCCCCGCGACACGGCGATGCAGACGTGGTTGGTGAAGGTCAGCTGGGAGAGGAACCAGCGCCGTGCCAGGTGATCGTAGAGGGCGATGGGGTCGCCGTTGTTGCTCGTGGCGCAGTCGCCGCCCAGGGGAGCCCACAGGGCGTTGCCGTCGATTGGACCGCCCAGGGCGCTGGTACCCGTCGCCTTGTCGAAGATGTCGATCTGGAGGTTGACCCACTGGACGTAATAACGCTCTCCAACGGCCCCCTGGGGGTCTGGGGGCAGCACGCTGGCCGCATTCTCGTTGGCGGGGAATCCCGCCAGGGGCGCGGGCATGTTGGGGCGGCGAACCCCGGACTGCCGCTCCAGGGCCGGATCCTCGAACCTCTGAGGAGCCTCGGCCTTGCGAAGCCGCCAGGGGATCTCGGCGTTGGTTCCGTTGATCTCCCGGGGTTCTACCATGGCGCTCGGCTTCCTGACGGCCCGGTAGGCGGAGAGGTCCCGATTCGCAAGGGGTTCGGCGGTCGTCGCCCGGACCGGCTTCGCGGCGCGCACGCCCAGGGTGGTGGGCTTGGTGGCCGTACCGGGTCCGGCCAGGACCGTGGCGGCGACCATCAGGGCGAGCAGGGTGACGGCGATGATCCACAGCTGCCACTCGACCCGACTCAGGCTGGAGCGGGCGCTGGGCTTTTCGTAGGTCATGATGTAGCGATCATCCTGGTGCGTTGCCATCTCGACTCCCTCCCGGGCTGGAAACATCGACCCGGTCTCAGGAGTGCTTTGCAAAATCCGTACCAGAAAATACTCCTATTTTGTGGTGTGGAATGCGACGTCATGTCTCGAATCGGGACATTGAGCGTCACTGTTCCGGACTGGGACAGGCGCCGGAAATGGTGTGGACATGGGCCCCTGGAACCCCTGGCGCCGGCGCATGGGCTGCGCTATGGTCCCCCCTGGAGGTTTTCATGGGAAACGTACCAAGGGCACTGGTGACGGGTGGGGCCGGCTTTTTGGGCTCCCACCTCTGCGAACGGCTCCTGGACGAGGGCCTCGCCGTCGTCTGCATGGACAATCTGATCACGGGGTCCATGGCCAACATCGAGCATCTCTTCGGCCGGGAAGGGTTCGTCTTCGTCAAGCACGACGTGACCAACTACATCCACGTGCCCGGCCGGGTGGACTTCATCCTTCACTTCGCCTCGCCGGCCTCGCCCATCGACTACCTGCAGCTGCCCATCCAGACCCTCAAGGTGGGCTCCCTTGGAACCCACAAGGCCCTGGGTCTGGCCAAGGCCAAGGGCGCCCGTTTTCTGCTGGCCTCGACCTCGGAGGTCTACGGCGATCCGTTGATCCACCCCCAGCCGGAGAGTTACTGGGGCAACGTCAACCCCGTCGGGCCCCGCGGCGTCTACGACGAGGCCAAGCGCTTCGCCGAGGCGCTGACCATGGCCTACCACCGCTTCCACGGCGTGGACACGCGCATCGTCCGCATCTTCAACACCTACGGTCCCCGTATGCGGGCCGGGGACGGCCGCGTCGTGCCCACCTTCATCAACCAGGCCCTGGAGGGCAAGCCCCTGACCGTCTTCGGTGACGGCTCCCAGACGCGCTCCTTCTGCTACGTGGACGACCTGGTCGAGGGAATCTGGCGGCTGCTCACGAGCGAGGAGGACGACCCCGTCAACATCGGCAACCCGGCCGAGATGACCGTGCTCCAGTTCGCCCAGGAGATCATCCGCCTCGTCGGCTCCAGCTCGGAGATCGCCTACGAGCCCCTGCCCGAGGACGACCCCAAGGTCCGCCAGCCCGACATCACCCGTGCCCGCGAACTCCTCCGCTGGGAGCCTCGCGTTTCGCTGGCGGACGGCTTGAGCAGGACCATCGACTACTTCAAGAACGTCCGCTGAACGCCTACCCCTGGGCCCGTTCCTCTTTCTTCTCCCGCATCAGCGCGAGGTCCAGGACCTCGTCGGCGTGGCGGACCAGGTGGACCTTGGCCTGTCGGCGGGCGCGCGGCGGCAGGTCGGCCAGATCGCGTTCGTTTTCGGCCGGAAGGATGATGTCCTGGATCCCCGCCCGAAGGGCAGCGAGGATCTTTTCCTTGACCCCGCCAACGGGCAGCACGTCGCCGCGGAGTGTGATCTCGCCGGTCATGGCCAGGTCGTGGCGCACGGGCAGGCTGCACGCCGCCGAGACGATGGCCGTCAACATGGTGACGCCGGCCGAGGGGCCGTCCTTGGGAATGGCGCCGGCCGGGACGTGAACGTGGATCGAATGGGAGTCGAACCACTGGGGTTCGACGCCCAGCTCGGCTGCCTTGGCCTTGGCGAAGGAGAGGGCCGCCTCGGCCGACTCCTTCATGACGTCCCCCAGGGAGCCCGTCAGGGTCAGCTTCCCGTTGCCCGGCAGGGCCAGGGCCTCGACGAAGAGCACGTCGCCTCCGTAGGCCGTGTAGGCCAGGCCGGTGACAACGCCGACGCGGTCCTCCTTGAGCTGACTCTCCGGGAGAAAGCGCCGGGGGCCGAGGAGACGCTCGACGAGCTTGGGCGTGATCCGCCGCCGGCGTTCATGGCCCCGGGCCACCTCGACGGCGATCTTCCGGCAAACGGAGCCGATCTCCCGCTCGAGGTTCCGCAGGCCGGCCTCACGGGTGTACCCGTCCACAAGAAGGCGCAAGGCCGGGGTGGTGAACTCGATGAGCTCCGGTGAAAGGCCGTTCTCGTCGATCTGCTTGGGGATCAGGTGCCGCCGGGCGATCTCGATCTTCTCCTCCTCGGTGTAGCCGGCCAGGCGGATGAGCTCCATGCGGTCCAGGAAGGCGGGCTGGATGGTGTCGGTGACGTTGGCCGTGGTGATGAAGAGCACCTTGGAGAGGTCATAAGCGACGCCCAGGTAGTGGTCCCGGAAGGAGTAGTTCTGCTCGGGATCGAGGACCTCCAGCAGAGCCGAGGAGGGGTCTCCCCGGAAGTCGGCGCCGATCTTGTCAACCTCGTCCAGCATGAAGACGGGGTTGGAGGTGCCGGCCTGGTGGAGGCCCTGAATGATACGGCCGGGCAACGCGCCGACGTAGGTACGGCGGTGTCCCCGGATCTCGGCCTCGTCGCGGACGCCGCCGAGGGAGATGCGAACGAACTTTCGCCCCAGGGCCCGGGCGATGCTGCGGCCCAGGGAGGTCTTGCCGACTCCGGGGGGGCCGACGAAGCAGAGGATGGGTCCCTTGCCCTCGGGCTTGAGCTTGCGCACGGCCAGGAACTCGATGATGCGGTCCTTGATCTTCTCCAGGTCGTAGTGGTCCTCGTCGAGAATCTTGCGGGCCGCCTCCACCTCCAGGTTGTCCTTGGTGACCTTGGACCACGGCAGACCCGTGATCCAGTCGAGCCACGTCCGGATCACCGAGGCCTCGGCCGAGTCCGGATGCATGGAGCCCAACCGTTTGAGCTGCTTCTCCAGCTCCTCCCTGGCCTCCTCGGAGAGGCCGGCTTCTTCGGCCTTCTTCCGGTACTCTTCAACCTCCTCGTCCAGGTCCTCCCCCTCGCCCAGCTCCTTCTGGATGGCCTTGAGCTGCTGACGGAGGAAATACTCCCGCTGGCTCTTGTCCATCTCGCCCCGGGCCTGGGAGGAGATCTCCTGCTGCATCTCCAGGAGGGAGATCTCGCGGGTCAGGAGTTCGTGGACCAGCTTGAGCCGCTCCACGGGGTCGCTGGTCTCCAGGACACGCTGGGCGTCCTCGGTCTTGAGCTCCAAGTTGGAGGCGGCCAGGTCGGCCAACCGCAGGGGATCGTCCAGGTTGGCGGCCACCAGCATGACCTCGGGAGAGATCTGCTTGCCCAGGTTGGTGGCCTTCTCCAGGCCCTGCTTGACCGTGCGGACGAAGGCCTCCACCTCAAGGTCGCCCTCCTCCAGCTTGGGCTCCTCCATGCGCGTCAGGCGCGCCTCCAGGTACGGCTCGACCTTGGTGAAGTAGTCGATCCTGGCCCGGGAGAGCCCCTGCACCAGGATGCGGATGTTGCCGTCGGGCAGCTTGAGCATGCGCATGATGACGGCGACGCAACCGATCTCGTACAGGTGCTTGGGCTCGGGCTCCTCGATGGCCGGGTCCTTCTGGGTGACCAGGAGGATCAGGCGGTTGGCCGCCAGGGCCTCGTCGACGGCCTTGACCGAGCGCTCCCTGCCAACGGAGAGGGGCACGATGACGTAGGGGAAGAGCACGACGTCCTTGAGCGCCATGACGGGCAGGACATCGGGGATGTGGATCGGTTCGTCGTGGTCCGTGTTGAGGGCGATGGCTTGTTCACTCATGACCCCGGTCCTCCTGTTCCTCGACTTCAATGGCGAATGCCTGGTGCCGGCGGTCGTCCAGCCGCGGGAAGGAGATGGTCAGGACTCCCTGGTGCAGGACGGCCCGGACACCCGAAGGATCGACGGGCTGTGGAATTTCGACGGCGACGCCGAAGGCTCCGATGAACCGTTCCATCAGATGAAAACGACGGGCGCCGGGCTCGCTGCCCAGGCGGCCCTTGTAACCCCGGATGTGAAGGATTCCGTCACCCAGATCGATGTGGAGATCCTGGGCCTTGACCCCTGGCAGCTCGACGCGGACGACGACCTCCTTTCGCCCGTCGAGCACGTCGACGGCAGGGTGCCATCCCGACGAGTCCGAAGCGGGATTCTCCAACAGCAGATCGATCAGCCGGTTGACCTCGGCCTTGAGAATCTGAATCCGTCCGTAGGGTCCGAATCGTGGGCTCATGGCGTCTCCCCCCTCTGGAGCAGAAGCCGGCGGAGCTCCTCCATGAACTGGTTGACGTCCTCGAAACGCCGGTAAACGCTGGCAAAGCGCACGTAGGCCACCTGGTCCAGATCGCGGAGCTTCTCGATGACCATGTTGCCGATCGCCTCGCTGGACATTTCCCTGTCCTCCCGTGTCGCCATCTCAGCCTCGACCGCATCGGCGATGGCGTGCAGCTCCCGGCGTGGAACCGCACGCTTCTCGCAGGCCTTGAGAAGCCCGTTTAACAGTTTCTCACGGTCGAAGGTCTCCCGCCGCCCGTCCCGTTTGATGACGGCGGCGGGTACCTCGTCGACCCGTTCGTAGGTCGTGAACCTGCGGCCACATGCGGCACACTCGCGGCGCCGGCGGATCTCGCGGCCCTCGCGAACCTCTCGGGAATCGACGACCCGGCTCTCGGCGTGGCCGCAATAGGGACAACGCATTTCAGGTCCCCTTTTGTTCCCGGGAAGCCGTGGAGGTCTCCTCGGCCAGCTTGGCGGTTTCCCGGAGGCTCAGCCCGAGGACCGGAAGGCAGAAGAGGCCGATGATGGTGATGGGGACGAAGCAGAGGGCGTGGTAGGCGATGGCGATGCCCGTGGCGAGGTTGAGCTCGACGCCGAAGAAGGCGGTCAACCCCTTCTGGATCGCCCAGTGGAACCCTCCAGCCCCTCCGGGTGTCGGGATGGCGAGACCGGCCACGGAAAGCATGACCAGGAGGTAGGAGGCCCGAAGGGGAAGCTGGATGCCGAAGGCCAGGAGCGTGTACTTCATCTGGAAGTAGATGGTCCACCAGACGAGGATGGACGCCCCCAGGGTCAGCAAGAGGTCCCGGGGCCGTTGGATGACCTTGAGACCCTCGAGGAAGTGGTTGAAGAAGGCCTCGAAGTGGCCCTCCCAGCGGGGCACGAAACGCCTCACGGGCCAGGTCAGGACGCGGACGAACCGGTCCTGGTAACGGAACAGCCCCAGAAGCGCCAGGGAGCCGGCGACGACGCCGATTCCCACGATCCATCCCGTGAGCTCCAGCATGTCGAGGATGTGGAGGGCTTCGGAGCTGAGGTCCATGGTCGGCGGTGCCAGGCTGAAGAGCAGGAATCCGACGATGATGGTCCACATGTCGAAGAGCCGCTCCGTCAGGATGGAGGCCAGCGCCGCCGACAGGGGCAGGGCGTCGCGGCGGGAGATGATGACCGGCCGGATCAGGTCCCCCATGCGCGCCGGCAGGAGGCTCATGGCGGCGTACCCGACGGAGGTGGAGAGAACCGCCGTCGTGTGCCGAACCCGGCCCACGGGCCGGAGGAGAAGGATGATGCGGACGGCCCGGAGCCAGTAGCTGAGGATCGCCAAACAGCCTGCCAAGAGCAGCCAGCCCAGGCTGGCGCTCTCCAGGGCCTGGCCGACCTCCTTGAAGTTGACGTTCCACAGAAAGAGCGCCAGCAGCGCCACCATGAGGACCAGTGACACCGCGATGCGCACCGTACGTTTCGTCATGGCTGAAGGGTAGTATGATGCCCAGGTGAACACAAGAGACCCGCACCTCTCATGGAGACTCGTCGCGAGACCGTGGAGACGCCCGTCATTGAGGCGTTTCGACCATGACGGTCCCGGGGCGTGCTCGAGGTGGGTCGCAGTCGGCGCCGGCGGGAGAAACGCCGTATTGACGGGCGTGTCCGCGGCCGCAGCGGGAGGTCGGTGAAAGATGCGGGCAGCAATCCTCCAGGTTCGTTCGCATCCCGACATGGAACGTCACGTGCCCTCCCTGGGGCATCCCGAGGCGCCGGCGCGCCTGCGGGCCGTCCTCGGGGCCCTGGCCGGTAACGGCGGCAACTGGGAGCTCGTGGCTCAGGCCGATCCGGCGCCGGAGGAGGATACTCTCGGTGCGGCCCGTTGGCTCCACGATGGGGACCTGATCGAGCGCATCCGCGAAGGCGTGGAGCGCGCTCCGTCCCAGATCGACGGCCCGGACAACCCCGTGTCGGCCGGCTCGTGGAGCTCCATCGTCACGGCGGCCGGTCTGTCCGTCCAGGCGGCCATGGACCTGGTCAACGGCCGGTTGGACCGCGCCTTCCTGGCCGTCCGCCCTCCGGGGCATCACGCCCTGCCTGATCGCGCCATGGGCTTCTGCTTCCTCAACAACGCGGCCCTGGCCGCCGAGGTCATCGCACGTGCCTGGCAGGCGCCGGTGCTCGTGGCCGACTTCGACGTCCACCACGGCAACGGGACCCAGGCGATCTTCTGGGAACGGGACGACGTGGGCTACCTCTCGGTCCACCGCTACCCCTTCTACCCGGGCACGGGCGCTGGCGACGAGGTGGGGGAGGGC
>CAZXNA010000113.1:0-10872 GCA_964641295.1 uncultured Thermoanaerobaculia bacterium
GTCCAGCACCAGGCCGGGGATCTTGGATCGCGCACCGCTGTGGACCGGAATGCAGTAGCGGTCCCGCCGTAGGGTCGGCGGGGCGTCCGTGGCCGCCCCGGGGTTGGCCCGCCGGATGCCCTCCAGCTGCCGCACGATCTCGCCGCGGAGCCGAACCATGGTGCGACGGAGGGACGCCAGCGCCGGGGAGGCGCTGTCGGGGATCCGTCCGTCACGGCCCAGGCGGGCGGCGGCCCATCCGACGAGGCCCTCCACGTCGGGCAATCGTTCCCCGAGGTCGTGGAGGATCTCCAGCTCCGCGGGCAGGGCCAGCAGTGTCCGCCGGATGGCGGCCACGCGACGGGCGCAGGAGAGCATGGCCAGCAGGTCCTCGGCGGCGTGGGGCGTCGCCGCCCCGGGCCGGAGCCAGGGCTCGGCGTCGTCGATACCGGAGAAGGAGAGGGGGCCGTCCTCGGCCAGGAGCTGCTGGACCTCCAGGCTCATCCGGGCACGAAGAACGCCCTCCCCCGTGGAGGGAAGGGCGTCGTAGCTTTCGATGGTTCTCTTGCCGGCTTCGCTACGGGCGTGGGCCGCCACCAGGGCGAGGACGCGCTCGAACTCCAGGTCGGCGGCGGCGGACCGTGTCACGGCCGGTTGGCCCTACAGCAGGCCTGCGCGACGCTGCTTGGCCATCTTGCGAAGCATCTTCTTCCGGGCCTGGGCCAGCTGCCGCTTTCTCCGTTCGGAGGGCTTCTCGTAGAAGCGACGGCGCTTGACCTCGGAGAGGATGCCCGCCTTCTCGCACTTGCGCTTGAAGCGGCGCAGTGCCTGCTCGAAGGACTCGTTGTCTCGTACGACCACACCTGTGGGCATCGGCGTTCACCCCCTCCTCCGTGCCGGATTCGCGCAGAGCCTGCACCGCACGGGGCCCGTAGCGTAGCAGAAACGCCGTCTCAGGGTCAAGGACAAGTACTTCCCCCTATCCGCCGCGTTCTCGCCGGAGAAAGACCGCCGGACCGAGGCTTCAGGACCGAGCGGAGATCCTGGCAGTGAGGTATTGGGAGATACCTGACGATGGCTGCGTCAACCATCAGACATCGTTGTTGACCAGCGGCCGAGCTTGACAAATGGGGAGGGGGGAGGACCACATTGAAAAAAAGAGAAAGGGGGTATCCTTTATGAACAATACAAGCAATCCTCGAAGGGGTGTACTGGGAACGATTCTCTGGGCCGCTGTGGTTCTCTTTGTTCCTTGCGGCGGCAGCGACCGTCCACGCGATGCAGCCAGGCGAAGGGGGACCTCCAGGATGGTACCCTTGTTGGGGTTGCATCTACCACTGGATCCCGTTAGAGGGTAGAACAGCTGAATGCAAGAGGTCGGTGTCGGGCCGTCGGTCATGGTGCAAGGTAGAGGTCGTTGGCGGTGGCGTGGAAGATTGTGTAGGGGCGTGGTGTGACCCCCATTACCACGTGATTGTTCCTTTCTCGCAGCTTTACAAGAACGATCGTCTCCTTGGCGCGCTTCTTGACGAACCGAGAACCATACGCAACCGGTAACACGGGAGCCTCGCACCATGAGCATCTCTCGACTTGCAGCGATAGCGATGACCCTTTTCACCGTGTCTGTCGCTTCGGCAGGAGAGGCAGATCTCGTCGTCAGGCCAACCACGCCTGCCGGCCAAGTGGCACCATGCCCCCGGCCCGACATCCGGTGGTGGCCGCGGGAGGTCGGCGAGTCGTTCACGGTGACACGCCGGAACGACGGCGCCCTCCTGGTCGCCGACGGGGGCGGGGCCGGGAAAACCTTTGTGCTTCGCTGCGGCCAGACGATCTCGGAGCCGTTTGCTGCCACCAAATCCACCTGCCCCGAAGTTCAGACCGTTGTGATGCGGCCCGCCGCGCCGGTGCGCCTGAATCTCGTCCCCGAGAAAGGCGCCGCACTTCCCGCCATGGTCAAGCTCGACCTTCGGCGAACGCCCCCATCCTCCGGAAACGGACCGCAGGAGCTCGTCTATCGGGCGGCTCCCGGAAAGCACGGTCTGGTCTCCACGACGCTTCCTGCGGGGAGGTGGGATCTGACGGTTCTTTCGAAGGATTTTGCGCCGGTCACGCTGTGGGGCACCATGCTGAAGCCGGGCGTCGCCTTCGGACCGGTGACGCTGCGTCTGAAGCGAGGCGCCTCGGTGCTCGTCCACGCCCTGGACAGCGAGGACGGGCTCGGTGTGGCCGGCGCCAAGGTCTGCCTCGTGACCCGGGAGGCATTCGAAAAGGCGTTCCGCACCATGACGGAGGGGCGCCCTCCTGCTGGGGCGCGCTGTGCCACCACCAACCGGGAAGGGTGGCTTCGGCTCGCCGGCCTGCGGGCGGGAACGTTCTTCCTCGTGAGCTTGGCCCCGAAGCACTCGGTCGGCTGCCGGCAGGTCGCGTTGTCGTCCCGGGCGGAGACCGTGGTCGACGACCTGGAAATCCCGCGCCCGGCCACGGTGTTCCTTTCCCTTTCCGGGCGTTCCGGCCTCCCGGCCGGTGCCAAGCTCAGCGTCGATGCGATCCCCGAGGTCTGCGGACAGACGCTCGTGGACCTGACGCGTTATGTCGCGGTGCCGCCGGACGGCGAGGTCTCCATGGACGGCTTGCCGCCCGGACGCCTCCACCTGGAGGCCACCCTCATCACGCCGGGCGGGCTGGCGGCCACGGTGGCCCGGGAGGCCCTCGACCTGCTGCCGGGGGACATTCGTTCGGTGAGCCTCGATCTCTCCGGTACCCTCTACCACGGCTCGGTCAGCTTCCGCGAGGAACCGATCCACGCCTCGCTCGCCTTCATGACACCGGGCAAGGCATCGGGAGACCACGGTGTCGCCGAGTCGGACGACGGCGGAGACTTCGCCGTTTTCCTCCGTCGACCGGGCACGTACGACGTCCGGGTACTTGCCGAGCGTCCCCGCCTTGACACCATCGTGCCGGGAGTCGAGGTCTCGGACCCCAAGACACCGGTCGAGATCAGCGTCCCCGACACGGCGATCCGCGGCCTGGTGGTCGACGCGGACGGCCAGCCGGTTGCCCAGGCGAAGGTCAGCGGGACCTCCCTGCCCGCGGTGACCGATTCATCCGGACCGTCGGCGCTCCGGCCACTCCTCACCGAGAGCCGGAGCGCCGAGGACGGCTCCTTAGCGCTCGAAGGGCTGGCGCCTGGACGCTGGACGGTGACCGCCGCCTCCGGCGACCGGCGCTCCGATCCCAGGCAGCTCACCGTCACCAAGGGGCAGTCCATCGAAAACGTCATCCTGACTCTCAAAGAGGTCCTGGCCATCGAGGGCCGTGTGGCCACGGATCACGGCACACCGGTGGCCGGCGCCCACGTCATCGTCTCGCCGGGTCACGGCCGGATCGAGTCCGCCGTCGCCGTGACGGACGCCGGGGGCCGCTTCACCCTCTCCGTCAATGCCGAGGCCGGCATGCGGGCCAACGTGGAGGTGGTCGGAGGGGACGCGGCGTCGTGGTGCGGCCGCCTCGCGCTGGCCAAGACCATGCACGTCGTCCTTCCCGCCCAGGGTGGCACCGTGTTGCTTTCCGGTGACCCCAAGGGCCTCCTCGAAACGCCGACCCACGTGGCCCTCATCCGGCCCGACGGGTCCTTCGTCGGTGTCATGGAGCTCCTCGCCTACGGGGGCGCCAGTCTGTCCCGCACGGCGCGCGGGACGGTGTTGCGCATCCCGGCCCTGGCCGCCGGTCAGTGGCGGCTCGTCACCGTTGCCTCCCCCACCGCGATCCTTCGGGTCATCGACAGCTTCGGCCTCCAGCTTCCGGTGGCCGCCCGGTTGACGCTGGCACCCGGCGCCACCGTCACGATCCCCTTACCGGAGGGTCGCGGAGCACCGTGATGGACCGGCCGTTTACCCCGGCCGGGACGTGATCGCGGCGAGCAGGGCCTCCCGGCGGGAGATCAGCAGGCGTCCCAGACGGGGCAGCATCAGCCGGTAGAAACCGGCCGCGGCCACGAGGAGGACGAGCAGCACCGCCGGCGCCAGGCCGGGATGCCGTGGGAGGAGAAGGACGGCCGGAAGGCCAAAGACGGCCGCCGCCGCGGGTGTGGCCCCCGTCATGGCGAAGGCACTGACCAGGGAGAGGCGGTTCCGGGAGGCACCCATGTCCCGGGGCGAAGGAAAGAGGATGGAGAGGACGGCGCCGGCGAGGGAAAGGAGGATCCTGGCGCCCGCCAGGATGAGGAGCCCGGAAATCACAACGGCCGGACCGGGAATGCCGGCTGCCACCACGTAGGCCGTCAACAGGCCGAGGGATGTCATGGCTCCGAAGAGCCAGATCCCCAGGTCGAGCCCCAGGAGGACACGGCCGGGATCGACCGGGGTGACGAAGTAGAGGCCAGCGCCGCCCCGGTCCCACTGGAAGCGGTTGGCCAGGATGTGGGACCCGTACATGGCCCCCATCAGACACAGGAGGAGGAAAACCGCATCCCGGGTGGAAGCTCCGAGGATGACCTCCGGCGCGTTCCGGCCCATGAAGGCAAAGATCAGGCCGAGAACGGGGCTCAGCAAGAGGCCCAGCCGCCCCGTGGTGCTGCGCAAGATGTACCGGAGCTGCTTCGCGGCAAGCCCGGCGAGGTCCGGGGGAAGGGGGGCCGTGACGGTCGCCGTGAGCCCGGCGTTGGCGCGATCTCGCCGGTTCGAAGGGGCGCCCACGGCCGGCCACCGCTCCAGGCCGCTGAGGAAGAGCTTCCAGGCCGCTCCGAGGCCGAGACCGGTCCACAGCAGGAGACCGAGGAGCCCCGTCGGGCCCTCCAGGCCGTTTCGGGGAACGGCAAGCTGGGCACCCAGGGCCGGCGGGAGGCTGGCCGCCACGCCGAGAAGGATGCGAAGCGCAACCGGCGGAATGGACTCCCCGGCAACCGGCCCGGGAGCCTGTCCCTGGGCCATGAGGTTGGGAAGTTGCGCCAGGCCAACGAACAAGAAGATCGCCAGCACGGTGGCGATCTCGCGGATGCGGCGGCTGGCGGCGATCCACTGGACGCCCATGAGCAGGGCCTGCTGGAGCGCCAGGATCGTCAGGGTCACCAGCAGACCCGCCGCCAGGACGAGAACCGGCGAGACCCGGCCCGAGACCAGGGCGGCGGCCACCGTGGCCGCCATGGCCGGGTACCACAGCAGATTGGCCCCCGACGAGACACCGCCCAGCATTCCCGTCCAGAAGAGGTCCCGGCGCGTCACCGGAAACTGCAGGAGGCGGCGGGGCGCCAGCTCGGCCCGGCCCTCCCCCACCATCACCGGAACCAGGAGCGCCAGGAGGCCGATGGCGCCCCACGCCACGCCGAGAACAGTCCGGGCGTCCTCCGGAGTCGCGTGGAGGAGGCCCGAGAAGACGGCCAGGCCCGCGGCCACAACGCCGAGGGCTGCCAGGAAGGCGCCGAGCAGGAGCACCAGGACCCCCGAGGCCGTCTCACCGAGGCCACGTATCGTCCGCAGGGAGTTGACCATCAGCCGCCAGCGCAGCCACGCCATGGTCCGGGCCAGACGGATCACTCGATCCACGAGAGCTCCCCGCCGTTCGTGCTCTCGTCCGCCCCCACCAGGGAGAGGAAGAGCTCCTCCAGGGTGCGTGGCACGCCGTCACGGCCGGGCAGGCCCCGGCGCAGCTCCTCCAGGGTGCCGCGGGCCACCAGGCGCCCGTGGTCGATGATGGCGATCTCCGTGCAGAGCCGCTCGACGATCTCCAGGATGTGGGAGGTCAGGAAGATCGTCACGCCCCGCTCGCACAGACGGTTGAGGATGTTCTTGATCAGCCGCGCGGCCACGGCGTCGATCCCCTCGAAGGGCTCGTCCAAGAAGAGCACCTCGGGGTCGTGGAGAATGGCCGCGGCCAGGGAGAGCTTCTTCTGCATGCCGTGGCTGTAGTCGACGATCAGGCGCGAGCCGGCGTCGGCCAGTCCCAGCACCTCCAGAAGCTCCCCGCTGCGTTGGGCGATCTCGGCCCGGGGCATGCCGTAGAGCCGGCCCACGAGCTCCAGGTACTCCACGGCGCTCAGGCGGTCGAAGAGCATCAGCTCCTCGGGCACAACGCCGACACGCTCCTTGGCCTGGCGCGGTTGCCCCACCACGTCGAAGCCCAGAATCCGTGCCGTGCCCGCCGTGGGCTCCAGCAGTCCCGTCAGGATCTTCAGCGTCGTCGACTTGCCCGCGCCGTTGGACCCGAGGAAGCCGAAGAAGGTCCCGCGCGGCACCTCGAGATCGAGCCCATCCACCGCGCGAAGCTCCCCGAAAGTCCGCACGAGACCCCGCATCTCCACCGCCGCCGCTGCCGCCATGGCCGCCTCCCTCCGCTCCTCGCCCTAGACTACGCCGGGCGGGCCGGAATGTTCCACCGGACCCCTTTGGCTGCGCCCCGTGCCAACGGCCGGCCTCCGCCGGAGCGGGGAAGGCACACGGTGTGGCGCGGCGGCGGGAGGGCTCCCCGGCCAAGCCGCCGGGCGACCACCGTCAGGCCGTCACAACGGCCCCACGCCCACCGTGGTGCCAAAGACAAAGGTGCCGTCCCCCGTGTCGTTGCGCACCACGGAGGCGTAGGTGTAGAAGAACGCGCCGTCGCTGAGGGTCTCGACGTAGATTTTGACCATGTCCCGGGCCGGAAGGTTCCAGAGCTCCGCCAGCTTGTCGAGCTGCACGAGCTGGTGGGGGGCCAGGTCGATGGTCTTGAAAGCGAGGTCTTCACCGGTCACGCTGTCGGAGACTTGCACCGTGACGCTGAAGGTCATGTCGGTGGGGTTGGCGATCCCCAGGGACAGACGGGTTCCCTCGGACGTGGTCAGACCCGAGAGTAACCCCAGCCAGTTCAGCCGGTCGAGAGGCAGGCCGGGTATCGCCTGTCCGAACTCCCCGCAGGCGTTGCCCATGTTGTAGACCCTGGCCCGGACCTCGATGTGCGTGGAGGGCCCCGACACGATCAACATCCCCTTGGAGTTCGAAAGGCCGAAGGTCTCGAGGACGATGTCGTGCAGGTAGATCCCACGGTCCACCTCCACCTGCCGCGTGACCGTCAGCGTGCCACCCTCGACGGGGTAATAGGTCAGCGTCACCTCGGAAGAGTCGCCGTACACGTTTTCCACCCAGACGTCGCTCCGCCACTGGGTGCCCCCGTACCCCGGAAGGTGCACGACCACGGGCACCACCACCTGATCGGCGTCAATCCGGACGGCCGAGGCCGGCTGAACCAGGAGCCCCCCCAGGAGGAGCCCCACCAGCACCAGCATCCCCAACCTTCTCCCACCGTCACCCCGTGTTGCCTCCATTCCCAAGCCGTTGTTTCGCTGCATGAACATATCCTCCTTGACTTGGTTTTTGTCATGCTAGCACCGGTGCTCCGTCCCGGGAAAGGACTCCCCTCGCTCCAGCCCCGGCTTGCCCGCTTCTTCCGGAACGTACCGTGGCACAATGGACCGGAAGTGGCGGGCTCATGAAGGTGTGGCGGGCCATGGCCCTTGCGGTGACGGGTGGGGTCCTCACGGCGAGCGCCGCGGGGGCCCAGCTCCGGTGGACCAAGGCTCCATCGAACCCCGTCATGGTCCACGCCGTCAACCTCTTCGAGATCCTGGCCATCGGGCAACCCGCGGTGCTCGTGGAAGACGGCACGCTCCGGCTCTGGTACTCGGCCGCCGGCCTCGACCACCGCGGCCGGATCCTCGCGGCACGGTCCGCCGATGGCGGCCTCTCGTGGCAGCGGGAAAACGGCGGATGGCCCGTGCTCGATGTGGGGCCTCCCGGCGCCTGGGACTCCTTCTTCCTGGACACTCCCGAGGTCGTTCACGACGACGGCGGTTACAAGCTCTACTACTACGGCTCCACCTCGAGCGAGACCGCCGGCGCCTCCATCGGGCTCGCCACCTCGACGGACGGCCTGCACTTTCAGCGCCACGGGAGCGAGCCCGTGCTTGGCCCGGGACCCGCGGGGAGCTGGGACGGTGCCTGGATCGAGTCGCCCGCAGTGCTCTTTGACCCGGTCCGGGATCTCTATCTCATGTGGTACACGGGGATCGACGCCTCGGGGCGGGTCCGGATCGGGCTCGCGACCTCCACCGACGGTATCGCCTGGGCCAAGAGTGAGGCCAACCCGGTGCTCGATGTCGGCCCTGCCGGCAGCTGGGAGGACGCCTGGGTCGGCGTCCCCGGTGTCATCCGCTGGAGGGACGGTTTCCTCATGGCCTACTCCGCCGTCGGCGCCGCCGACCTCGCTGACGGCACACCGGACGACATCGGGGTGGGCCTGGCCTTCTCACGGGATGGAGTCGTGTGGCAGCGCCTCGCGGAGAACCCTGTCCTCACCACCAAAAGCCCTCCCTATGACCCGGCGGTGGACGACAGAGGCCCCTGGGCCCCCGACCTCGTCCTGGACCCGCAGGGCCACCGCTTCCTCATGCTCTACGAGTCCGCCGCCGGCTTCAACCTGGCCTTCTCCCCTCTCGACCTGGCCCGCCGTCCCCGGTGTCGTGCGATCCCAGGAGCCGATGCCAGCAGGAAGGACCATGCGCGGCATCAGGACCTCCGTGGGCCGGCCCGGCCCCAATCGCCATCTCACCCGAACCGGAGCCACGCGCCGCTTCCGGGAATCCCCGGCCCGTAGTGGACCGCGGGTGATGGCATGATGGGTAGCGTGAGCAGAGTAAACGCACTGATCCGGATCGCCCCCGGGCCGCGGGAGGCCGGGCGAGCAGTTGTTCGCTGGGTGAGGCAACACAACGCGCGAACCCCGAAGGAGCTCTGGCTACGTTCATGTCGCAATGATTCCGGCTACCTCAGGATCCCCCTTCCCGGCGAAGGAGTCACCATCCTCAGCAGGGCGTCGCAACGCCATCGCGGGGCTGGCAACGAGCACCTGTCGGACTGGGGAACGGGCCACGGCAGTGCTTCCATCGGAGAGAGAAACAGGTCGGTTCTGGAAAACGATGAGAATCTGATTAACCTGAGAGGTTCATATTTCTTGACACAAGGCACTTTGGATGGATATTCTGTTCAAGGATGACAAGCTGGAGCGACTTTGCCGGGAAGTGCGAAGGATGGAACGCGAGTTGGGGAAACCGTGCGCCCGCAAGCTCCGCGCTCGCATCAAGGACCTGTCGGCAGCCGAGTGCATGCGGGAGATCCGAGTCGGAAGGCCGCATCCGTTGCGGGGAGGCCTGGCGGGTTGTCTGGCGCTCGACCTCGCCGGAGGAAAGCGACTCGTCCTGGAGGCGGCGAACGATCCTGTTCCCCGCCGGGACGACGGGAGCATTGAATGGGACCGGGTGACAGCGGTCCGGATCGTCTTCATCGGAGACTACCATGACTGAGACGCCACGGTTCGAGTGCGATTGGGTGTCGCCGCCGGGAGACACCATCGCCGACGCATTGGAGGAGCTCGGCATGACGCAGGCCGAGTTGGCCGAGCGCTCTGGTTTCAGCAAGAAGCACGTCAACGGGTTGATCAAGGGCAAGGTGGCGATCACGGCGGACACGGCCCTCAAGTTGGAGGCGGTTCTGGGCGCGCCAGCCACGTTTTGGCTCCGGCGCGAGATGGAGTACCGCGAGGATCTGGCCCGAAAGAAGATGCTCGACGAGGCCGGCAAGCACGCGGACTGGCTGGAGGAGTTTCCGCTGGCCGACATGGCCAGGTTCGGCTGGATACGCCGGCATTCCGGCGACAAGCCACGACAGGTGATCGAGCTGTTGCGCTTCTTCGGCGTGGCCAGTGTGGATGCGTGGTCTGAGCAGGTGGGGAACCTGGCCCCTGCGTTTCGAGCCTCGGATAAGTTTGCCAAGAAACGCGGCGCCGTGTCTGTCTGGCTGCGCCGAGCCGAGGTGGAAGCACAGGCGTTGCGGCTCGCTCCCTTCGATCGCGAGGCCCTGTCTGTTGCCATACCTGCGTTGCGGGGGTTGACGAACGAGGTCGATCCGCAAGCGTTCATTCCGCGTATGCAGGAGATCTGCGCACGCTGCGGCGTGGCGGTGGTTTTCGTTCCCAGGCCCAAGGGCTGCCCGTTGTTCGGGGCCACCTGGTGGGCGGCGTCGGATCGCGCTGTTCTGGCGCTTTCCCTCCGTTACAAATCCAACGATGTTCTCTGGTTTTCGTTCTTTCACGAGTTGGGACATATCCTGAGGCATGGCAAGCGGCTCAGGTTCCTCGAGGGCCGGGGGATCGAGGGGTTCGACAAAGACCTGGAGCAGGAGGCCAATGCCTTCGCGGCCAAGGTGCTCATTCCCGATCCCCGTGTGCTGGATGAGTTCGTTTCGGGCGTGGTGTCAGCCGCACGGGTGCGATCCGTTGCCGCGCGCATCGGCATTGCGCCCGGAATCCTTGTCGGACGGCTCCAGCATGAGGGCATTCTGCCCCGCAGTCACCTCAACAGATTGAAGGTGTTCTACCAATGGACGCAAGAGGCAGGGGTGTGACCATGGCCAGCGAAAGGAATCCCGGCAAGGAAACAAGAATGCCCCTCACCTCCGCAGACATCGTTGCCGAGCGCATGGATGGCTTGCGCCAGCTCTTTCCCGAGGTGTTCGCCGAGGGCAAGATCGACTTCGAGAAGCTCAAGCTCGTCCTCGGGGAGGAGATCGACGAGGGCCGCGAGCGCTACGGCTTGACCTGGGCCGGCAAGGCCGACGCGATCCGGGCGATCCAGGTGCCGAGCACCGGGACCTTGTTGCCCGTGCGCGAGGAGTCGGTGGACTTCGACTCGACCGAGAACCTGATGATCGAGGGCGACAACCTCGAGGTCCTGAAGCTCCTCCAGAAGGCCTACCACGGCAAGGTCAAGATGATCTACATCGACCCACCGTACAACACCGGCAAGGAGTTCATCTACCCGGACAACTTCCGCGAAGGCTTGCAGGACTACCTGCGCTACTCCGGCCAGGT
>CAZXNA010000114.1:0-10674 GCA_964641295.1 uncultured Thermoanaerobaculia bacterium
TTCCCACCCCGGCTGAGCATCTCGATACCGGTGATGGTGGCGTCGGGTTCGGCCGAGGCGACGGCGCCTCCGACACCCCGGGGCGCGGCGGGATGGGCGGCCCAGGAGGGAGAGCCCAGGGATAGAAGGACGAGGGTGAGGGCCAGGACCATGGACCGCCTGCAAAAGCAGCGCGGGCGGGAGCGGTGGGTTCGACCGGCCGTCGCTCTCGACAGGGGGGCGGAGCTGCTCACCCGGGAAGTGTACCGCGGATTGCCGGAGTCAGTTCTTCCGGTGCGTCAACGTGGGCCGTTGAGCTCCCAGAGGGCCTTGAGCCAATCTCGGGAAAAGCGGGTCAACTCGGCCAGGGCCTTCTCCGGATTCCGGCGAAACTCCCCGACGACGCGGGCCTCGAAGTCGCCCCTGGCGTACCGAACCGCTCCCTCCAGACGCGCGCTGCGGACTCGCGCCGTCGGCGCGAGGTGGGCGTAGTCTGCGTCGATCCGGGCGGCTCGTTCCGCGAAGGCCCAGTAGGCCAGGGTGTTTGCAGGTGTGTAGCGCTGTGGATCTTCTGCGAACTGGCGGGCGATGGCGTTCTGCCAGGTGGTGCGGGCAAAGCCCTTGGGAAAGGCCTGGATACCGCTGTAGACGGGGACGAAGGGCTGGATGCAGGGGCGGCGGGGGGCCATCCACAGGACCGCGCCCACGGGAACCGGCAACCGGGAGCGCAGCTCGGCGACGAGACCGTACTGGGTCGTCCGGGAGCAGATCCTCTTGACATAGCGGACATGGGGGTTGCCGTGGTCGTAGGTCGTCCGTGACTCGAACTGGGTCCCTTCGAAGTGGTCCCGGAGCAGGCCGAAGAGTTCCTCCAACCGGATCTTCCGGCCGGGGTTGAAGGCGAAGGGGAACTCGTCGTCGGGGGGGAAATCTCGTCCCGACAGCACCGAGACACCCCGCCACCGGCGGGCGACGTTGTAGATGCTGTAGCTTGCTTCGGGATCGCTGTAGGCCTTCCAGAAGCTGAACGGCCCGTCACGGTCCGGGTCGTACCAGCCGTGGCGGCGGGCGTAGGGGATGATGTCGGGAGAGCCCAGAAAGTTCCGGGTATCGGAAAGATCGATCCGGTCGATGGTGAAGGTGTTGGCCAGCACGGCCACGCCGTCGTCCGGAATCCGCTCGGCGACCCACAACCTTCCCCGGACCACGGCGAGCATCCACGCCTCCTTCGGGTCGGCGATGGAGTAGGTCCGGCCCGTCGAATGGTAGCCGAAGCGCTCGATCAGACGCCCGGCGAGCTCCACGGCCTCCCGGGCTGTCGTGGCACGCTCGGCCATCAGGCGCCGCAGCCAGTAGCCGATTCCGCCGTCGGTCAGCTCGGCCTCGGAAACCCTGGAGGGGCACTGGTTCGAGACGATGGTCACACCGTACTCGTTCATGTAGCTGTCGGCGAACTCTTGCCCGGGCATCTGGGCCCAGATGTAGGCTGCCGTCTCGGGGACCTGGGGGAGTGTTGCTCCTCCCTTCAGGCGAATCGTTTCACCGGGGGCATGGTGCAGGTGGGGTACCTTGAGCCAGTTGACGATCTGAGGCGGGGCGTCGTCCTCGTTGTGTGCCAGGAGAACGGCGCCCCCGGCGCTGGCCTCCCGTCCCACGATGACGGTGAAGCAGTTGGCGCGGTCAGCCCCCCACGCCCCCGAAGTCAGGAGTACGCAGGCGGCGACCAACGCCTTCAGGAGGTGTCCCTGGGTTTTCATGGAACCATTATAGGGATTCATAGCCGGGTGGTCGGGGGAGGGCGAGGGAGGGGGTAGGGGGTGAGGCGGGGAAACCGGCGGGAACGCTGCCGGGGCCATGTCTGACCGCTGATCGTCGGCTCCGCGATCTCGAGAGCCCTTCTGCGCTGAGCTCAGCTCCGACCGTTCATGCGCTGGATACGCCGGGCGATCAGCATGGCGGTTTCCAGGGCCTGCTCGTAGTTGAGGCGCGGGTCCACCTGGGAACGGTAGGCCCGTGACAGATCGTCCTCGTCGAGACCGCGGGCGCCTCCGATGCACTCGGTGACGTTCTCTCCCGTCAGCTCCAAGTGGACGCCTCCCAGGTAGCTGCCCATGCGGTGGTGGATGTCGAAGGCCTGCTCCAGCTCGGAGAGGATGTTGTCGAAGCGGCGGGTCTTGTAACCGTTCCTGGTTCGCTCCGTGTTGCCGTGCATGGGATCGCACGACCAGAGGACGGTCCGGCCCTCGCGCTGAACGGTTTCAATCAGCGGGGGGAGGCGATCGGCGATCCGGTCATGGCCCAGACGATGGATCAGGGTGATCCGGCCGGGGATCCGGTCGGGGTCGAGAACGTCCAGGAGATCCTTCAGCCACTCCGGTGTCATGGTCGGCCCGACCTTGATGCCGATGGGGTTCTCGATGCCGCGGAAGTACTCAACGTGGGCGCCGGCGGGATCGGCGGTCCGCATTCCGATCCAGGGGAAGTGGGTGCTCAGGTTGTACCAGCCGTCCCGGTGGGGGACCTGACGGGTCTGAGCCCACTCGTAAAGGAGGTGGAGCCCCTCGTGACTCGTGAAGAAATCCACTCGGCTGATTTCCCCCGAAGCCGTTCCGGCCAGGGTTTCCATGAAGCGGAGGGAGTCCCCGATGGAATCGACCATGCGCTGGTACTCGGCGGCGCGTGTCGAATGGCGGACGAAGCCCAGGTCCCAGTACTCCGGGTGGCGGAGATCGGCGAAGCCCCCCTCCACCAGGGAGCGGATGAAGTTCAGGGTCAGGGCGGCGCGCTCGTAGCCGCGGAGCAGGCGCTGGGGATCGGGGGTGCGCTGGGCCGGAGTGAACTCGGGGCCGTTGACCAGGTCCCCCCGATAGCTGGGCAGTGTGATGCCGTCGCGGGTCTCCGTATCGGAGGAGCGAGGCTTGGCGTACTGGCCGGCGAAACGGCCGACGCGGATGATGCGCCGCCGTAGGCCGTAGGTCAGGACCAGGCTCATTTGAAGGAGGATCTTCAGCTTGTTGGTCAGGCGGTCCGCCCGGCAATCGGCGAAGCTTTCGGCGCAGGCGCCGCCCTGGAGCAGGAAGCGGTGACCCATGGCCGCCTCGGCCAGCTGCTCCCGCAGGCTCTCGACCTCCCACGAGGTCACCAGGGGAGGGAGCGCCCGGAGCTCGCGCACGGCCTCCTCGACCGCGGCCGGATCGGGGTAGTCCGGCTGCTGCTGGGTGGGGCGTTTCCGCCACGAGTCGGGGGTCCAGTCACGCATACCCATCCTCTCGAGCGCAAGATCATACTCCATCCTGGTCCGGTTTGCGGCCCGGTTCCTGCTCTTGGAGCTTCCTCAACCGGGGCGAATCCGGGGTGAAGGGGCGTACCAGGGGGCCAGGGCGGCGAGGACGGCGTCCTCGAAGGCATGGGCCCTGTCGAGGAGATCGGCGGTCAGGACTCCAAAGGTGCCCCTTCCCGAACGGACGTCCTGCTGGCCGGCGTAGCGGTCGATGGCGACGCCCAGCTCCTCCCCGTGGAGAATGGCCCGGGAAAGCTCCACGGGAAGTTGAATGCCGGGTCCGCATCCGTACCAGAGGCGGGCGCCGTCCCAGGCCGCGGCCCAGTTGCGGAGCAACAGCAGGGGCTCTTCACGATCGACGATGACGACGCCCCCCTCCAGGCCCAGGCCGAGGTCCGCGCCGGTGAGCTGGAGGGCGGCCCGGGCGCGGTTGGCGGCGCCGGCGAGCCCCTCCTCCTCTCCCATGGGCATCTCCGGGACGCCCGAGGGTACGGAGACCGGGACGATCTCGATGGAGTCCTCCTCTGGCCAGGGGATGGACCGGAGCCGAAGCACGGCCCGGTGGACGGCCTCCAGCTTCGCACGGCGCTGAGTGCCAACGGCGAGCCTCATGACAGCCCGATCCTGGGGCATCTGGGCGAGAGCGCGCAGCCGTCGCACGCGGGATTCCGCGCCGTGCAGATCCGCCGGCCCAGGAGCACGAGGCGCATTGAAAAGTCGATCCACCGGTCTCGCGGCACGAAGGCCTCCAGATCGGCCTCGATCCTTCCGGGGTCGCTGTGAGGGCTCAGGCTCAGGCGCCGGGATACACGTTTGACATGGGTGTCAACGGCGATCCCCGCCGGGATTCCGTAGGCCTCACCAAGGACGACGTTGGCGGTCTTCCGCCCGACCCCCGGAAGCCGCATCATGGCGTCGAGGTCCCTGGGGACCTCCCCCCCGTGCTCGGACACGAGCATCCGGGCACACTCTCGAATGGCCCTGGCCTTGTTCCGGAAGAAACCCGTCGGTCGGATGATCTCCTCCAGTTCTTCGAGGGGGGCCTGGGCCATGGCCGCCGGCGAGGGCCACCTCCGGAAGAGATCGGGCGTGACCATGTTGACGCGATGGTCGGTGCACTGGGCCGAGAGGATCGTCGCGACGAGAAGCTCCCAGGGGGTCCTGTGCTCCAGCTCGCAGGCAGCTTCGGGGAACATTCTCGAAAGAATTCGGATCAATTCCTGGAAAGAATAGGGGGCTTTCATGGGCGCAGTGTAGCGAAGTTGGGGAATTGAATGAAAGTCTCATGCCGAGTATGTGGTGGGATGTTCTGGGGTTGAGAGGGGAGGCGATCCTGTCCAACCCCGGAACAGTAGGTGTGAGAACTCGTGGCTCAATTATGTGAAACTCTCGTATCAATGTTCAAACATGATTATGAGTGAATGTTCATTCAGTCATGTTTCGAGAATACGTCGCAAGTACATGATTTCACAAGGGATACCACTTGACAAAGTCGGCGGAGTGCTCCAAAGTATCTGAAGCGAGCTTTTGAGGGGAGGGGAATCACCTTGGGGTTTGAAGGCTGTCGTGTTGGCCGGGTGCGGCCCGGAATACCTGGAACTCCCCGATGAGACGCCGGCACGAAAAACCCCCAGCGGTGTTCCTCCTTGTCAACTGGAATGCCAAGCACCTGATCCACAGCCATGGATTTACCTGACGCCCCGTTTCACCCGACGGGGCGTTTTCCTTGGGCCATCCGGCCCGTCATTACGTTTCACTTTGAAGGAGGTTGAGATCATGGCAGAGAGTACGCAGATTGTTGACACCACCGCCAACCCGGCACCCCTCGGGTTGCTCGGCTTCGGCATGACAACGGTTCTGTTGAACCTGCACAATGCGGGGATCTTTCCGCTCGACACGATGGTTCTTGCCATGGGCATCTTCTATGGCGGCATCGCGCAGATTTTCGCGGGGTGGATGGAGTGGAAGAAGGGCAACACCTTCGGGACGACGGCCTTCACGTCGTACGGACTGTTCTGGGAAACCCTGGTCTTTCTCATTCTCATGGGCAAGTGGGGCTGGTTCCAGGCACAGTCCACGACCAGCATGGTCGCCTACCTGTTCATGTGGGGCCTGTTCACCTTCGTCATGTTCATTGCGACGCTGAAGCACGGCAAGGCCCTGCAGGTTGTCTTCGGAACACTGTTCATCCTGTTCTGGCTGCTGGCGTTGGGTGATTACACCGGCAGCGCTGCCATCAAGCACTTCGCCGGCTGGGAAGGCCTCTTCTGCGGTCTCTCGGCAATGTACCTGGCCCTGGCCCAGGTCCTCAACGAGACCTACGGCAAGACGGTCCTGCCCGTCGGTTGATGACGGGGTGACATGAGAGGGCCGAGATCGTGACTTCCCGACCCTCCCATCGCCTTTTTTCGATGGAGAAAGGAGAGGGGAATGAAGTTAATTTCAAGTAAGACTCTGGTTGTTGTTGTTGTCGCTGCCGCCGTCGTATTCCTCACGAGCCCGGCCACCGCACAACAGAGTCCTCAGGAGTTGCAGCAGCAGATTCAGAAGTTGCAGCAACAGAATCAGATGCTCCAGGAGCAACTGCAACAGCTCCAGAGCGCGGTCAGCGCCCTGACCGAGACGCAGAAGAAGCAGGGCGAGGCCATCGAGAAGATCCCGGAGGACGTGGTCAAGTATGCTCCGGTCAAGCCCAAGGGGAAGGAGAAGATCTACATCAAGGGCTTCATCAGCTCGACCTTCTTCTCCCAGGACGCCAACTTCGTGTTCGGTAACGGGCAGAACGCCGAGTTCCCGAAGCAGGAGTACGACAACAACGAGTGGTTTGCCGGCGGCGACGTCCGGAACACGCGGCTCGACATCGGGTTCACGGGTCCCAAGCTGGCCAAGTGGAACTCCGGCGGGTTGGTGGAGATGGACTTCTTCGGCGGGTACAACGGCACCGGCGCCTTCAGCCACCAGCAGCCGCACCTGAGGCTGCGTCTGGCGTACATCGAGCTCAAGAAGAACGCGACCAAGATCCGGATCGGGCAGGACTGGTCACCGCTCTTTGGTGAGTGGCCCATTTCCTCGTCCCACATTGCCTTCCCCCTGGGCTACGGTTCGGCCGGTTACGTCGGCTGGCGTTTCCCCGGCTTCTACATCTGGCAGGGGTTGAGCCGGAAGGACGCGCCGGTGAAGTTCCAGTTCCAGGGTGGTCTTTTCGAGGGATCGTGGAACGGCCCGGGCTCGCCAATCGCCTCCCTGAGCGCCGGCAACGTCGGTTTTGCCCCGCAGGTGGAGGCCCGTCTGAACATCCTTGGCAAGGGCTGGAAGATGTACATTGTCGGTCACTGGGATCAGAAGGACCTCAAAGGGGTCGGTGAAGTCGTGCCGAACCCGCCCATCGATGACAGCATCACGGGGACGGCATTCGAGGTCGGCGCCAAGTTCACACCCGGCAACTGGCTGATTCACGGGAACATCTACTACGGCCAGGGCATCGGTCAGCAGTTCGGCGCGATCACCCAGTTCGGCGACATCGCCTCCTGGGGCGGCTGGGTCCAGATTGGTTACAACTTCACGGAGAACTGGAGCCTGTACGGCTTCTACGGCATGGAGGACCCGGACAACGAGGACGTCCTGACCTGGGTCGGCGAGAACGGGCGCATGGAGAACACGATGTTCAACCTGCACCTGCGCTACGCCATCGGACCCTACTGGTTCGGCATCGAGTACCTCCACGGCGAGGTCAAGGTCGGTGTGGACGAGGACAAGGTCAAGGGCAACCAGATCGCCCTGAGCTGGCTCTACAAATTCTAATGTTCTGGAAAGGAGCGTTGAGAAATGGCTGAGGACAAGACCGCGGGAACCGAGGTTTCCGAAGCCCAAATCGCAGTCCACTGGAAGGAGGAGGAGACCTATCCTCCCAACCCACAGTTCATCGCCCAGGCCAACATGACCGATCCCAACATCCGGGAGAAGTTCGGTGAGGAGAACTTCCCGAACTGCTTCAAGGAATATGCGGACATGCTGGACTGGTACGAGTACTGGCACACGACCCTGGACACGAGCAACCCGCCATACTGGAAATGGTTCGTGGGCGGCAAGCTCAACGCCTGCTACAACTGCGTGGACCGGCACCTTCCCAAGTACAAGAACAAGACGGCGCTGCACTTCGTGCCGGAGCCCGAGAACGAGCGGATCGAGCACATCACCTACCAGGAGCTGTATGTCAAGGTCAACGAGTTCGCGGCGCTGCTCAAGGACTTCTGTGGTCTCAAGCGTGGTGACCGGGTGACCCTGCACATGCCCATGACGGCCGAGCTGCCCATCACCATGCTGGCGTGCGCCCGTCTGGGCGTGATCCACTCGCAGGTGTTCTCCGGGTTCTCGGGCAAGGCGTGCGCGGACCGGATCGTGGACTCGGGCAGCCACGTGCTGATCACCGAGGACGCGTACTACCGCGGCGGCAAGCTTCTGGACCACAAGGAGAAGGCGGACATCGCCGTGGCCGAGGCCGAGAAGGAAGGCCAGAAGGTCGACAAGGTCCTGATCTGGCAGCGGTATCCTGGCAAGTACTCGGCCCAGACCCCCCTGGTCGAGGGCCGTGACTTCATCGTCAACGAGGTGATCAAGGACTACTACCACGCAGAGGTGGAGCCCGAGAAGATGTTGTCGGAAGAGGTGCTCTTCCTGATGTACACCTCGGGAACGACGGGCAAGCCCAAGGGCGCCCAGCACTCCATCGGTGGCTACATGTCCTATGTGACGGGGACGTCCAAGTGGATCCAGGACATCCACCCCGAGGACGTCTACTGGTGCATGGCCGACATCGGCTGGATCACCGGCCACTCCTACATCGTGTACGGGCCGCTGGCCCTGGCCGCCTCCTCGGTGATCTTCGAGGGCGTGCCCACCCATCCCGACGCCGGCCGCCCCTGGCGCGTCGCCGAGGAGCTCGACGTCAACATCTTCCACACGTCGCCGACGGCCATTCGCGCCTTGCGGCGCATCGGCCCGGAGGAGCCGCACAAGTACAAGTACCACTTCAAGCACATGACGACGGTGGGTGAGCCCATCGAGCCCGAGGTCTGGCGCTGGTACTACAACGAGGTCGGCAAGAAGGAGGCCGTCATCGTCGACACCTGGTGGCAGACGGAGACGGGCGGCTTCCTCTGCTCGACCGTGCCGGGCCTCGACGCCATGAAGCCGGGCAGCGCGGGACCGGGCGTCCCGGGCATCTACCCGGAGATCCTGGACGACAACGGCGAGCCGCTGCCGCGCGGGTCCAACAAGGCCGGCAACGTCGTCATCCGCAACCCGTGGCCTGGGCTGATGCAGACCATCTGGCGCGACGACGAGCGCTTCGTCAAGCAGTACTTCGAGCGTTACTGCAAGGACAAGAACAGCACCGACTGGCACGACTGGCCGTACTTCGCCGGTGACGGCGCCGTGGAGGCGCCGGACGGCTACTTCCGGATCCTGGGCCGGATCGACGACGTGATCAACGTCGCCGGTCACCGCCTGGGAACCAAGGAGCTGGAGTCGGCGTCGCTGATGGTCGAGGAGGTCGGCGAGGCTGCCGTCGTCCCGGTGCCCGATCCCATCAAGGGTGTTCTGCCACACGTGTTCATCTCCTTGAAGCCTGGCTACCAGGCCAGCCCGGAGGTCGAGCAGAAGGTGACGAATATGCTTGTCAAGGAGATCGGGCCCATCGCCAAGCCGGGCCGTGTCTGGATCGTTCCCGACATGCCCAAGACCCGTTCGGGCAAGATCATGCGCCGTGTTCTGGCCGCCGTGGCGGCGGGCAAGGACGCGGGCGATACCACGACCTTGGCCAACCCCGAGGTGGTGGAGAAGATCAAGGCCCTCGCCTGATAAAGCCAACGTCCAACGTGACACGACCGGCCGGGCCCATGCGGGCCCGGCCGTTTCTTTGGTGTTCCGGGCGTTCGGACCGGGCGTGTTCCGTTCCGCCATTCCGGCCGAAGCGGGCCCGAGTTCTGGGCGCGGAGTAAACCGGTACGGCGCCACCAGAGGGGGGGGGAGATCCCTCCCCTCACTCATTCATGCACGGCGCCTCGCCCCTTCCGCGACGAACCCCCATGAACAATCCGGGCTACATGAGAAAACGCCGGGAGAAGCGCCACATCCCGCCCCGTGGCAGATGGATGGCGAACGGTGCGGGCCAAGATGACACACGGCTGAAGTGGTGCTAATTTGAGGAGGGGGCAGGATGTTCAGAATCATTGCTGAGGGTATGGAGTATCGAGAGCACGTCCTCCTCAAGGACGGCCAGGGAGTCTTGCTCCGTCCGGCCACCCCGGAGGACGTGCCCCTGGTCAAGGAGTTCATGAAGGGACTCTCCCAGGAGAGCCTGCGGATGCGTTTCATGGCCTCGGTTTCCGAGGTGCCCGAGCAGATCATCGTCGACATGTGCTCGACGGATCTGACGGATCGCGGTTGCCTCCTGGCCCTGACGGGCGAGGGTGAGGAGGAACGGGTCGTCGGACTGGGAAACTACGTGGGACTGGGCAACGGTAAGACCGCCGAGGTGGCCTTCCTGGTGGCCGACGAGTACCAGGGCCGCGGCATCAGCACGACCATCCTCGAGCGGCTGGCGGGTCTGGCGGCGGCCCAGGGGTACGTGGAGTTTGAAGCCGAGGTGCTCTTCGAGAACCGGGCCATGCTCAACGTCTTCAAGAGCTCGGGCTTCGAGGTCCACCAGGGCGCCCAGGGAGGCGTCATGCACGTGGAATTCCCCGTGCGCGGGGCGACGGCCCTGAGGGAACGCAGCGAGCTCCGGGAGCGGATCGCCGTTGCCAACTCCCTGGCGCCCCTGCTCCGGCCCAAGGTCATCGCCGTCGTCGGCGCCTCCCGCTCGCGGACCAGTATCGGAAACATGATCTTCCGTCATATTCTGCATGCCGGCTTCCCCGGCACGGTGTATCCCGTCAACCCCGAGGCCGAGTCGGTGCACGGCGTCCGGGCCTACCCCTCC
Organism: uncultured Thermoanaerobaculia bacterium; assembly: GCA_964641295.1. GTDB lineage: Bacteria > Acidobacteriota > Thermoanaerobaculia > Thermoanaerobaculales > Sulfomarinibacteraceae > JAADFK01. The sequence goes on from CAZXNA010000114.1 coordinate 10,242, forward strand.
ATTGCAGATCTTCCGGAGACGGTGGACCTGGCCGTCGTCTCGGTCCCTGCCGAGGCGGTCCTGGACGTGGCGGAGCACGCCGTCAAGGCCGGAACCAAGGGGCTTCTGGTGGTCAGCTCGGGCTTTGCCGAGACCGGCCCGGAGGGGGTGGAGCGGCAGGAAAAGCTCCTGGAAATCGTGCGAGCCCACGGCCTACGCCTCATCGGCCCCAACTGCCTGGGTGTGATGAACACGGATCCCGCGGTCCACCTCAACGCCAGCCTGGCGCCGGAGCTGGCCCCTCTGGGGCGGGTCGGCTTCTTCTCCCACTCCGCAGCGCTTGGACTGGTCATTCTGGAGTTCGCCGCCGAGCGCGGTCTGGGCTTTTCAACCTTCGTTTCCGCGGGGAACCGGGCCGATGTCTCGGGCAACGATCTCCTGCAGTACTGGGAGG
>CAZXNA010000115.1:0-10646 GCA_964641295.1 uncultured Thermoanaerobaculia bacterium
CCAAGAAGGAACATCCTGAAAGTCCCCGGTCCCCGGACCGGGGTCGTAACCACTCCCGTGCCTGGCCCGTTCCAGCCACACGGCCATATCCTCGCGGGTCACGATCCCGTCGGGACAGAAAAACGGCCCACCGCAGCTTTCCATGATGCTGGCCGTGGTGATCCTGTCGATGACCGATTGGGCCCAATGGTCCGGTGGCACATCGTCGAAAGTGTCCGGTATTGCTGACCCCGCGCCCACAACGAGCGCGGCGATGCAGGCCATGAGGGTCACGGCAGTTCGGTGTCTTTTCGACATACTGTCTCCTCCCCGGAATAGGGATTCTCACTTCAGACCAACAAACTGCAACGGTGTCAGGCTGGCACGACAAAGGGGGGGGTGTCAAGATCTGAAATGTGATCTGCGTCACAATGGAACGGGGCGTGATCGCGGCGAGGGCTCGCGGCGCCCCGGCATCTGCTTGCGAACGGAGCGGGTGGCGGGCATCGCTCGGGCCCGGCCGAATGGAGAACTCTGCACCGAAAACCACAGCGCCAAGAGCCGGGAGACGGCGGGGACTGGAGATCACCTCAGGCCAGGTGCACCATGATCAGAGTGGCGGTGCTGAAGTAGATGGCCAGGCCCAGGGAGTCGTTGATGGTCGAAACCAGGGGGCCCGAGGCCACGGCGGGATCGACGCCGAAGAGCGTCAGGATGATGGGCATGGCGGCGCCAAGGAGGCTGGCGGCCGACATGCCGAGGGCCATGGCGATGCCGACGGCTGCGCCGATGACCGGGTTGCCGTGGAAGAGGTAGGCGACGGCCGCCTCGACGACACCGCAGACCGCGCCCATGATCAGCGCCACCCCGATTTCGCGCATCACGTGGATGAAGTAGTGGTGGCGGGGGAGGTTGTCCAGGGCCAGCTGCCGGACGGTTGTCGTCGAGGACTGGAGGGAGGTGTTGCCGCCCATGGCCATGATGGCCGGCGTGAAGATGGAGACCTGGTCGTACAGGGGAACACGGCCCGAATAGAGTCCCATGACGGTTGTGGAGAGCTGGGTGCCGCCGAGGCAGATGAGAAGCCAGGGGAGCCGGTACCGGGCAATGTGCAGGAGCGACTCGGACTCCTCCTCCTCGGCCGAGGAACCGGCCATCTTGTAGATGTCCTCGGTGGCCTCCTCCTCGATGACGTCGATGATGTCGTCGACGGTCACGGCGCCGAGGAGGTGGCCCTGGGCGTCGATGACAGGTACCGCGAGGAAGTCGTACTTCTCGACGACGTCCGCCACGTCCTCCTGGTCGGCTCCCACTGGGACCGCGATGACGTCGGTGGTCATGATGTCGCCGAGGCGGGAGTTGGGAGGGGCCGTTACGAGCCGGCGAAGGCGGACGATACCCTGAAGACGGTTGTTGTGGTCGACCACGTAGACGGCGGCGGTGACGGTGTTTTCATCGGCGTGGCGCAGGACGTGGATGGCATCGTCGACGGTGGCGTCCGCCGGGAGCGCCACGATCTCCGGGTTCATGATGCCGCCGGCGGTGTCGTCCTCGTACTCGAGGAGATCCCGGAGGACCTCGCCATCTTCGTCAGCGATGTGCTGGAGGACGGCCTCTCCGTCCTCTTCCTCCAGCTCGCCGATCAGGTCGGCCGCCTCGTCCAGCGGCATGGTCTCGGCGATGCGCGCGAGCCGCTCGGGCGGCATCTCTTCCACCAGCTCGGCCCGGATGGAAGGCGTCGTGTCATCGAGCACTGTTCCGGCGGCGTCATGGTCCAGTGCCGCCAGGATCCGTTGCCGTTCCTCTTGAGAGAGTTCGTCCAGCCACTCGGCGATGTCCTCCGGCCGGACGAGGCGGAGGAAGATCCTCAGCGCCTCCTCTTCACCCTCCCGCAGCAGGGCGCGAAGCTCCCGGATGGCATCGGAATCGATGATCTGCTCGGGCACTTTCCCTCCGGCGATTCATGATACATGAGCTGATGAATAATACGGGCTAAGACGAGCTGTGCACTGCGCTTGGCGGCGCGGACTCGTTCGTTCGCTCCATGTGCCTCCACCACGCCTTGGCTCCCAGCCAACACCGCCCGCCTCGCTGCCCCGCGCCCTCGCTACGATCCCTCATGAACTCACCAGGATTGCGGCGGACCGCCGTCAGTGCTTGAAGAAGCCGGAGGGGTTCTTGCCGGTGGCCTCCATGAGGCGCTGGTTGAGCTCCCGGATCCGCTCGTTGAGCTGGTTGATCTTCTGGGACGATTCGTCCCGAAGCCTTTGGTTCTCGGCGCGAAGCCGGTCAGTCTCCTCGCGGAGCTCCTGGCTGGCCGATGAGCTCTCTTCAACGAGACTCCGCAACTTGACGAGCTCCGCCTGGAGCTCGGCGATCTCCTCGTCCTTTTCCTCGATCTTGACGCGATGCCGCTCCTCCATTTCCTCGTAGAGGCGTTTGATCTCGATGAGCTCGGTGATCTCGGAAAAGTCGGCTGGTGACGGCGCCATGGCACCCTCCCTGAAACGCTCTTCGATGCTGGGGAAGAGCTTTCGTAGCTTCAGTGATAGATCTTCGGGGTTGAGCGAGACCTCGAGGGCCACATCGTAGGAGATCATTCCGTTGGCCAGCAGGGCGATGAGCGACTGGTTCATGCTCTGCATCTTGAAGTAGGCCACGGATTTTTCCATCTCCTCGTGGATCTCCTTGATCTCGCCGTGCTCAATGTGCTTGGCGATCTTGGGCGAGTTGATGAGGATCTCGACGGCGGGGATCAGGCCCTGCTTGTCCTGACGCTCCACAAGGGTCATGGAGACGACGGCCCGGAGAACGAGGGCCAGCTGGCTCCGGACCTGGTCCTGTTGATCCGCCGGGAAGGAATCGATGATTCTATCGATGGTCTGGGCGGCGGAGTTGGTGTGGAGGGTCGAGAACACCAGGTGGCCGGTCTCCGCCGCGGTGATGACGGTCGCTATGGTCTCCAGATCGCGCATCTCGCCGACCATGATGACATCGGGGTCCTGGCGCATGGTGTTCCGGAGTGCTTCCTGGAAGCTGGGGGTGTCGGTGCCGACCTCTCGCTGGGACACGGTCGCCTTGTCGTCGGTGAAGAGAAACTCGATGGGGTCCTCGATGGTGACGATGTGGCAGGGCCGGGTCGTCGAGATCTTCCGGATCAATGCTGCGAGGGTCGTCGATTTTCCCGATCCCGTGGGCCCCGTGACGAGGACCAGGCCGCCAGCATAGTTGGTGAAGGTCTCGATGATGTCGGGGAGGTTGAGGTCCTGAACGCCCTGGATCTCGAAGGGAATGCGGCGGAAGACGCCCGCCATGGTGCCCCGTTGCTGGAAGAAGTTGCAGCGGAACCGCGCGACGCCCGGGAGCCCATACCCCAGGTCGACCGCCTGGTTCCTTTCGAACCGTTCCTTCTGGGCCGGCGTCAGGATCCCCTCCAGCATGTTCCGCACCTCGTCCGGCTTGAGGGGCGTTGCCTTGAGGGGGATCAAGCGGCCCTGGATGCGCAGAAGCGGCGGGCGCGTCGGTTTCAGGTGAAGGTCCGAGGCCCCTTTCTTGGTCATGAACATGAGCAGCTCTTTGAGGTCCACGTCCCGTCCTCCGCATCATCTGGACGGGGACATCATAGCAACCCCGGCGTGAACCCGGAAACGGCGAAGCCACCGGCGGGCGCCCGCCGGCGTTCGGACCTCTCCCCGGTATTGGGCGCTCCTCAGTGCATCCAGGATCTCGCCGAGCCAGGGGCCCGGCGCACGCCTCAATAACCGGGCCACCTCGTCCCCCCGGAGGAGTGGCGGCGTGTCAAGCAACCTTCGCCCCGTCCGTCGCCACTGGCGCCACCAGAGCCGCCAGGGCTGAAGGCTGCGTCCCGTGGCGCGGGCCGTGGCACAGGCCAGGGCGAAGACGGCGGGGAACGCGGCGCCGACACGGGCCATGTACTCCCTTCGTACGGCGGGGCCCCCATGGGCGGCCGCAAGCGTGCCGGGGAGCCGTCCGGCGGCCGTCACGGCTTTCCGGCGGAGCCGCTGGGGCCAGGCGAAGGGTTCGAGCCTCGGATCTCCGGGCCCCCAGCCTGCCAGGAGGGCGCCGAGGCTGGCCGCCTCCAGCTCGTGGGGCTCGAGCCCCCACCGGAGAAGGTTGCTCCGGTTGCTTCGCAGCCAGTGGGTGGCGGCGGCCATCAGGGGGAGCCTGAAGCGTCCCTGGCTCGTGCCTTCCGGGGCAACGGCGGCGAAGAGCCCCAGGGAATCGAGGAGGTGGAGACCTCTGGCGGGCAGTGGGGCCGTGGCCGTTCGGAGGAGCTCCTGACCGATGCGCTCCCGCGGTGCACCGGCGGCCTCGGCATGGAGCTCCTGAAGCCAGCGGCGGGTCGTTGCGTCCAGTTGGAAGCCCGGGAGCTGAGCCATCAGCCTGGGGGCCCTGAGGAGACGGACTGGGTCCGCCCGGAGGTTCTCGTTGGAGACGGCCCGAAGGCGACGATGTTCGATATCGGCGAGACCTCCGGCAGGGTCTTCGAGGGGGCCCTGGGGCAGCCGCCACTGGAGGGCATTGCAGGTGAAATCCCGGCGGAGACAGTCCTCGACGACGGTCAGGGAGCCCCGGGGCCAGATTTCCACCTTGAGCTCCGGGCCCTCCACGCGCCAGACGGAGTTGGGCGGTGTGCCGAGGAGGTGGGGGCTGGCGCCGAAGGCCTGTCCGAGCCGTCGTGCCAAGGGCTCGGCCCGCGGCGCGTCGCCGGGAACCGCCAGGTCGATCTCCGCCGGCTCGAGACCGGCCAGGCGGTCCCGGATCCACCCTCCGGTCACCCAGACCTCGGCGTTCTGGAGGATTCGTGCCAGGTGGCCCAGAATGGGATCGCTCTGGAGGGTGGCCGCGGGGTCATTCATGGGGCTGTTTCGGCCCTGGGCCAGATGGGGAGTTGGACCCGGAAGGTGCTGCCCTTGCCCGGGGAGCTCGTGACGCTCAAGCGTCCCCCCAGGGCGCTCATGATCCTCCGGGAGATCGTCAGACCCAGGCCCGAGCCCTCCGGGCGGGCGCCGGGGTTGGGCGCTCCCGCCCGGACGAAGGGCTCGAAGATGGCCGCCTCCTGGCCGGGCGAGATGCCGATGCCCGTATCGTGGATCTCCACCGCCACGCTGTCGCCGTTTCTCCGGGCCGTGACCAGGACACTGCCCCCGGCCGGAGTGTACTTGACGGCGTTGTCCACCAGGTTGTGGAGGACCTGCTCCACGCGCGAGGCATCGGCTCGAACGTCCGGGAGGTCGTCGGGAATCTTCAGTTGAAGATCGAGGCCGGCGTCCCGGGCGAGGGGTTGCATGTCCTCGACGACGCTGGCGGCGATGGGGCCCACGGCCACGCGGCGGATCTCCACGGAAATCTGCCCACCCTCCAGGGCTGCCAGGTCGGTGAGATCGAGAACGAGCCGGCGCAGGCGAAGGACGTTGCGGTATGCGATGTCGAGGAAGGAGCGCTGCTCCTCGTTGAGCCCTTCGGCCAGATCGGTGGAGAGGATCTCCAGGTAGCTCTGAAGCACGGTCAGTGGGGTCTTCAGCTCGTGGGCGGAGCTCGCCAGGAATCGGCTCTTGAGGACCTCCAGTTCTTCCATGTGGCGCTGTGCAGCTTCCAGGGCGCTCATGTGCCGTGCCAGGGCGGTTCGAAGGGCCTCGACCCGCTTGACGGCTTCGGTCCAGGGTTTGGCGTCGACGAGGAGAACAAGCCGGTCGCCCCGGTCCTCACGGGGCTGGCTGAGGGTGTGGAACTCCATGGACCCGCCACTTGCCCCATGGAGTGTCACGGTCGTTCCGTCGTCACGGAGAAGCTCCCCTGGTGCCGGGTCAGAGGTCGCCCTGAGGAGTCTCGCCGCCCGCTGGTTGGCAGCCACGATGGTGTCGTTCTTCACCAAGAGACCGGGGACCGGGAGGTCTTCCAGGAAGAGCTCCCCTTCGTTGAGGAGACGGGCAGCCATGTAGATCCTTGGGACGAGGGCCCCGGGAATCTCGGCCAGGGGAAGGCGCACCCTTCTTCCAGCGACCGTCCGGACGGTCGCGATCCGTGAATCGTCGTCGGGTTCCTGGAGGATCTCCAGGAGGCGGAAGAGGTGCCGGCCGGGTGAGGCCGAGTGACGGGTTCGGAACAGGTCCTCGGCCTGGGTTCCCTCGAGCTCCGATGCGGGCAGGCCGAACAGGTCTTCGGTCTGGCCTTCGATGGAGACGATCCGGCCATTGGGCAGGACTTCCAGGATGCAATCGGACAGTTTCATGGCGAGGCATTTCCAGGCCGCACCGGCTGCTCCGGAAGGGATCGGCTCCGAGGCCGCATGTTCGAGGAGATGGGCCGCCGCGTGTGCGATCCTCGCCTCGTCCTCCCCGTAGTGCCGCTCGGTCGATACCAGCCGGAAGATCATGGGCACGGTGGCGAGGGTAACCGGTATTGCCATGAGGCTGAGAATCCCGAGCCGTTCGAGGGTGGGGAGAACGGGTGCGAGGACCTCTGAAGAGCGGACGTCCTCCGCCAGGAAGGGCTGGCCGCTCTCGAGGACGGTTTTCAACTCGGGGTAACGCTCCAGGGAGATGACCAGATCACCCGTCGAGCGAAGATCCGAGCTGGCGACGACCCGGAGCCGATCTCCGGGCATGGAGGTCACGAGGGAGGCCCGGTCGGTGGAGATGATCTCCCGGAGGTTTCGGAGAGCCCCATGCAAGAGAGGTTCCGGAACCCGTGCCGTGACAACCTCATCGAACCAGGCCTCGAGGACCTGCCATGGTGCCTCGCCGGCCGCTTCCGCCAGCTGCCGGCAGGCTGGACAACGTGGGTATCGTGCTACCATCGACCGGTCCATGGAAGCCGTTCGGAGTATACACCTCGGGGAAGCGTCAACCACGGAACGAAACTCCCGATCATGAGCTGGTGGGGGGTTCGGCGGCCCGGGCGGAAAGCCGGTGCGGGATTCCGGGTCGGGAAATGGTGCGCGCTCCTCACGCTCTTCCTCCTTGCCGCCGGGGCGGCCAGGCAGCCACAACGTCTCGAGATCGTTCTCTCTTCCGCGACCACCATCGTGTGGAACAGGGGTGGCACGCCGAGACTGCTCGTGCAACCCGTCAGGGGGGACGGCTGGTACGCCCTGGCCCGCCGCTACTGCGGCACCCCTTCGACGGCTGGCATCCTGCGCAAGGCCAACGGCGGACGGTCGGGCCCACGGCGGGACGTCCCCGTGGCCGTTCCCCTGGAGACGCTTCGCGCCGACCTGCGCCTTCGCGTCGTCAGGAAGCTCTTTCCCATGGACCGGCGGGTCCGGGATGGATGGCGCCACTGGGTCCTCGATCCATTTGGAGGCGGCGAGGAAAGCTGGCGATGGCTGGCGGCCCTCTTCACGGGCCGCGCCGCCAACGCTTCGTTGCTGCGCAGGGTCAATCCAGAGCTTTCCACCACGGGGCTCCGGCGAGGTGCGCCGTTGCTGATCCCCGAGGCCCATCTCCTTCGCGTTTTCCGGCAGGTCCCCGTGAAGGCGACACCGACACCCACGGCGACCGTCACGCCCACCCCCACGGTAACGGCGCCGCCCCTGGCGCCCTCTCCCACTGTGGTTTCCCGGACTCCGGCACCTGTTCCGGGGAGCGTTTCCCCGGCGGCGGGCGCGGCGCGCGAAGGGGAGGGTGCCGTCGAACCTGGCGTGCTGAGCTACGGAAGGGACACCCGGGGTCCGTACGCCGTGTACCACCTCCGGCGGGGAGAGGCGTTGTACTCGGCCGTGGTCGTCCGCTTCACGGGACAGCTCCACGCCGCGGAGGTCAACGCCACGGCTGCGGAGATCGCCAAGCGGTCGGGAATCCGGGACGTGACCTCCATTCCCGTCGGCTTCCCCGTCAAGATTCCCCTGGACCTGCTCCGCCCCCAGTACCTTCCCCGAAACGATCCCAGGCGGGTCCAATGGGAGAAGGACCGACTCCAGCTGCGGGCCTTCGTCGAGCGCGTCCAGGCCGTCGACCTGTCGGGGGTCCATGTGATCCTCGATGCTGGACACGGGAACGTCGACTCGGGCGCCACCGTCGATGGCGTGTGGGAGTCGACCTACGCCTACGACATCCTCTGCCGGATCAAGCGCAATCTGGAACGCCACACCAAGGCGACCGTCTGGACGACCATCAAGGACCTCAGCCGGGGCTACAAAGTCGTCGACCGGGACACCCTCGTGCAGGACAGGGATCAGATTCTCCTGACCCACCCGCCTTTTACGCTGAGGGACACCAAGATGGGCGTTCACCTCCGGTGGTACCTGGCCAACGACATCGTGCTGGGTCGTGAAAAGAAGGGCGTTCCCCGGTCCAGAATGGTGTTCATCTCCGTTCATGCGGACTCCCTCCATCCCAGCGTGCGTGGCACCATGATCTACGTGCCGGCGAGACATCTCAGGCCATCCAGCTTCTCTGTTGGACGGCGGTCCCTCAAACGCTACTCCGAGTACCGTCGCCACCCCCGAGTCAAGCTGAGCAAGCGTTTCCGTGCGCGAGCCGAGGCCTCGTCCCGTCGGTTGGCCACGGAGATCATCGTCTCCCTGCGGCGCGACGGCCTCGAGGTCCACCCCTACCAGCCCGTTCGGGACTCCGTGCTTCGCGGCAGGCGGCGGTGGGTGCCGGCGGTTCTGCGCTACAACCTGGCTCAGAACGCCATCCTGCTGGAGTGTTGCAATCTCGCCAACGGCGAGGACCGGAGGCTCCTCCTCAGCGGGCGCTGGCGGGAGCGCTTCGCCAGGGCCGTCGTTCAGGGACTGGCGGCAAACTTCGGCGGATCGGCCCAGCCTTGACGGGAGTGGTCCCGGAAACCCACATTGTGGGTAGGAGAAAGGGGCCGATCATGAAGGCGTTCCTGGTTTTCTCGGGCACCGGTCCGATTCTGGTGCTGACGACCTACCCGGATATCGTCGATCCCCGGCTTGTCGAGAAGCTGGGGCACAAGGGCATCCGGAAGTTCATCGCCTACGAGGTCCCCATCGACCGCGTGCGGGTTCTCTACGGCGTCCCCTTCGAGGTGGTGGCGGCCGATCTCGAGGAAACGGAGGACATGCGGGTCCTGGACTTCAACGGTCACAACATCTTCGCCAGGTTTTCCCTGTCCGAGTTGGGAAAGCCGAAGATGTTCGGGGACTGAGGGACCGATGAAAACGGGGGCGCCAGATGGCGCCCCCGGCTCGATTCATCCTGGGAAGAGGGTTGCTTACTTGATGCCAGCGGCCTCTTCCAGCATGTCGGTGGTAACGGACTTGGGCCGCTCGATGGGGTAACCCAGGGCACGGTCCCAGGTGATGTTGGCCAGCACGCCCATGGCGCGGCCGACGCCGAAGAGCACGGTGTAGAAATCGTACTCGGTGACCCCGTAGTACCACTGGACGACGCCGGACTGGGCGTCCACGTTGGGCCAGGGGTTCTTGGCCTTGCCGTGCTTCTTGAGGATGGGCGGCGTGACCTCGTAGATCATGCTGATCAGCTGGAACAGGGGATAGTCCGGGAGGTGCTTGAGGCAGAACTGGCGCTGCGCCTCGTAGCGCGGATCGGTCTTGCGGAGGACGGCGTGGCCGTAGCCCGGAATGACCTGACCGCTGTTGAGGGTGTCCCACAGGGCCTGCTCCAGCTGCTCCTTGGTGGGCAGCTTGCCGCCGAGCTTCTCCATGAAGTTCTGGGTCCAGCGCAGGACCTCCTGGTTTGCCAGGCCATGAAGTGGGCCGGCCAACCCGTTGATGCCAGCGGACAGGGCGTAGTAGGCATCGGAAAGCGCCGAGGCCACGAGGTGCGTCGTGTGCGCGGAGACGTTGCCGGACTCGTGGTCGGAGTGGAGGATGAAGTACATCCGTGCCACATCGTCGTAGGGGTGGTCGATCCCCATCATGTGAGCGAAGTTGCCGCCGAAGTCCAGGTTGGGATCGGCGTCGATGATGTCACCACCCTTGTACTTGAGGCGGTAGATGAACGCCGCGATCACGGGAAGGCGCGCCAGGAGGGTGGAGGCATCCTCGTACATGGGATCCCAGTATTCCATCTTGGACATGCCTTCGTTATACCTCTTGGCAAAGACGGACTCCCGCTGCATGGCGACAATGGCGGCCGAGAACATGGACATGGGATGGGTATCCGCGGGAAGCGCCCGGAGCATGTCGAAGACGTATTGGGGAACCTTGGAACGCTCCTTGAACTCCTCGACGACCTCGAGGGTCTCTTCCTCGGTGGGTACGTCGCCTGTCAGGAGGAGGTACCAGTGGGCTTCGACGTAGGGGTAGTCGGAGCCGGGAGGTTTCGGCAGGGCCGCGAAGGTCTCGGGAATGGTCATCCCGCGGAAACGGATGCCCTCGTACGGATCCAGGTAGGAGATGTCGGTCACGAGGCACTTGACGCCACGGATGCCACCGATGGCCTGGGCGATGGTGACATCGCTCAGCTTGACATCGCCGTGCTCCTTGAGGAGCCGGGTCGTCCGAGGCCGGTGCGCCTCGATCTTCTGGGCCAGTTTCTCTTTCAGCTTGGACATGGTTTCCTCCTTGTCATGTTCGCCCGCACATCTCAGCGACTTCCTGCTGCGACCGCAGAGACGCCTGCCATTGCGAGTTTCTTCCAATGGCGCCACCTGCCGCGTGCCCCGGGCACGCTTCGGCTCCGCCTTGGTCGAAACGCCACACTGACAGGCGT
>CAZXNA010000116.1:0-10570 GCA_964641295.1 uncultured Thermoanaerobaculia bacterium
TCAGAAAGCGCGGTACCGCCAGCGCCCAGGCCCGGGACCAGGCGGCCCTGGCGGCGGGCGCCGACGACGCCATCTACGCCTCGGCCTTCGAGGCGGGCCTCGAGGAGCTGGGCGCGCGGCTCCGGCCGGCAGCCATCGTCCTTTCGGCGGGATTCGACGGCCACGAGGCCGATCCCCTGGGTGGAATGAAGCTGACGGAGGCGGGCTTCGAGCGCATGACCCGCGCCGCCGTCCAGGCGGCCGAGGCCTGGGGCGGCGGGCGGGTGTTGGCCTTCCTGGAGGGCGGCTACAACCTGGAAGCCCTCGGCGCCTCCACCCGCGCCTGCTGCCGTGCCCTGGAGATCCCCTCCGAGCTCAGCGACTCGACGATCTGATTCCCGGCCGAGGCCGCTGGAGAAAGAGGGGGAGCGTCGAGGAGAACGCGGAGAGGAGAGACGCCGTTGCCGGTGGCGTCAGGTGTGCTTGACGGGGCTCGCCGGGTTTCAAGCCGGCCTCACGTATCCGGCGAAGGGAGGGGGAAGGTGTCCGGTCCCCAGCGTGCCCGGTGTGGAGGCCGAGATGACCGCCCTCACCCGTCCGTCACCATGCGGTAGATGTAAAGCTCGTGGATTTCGCGGTCGTAGCCCGGGTGAAGTCCCTTGGGCATGCCGAGAACGATGCGCTTGCCGCGGTTGGCGAGGACGATCAGCTCACGGGCATTCCGGTCGAAGTCCAGACCCTCGATCTCCCCGGGTCGCCGGAACTCGGTGAAGGTCTTCTCGTGGGAGACACGGGCGGTGGTGGCCTCCATCTCGGCGGTGACGCGCCAGAGGTTGTCGGGCTCCCCGACTTCGGCGTCGCCGTCATCGGCCGTGATGTAGAGCGAGTCGTCCAGGACGGCGATGCCCTGTTGCCATTGGGGTGGCGGTTGGAGGTGGAGCTTGCCGGCGTACGAACCGGTTTCGAGGTCGTAGCGGTAGACGAAGGCGCCGTTGACCCAATCCGTCATCCACACCACGCTGTTGGCGGGATCGACGGCGACGGCGCTGATCTCCATCTGGCCGGAGTCGGCGTTCCAGCCCATGGAGCGGCGGTACTCGAGGGTTCCGGCGTCGTAGATGGCGACCTGGATGCCGGTTGCCCGGCCGTCGATGAAGCTCTCGACGCCGGCGTAGATCTCGCCGTCGTGGACGCTGATGTCGCCCATGTGGTTGGCCGGGGTGTCCAGGTTCTCGAAGGGCTTCTCGTTGGCGGCGAGGAGCTCGCCCGTTTTGGAGTAGACGTACAGGGCGGCACTCCCGCTGACGTAGTAACGATCGCCGTCCGTCGCGACGCCCTGGCGGCCATCGACCTCGAGGACCCTCCGCAACTCGTAGCTCCAGGTGGCCTGCGAGGACGGGCCGGAGGATCCCCCGGCGGGGCAACGGCAGGCGACCACCGACCATCCTCCCGCAACCATCAGGAGAGCTCCGCCGGCAAGAGTTCGTTTCAAACCGTGTTGCATGGGTTGGATCCTCCAGGGCCATTCTCGCCCGGGCGCCCAGTGGGGGCAAGGCCCCCGGGGGACCCGGGAGACGAGGGGATCAGAAAGAGCTTCGCGGGTCGACCTTCGTTGGGTTGAATTGGGTGGATGGGTCGGCCTGTCGGCACTGTCCGCCAGGCGCAGCCCAGATCGGCCGCGGCGGCAGCAAGGCGGCGGTCAAGGGTCCAGGGTGGGAAACCGCTGAGACGCGCCGATGCCAGGAGGTAAAGGTCTCGCCGGGGGTCGCTGCAAGCGCGACGAGTGACACGTGTTTCAATCGGGTGGCATCTCGATGGCGGTTTCAGTCCTGGTATAACATTTGTACTATTGCGAAAACGTCTCATTGTGGTATTGTCCGGCATGGAACATTTCAAGGGAATCGGAATGCTGACGGAAATTGGGATCGATGGACACCCGCCGAGAGAGGCGGATTTGGGGCGCTGGATCCCCGGGGGAGATCGACGATGATCGGCAAAGTCCTCGCGCACTACAGAGTGGTTGGCAGCCTGGGAAAAGGCGGAATGGGTGAGGTCTACGTCGCCGAGGACGCCAAGCTGCACCGCCGCGTCGCGCTCAAGGTGCTGCCGCAGGAGATGGCCGCCGATCCGGAACGCCGGGCGCGCTTTCAGCGCGAGGCCCAGGCCGTCGCCGCCTTGAACCACCCCAACATCGTGACCGTGTATTCCATCGAGGAGACCGACGGCGTCCATTTCATAACGATGGAGCTAATCGAGGGGAAAACCCTCACGGAAATGGTACCCAGGAAGGGATTCACCACGAGTCGGCTGCTCGGGATCGCCATCCCGCTGGCCGACGCTGTCAGTCGTGCGCACCGCGCGGGGATCACCCACCGCGACCTCAAACCGGACAACATCATGGTTGATAGCGAGGGCCGGCTGCGCGTGCTCGATTTCGGACTGGCCAAGCTGCGCGACGCGTCGGACCCCGAGGAGGGGACGCAGGTCCGGACCGCCGCCGCCGGCACGGAGGAGGGGAGGATCCTCGGCACCGTGGCCTACATGTCGCCCGAACAGGCGGATGGGAAGCCCGTCGACCCGCGCTCGGACGTGTTTTCTCTGGGCACGATCCTCTACGAGATGGCCTCGGGGGAACGACCTTTCTGCGGCGACACGAGCATGTCGACGATCGGTGCGATCCTCAAAGACGAACCGGCTTCGGTCACCGAGCTCAACTCGTCGTTACCGCGCCATCTGGGTCGGATCATCCGCCGCTGTCTGGCCAAGGACCCGGATCGCCGCTACCAGACGGCGCTCGACCTGCGCAACGAGCTCGAGGGGCTCAAGGCCGAGATCGACTCGGGCGAGTCAATGGGTGAGCCCGGCAGCGCGACCCCCCGGCCGAGGCGGAGATCGAGGATCCCGGTCGTCCTCGGTGTCGGCGCCGTGATCGCAGCAGTCGCTGTCCTTGCGGTCCTGTTGCGAGAGGAACCCGACGCCTCCCCCACCATGTACACCTCGCGGCCCATCACTGCCACGCTCGGCTGGAAGGGCGACCTCGACTGGTCGCCCGAGTCCGAGTTCATTGCATACACCGAGGTGACGTCGGGGAGCCTCGACGTGATGGTCAAGCCGGTGGCCGGCGGTGACGCGGTCGTGCGCGCGGGAGGTCCCGGGGACCAGGTCAGTCCCCACTGGTCACCCGACGGGAAATACCTTGCCTACCTCTCCACCTCCGAGCCCGGCACTTTTGTCTTTCTCATGCCGCCGCACGGCGGTTCACCGAGAAGGTTGATTGAAACGAATATCCGTGCGCTCGCCGTCGATCTCCTCAATCAGGCCATGGGGGACCGCCCGTGGTCACAGGACGGTAGGACCCTCCTTGTGTCTCGGATCGCCCCTACCGGGCAGCTCGTGATCTACCGGGTCGATCGCGACAACGGTGACGCCGAGCAGCTGACCCATCCGCCTGCGGGCAGCGACGACCTCGGCGCTTCCTACTCGTTTGACGGTGAGCGAATCGTCTTTGAGAGGGGGACTGACGGCAGGGGAGCCCTACTGATCATGCCCGCTTCCGGCGGCGCCCCGGAACTGCTTTTGGGGGACGAGTTTGACAACCTCTCGCCCGCGTGGCGCCCCGACAACCGCCGCATCGTGTTTCGATCGAACCGCGGTGGAGGAATGGACCTCTGGGAGATCGACGTCACGACCGGCTCGACAAGCCAGATGACCTCGGGCACACAATTGATCAACGCGGTCTCGGTATCAGCGGACGATCGGATCGCCTACGCACCGTACTGGCACGATACCTTCTTGTTTTCGGTCGATGTGGAGACCGGCGAGAGGCTTCAGCTCACCTCCCACACCCAGGACAACTACGGCGCGCGCTTCTCGCCCGACGGCGGGACCGTGGCCTATCACTCCACGCGCACCGGGGACAGTGAGATCTGGCTGCACCATCTGGACGTTCGGCCCGAGACTCAGGTCACGGATGACCCGGGCTGGGACCTCTACCCGGAGTGGTCGCCGGACGGCCAGCGACTGATCTTTGTCTCGAACCGCGAGGGTCCATTCAAGATCTTCATCGCCAATAGCGACGGAGGAGACGTTCGACTGCTGGTCGATCAGCCGATCAGCTTGCGAACGCCGTTTCCCGTCAATGCGGAGCTTGTGTGCCGATGGTCGCCCAATGGCGAGCGGATCGCCTATCTCGTGGCCGGGGATGAGGACAGCACCCTGTGGACCATCCGGCCGGACGGCGGGGGCGCCCGTAAGATGCTTGAGAAGGTGACCGGATTCGACTGGTACTTGGATGGCCGGCGCGCGATCTACACGCGCCAGGTTGGGAGCGAGGTGGAACTGGTCGCCGTCAACTTCGAAACCGGTCGGGAGCGGATTCTCTTCGTTGGGCCGCTCATGGAGATCGACGTTGCCCCCGACGGGGCCGCAGTGGCCTTCTGTCTCGGGCGTGCTCACATGGGAATGGGCCTGGCCCGGTTGAAGCTCGAGCCGCCGTCGGAACCTGGTGGCTTGCCCACCGCGATCGGCGAGCCGGAGTACATGGTTCCCACGGAGGGAACCTGGCACGTCCACAACGGCGGCTGGTCCCCCGACGCGAAGAAGCTGGTCTACACCCGCGACATGGACTACGGCAACCTCTACGAGCTCGTGGAGAGTCTGTGATGCCGCACACTCGGGGATCCCGGCCCGCACTTCGTGGGAAGTTCCATTTGTTCCGCCGCAGACCTGCATGGTGTCGGAGAGCCCTTTCGCACCCCGGTGCGGGCTCGTGCGCTCGGAGCGACCTCCTGAACCGGTAGAAACCGGCGGCTGCCGGGCTTCGTTCCGGCACGACCTCCTCGAGCACCCTATCCGCCGGCAGTCCGTGTGGCGGCGGCCCGGCTCGGGAGGCCGGATGGCGACACTGCTCCTCAAGCGGAAAAGGGGCGGAGTGCGCGGAGGACGATCCGTTGCCCTGCCGACCCCAATCGAGTTGGGACAGGCCCACCCAGGGCCCCGAAGTATTGCCGTCCCATGCCGGTCGACCGGGCGCGCAGGGCAGGCCGACCCGAAGCAAACTGGTACACCCTACGGTAAAGCCGATCCGTTTTCCGATGGTTTCGACCGCGTCGTACACGCCCGCAAGGGGAGGGCCGCGTGCCGTTGGGCCTCAGGAGCCGCCCGTACCGAGGTGCCGGGCCAGGTCGCGCCTGAGCTGGGGGAGGGCGGCTTCGGCGGCGGCGCGGCCGAGGGATTCGATCTCGGGAGCGGTCTTGAAGTCCCAGCCCAGGTAGTCGCTGACCTCGGGAACGATATGGCAGTCGATTGTCGAGGGGTCGGGGTGGTTGGCACGGCTCCAGAGGTAGCCGGCCACCACCATGAGCTCCAGGTAGTTCTTCGGCGTACGTTTGCCGGAGGGACGGGGAATCAGGTCCACGGCGATGACATAGTCGGCGCCCAGGCGCCGGACGACATCGACGGGAAGGTTGTCGACCACGCAGCCGTCCACCAGAAGACGGCTGCCGCTCTGGACGGGCGGGAAGATGCCGGGCACGGCAGAGCTGGCACGGAGGGCCGTGGGCAGGTGGCCCGACCGGAAAACGACCTTCTGGCCGGTGACCAGATCGCAGGAGACGGCGGCGAATGGGATGGCGAGCTCCTCGAAGGTCGTGACGCCCAGGTAGTCTGTGAGGATTCTCTGCATGGGCCGGGTGTCGAAGAGGCTGTACTTGCCCCGGATCGAAATCCGGGCCATCTTGGGCCAGCGGGAGCTCCGGAAGATCCCGCTGATCTCGTCGGCCTTCAGGCCGGCGGCCCAGGCGGCGCCGACGATGGAGCCGACCGAGGTCCCCGCGATCATGTCGGGCCGGATCCCCTCCCGCTCGAACACCTGAAGCACACCCACGTGGGCGGCCCCGCGTACGGCTCCCCCGCTGAGGGCCAAGCCGATCTTCGGCCGCCGTTCCATCGTTTCCCCCGTCGCACTCTGGTCCATGGCCGTCCTCCATCTGGAGGCCCGCGAGGTGTGCCCCCCGTGCCGCTGTCACCAGGGTAACCCATGCCGGAAGGAGCGCGCCTCCATGGGAGGTCGAGGGCAAACCCGGCAGATCCACAGCAGCTTCGGGAACGCGGTGGGCTTGCCCGGAGCCGCGGGGTCCGACGGCCGCAGGGCTCACGGTGCATCCATCGTCTGTTCCTTCAAGCGGTCCCGATGGCCTGGGGAGGGGCAGGCCGGCCCCACGGCCACCTCGTTTCCCAAAGGGCCACCGGTCCCGACGGGGACGAGGGTCGCTCGGGTGCGACGACGGGAACAGGTACCGGCCATCGAGGCCGGCGGCCCGAACGGTGGGCGAGGAGGGCCTGAACCGATCCCATCCCCTCCGGCTCCCTTGCCCATCGCGAGGCGGTCCGTTCCGGGCGATCCCGGCCAGCGATGAGCCGGGTGCCGGGGCCGGGAGAACCGGTCCTGAGGAGCCACGAACGCCTCGGAGGACCCCATGCCGGGCACCGGAGATGGGTGAACCATGATGGTGGCCGACCGGCCGGGCATGCCGTAGGTGATACAATTTCTTCCCACGTTGTAACGGACCTGATTTGAGAGGAGAAGTCACCATGAAGATCCCATCGCTGATCCTGAAGCAGCTGTATACCTACGGTTCTCTGGAGCCCGCGGAGGAAGGCGTGCAGTTCGGTCTCAAGAACCGGCTCAGCGACGCCACCCTGACCGGATTGAAGTCAGTCGTCATCGACGGCGAGGAAATCCCCCTGGAGAACGTCGCCGTTTCCCTGGGAGATGGGGATCTCGTCACTCCCGCGGAGATCTCACGGGAGAAACCGATCGCGTTCCCCCTGGCCAAGGCCATCGCCGTCCAGTGCCGCGGTGTCGACCTTGAAAAGGGGCGTCACGAGATCAGGATCAGCTTTGAAACGGACCCGTTCGGTCTCCTGGAGCTCAAGGTCAAGGATTCCCTGAAGGATCCCAAGAAGAAGGTCGTGACGATCCCATACGACAAGGAGCACAACTTCGAGCCGGAGATCATCGAGAGGCGGCAGGAGTTCATCGAGAGCTACACGGGCACCAGGCTGGAGCATATCGTCCAGTACTCCTTCGATCCCCATGTGACCCAGGGTAACGTCGAGAACTTCACAGGTGTGGCCCAGGTGCCCCTGGGCTTCGCAGGACCCCTGAAGATCAACGGGGAGCACGCCAAGGGAGAGTTCCTGATCCCGCTGGCGACCACCGAGGGGACACTGGTTGCCTCCTACAACCGCGGCATGAAGGTGCTCAACCTCTCCGGGGGAGTGACGACGACGGTCGTGGACGACAAGATGCAGCGGGCGCCCGTCTTCATCTTCGACACGGCCCGGGAGGCCCGGGACTTCCGCGAGTGGGTGTTCAAGCACATGGACGAGATCAGGGATGTGGCCGAAGGGACGTCGAGCGTCGCCAAGCTGGAATACATCGACATCTACCTGGCCAGCCGCTTCGCCTACCTTCGCTTCAACTACCAGACGGGAGATGCGGCCGGCCAGAACATGGTGGGCCGGGCGACCTTCGCCGCGTGCAGCTGGATCCTGGAGCAACCGAACTCGGTACGCCGTTTCTACCTGGAGTCCAACCTGGCCACGGACAAGAAGGCCTCGCAGATCAACCTGATGCGGACCCGTGGCAAGCGCGTCATCGCCGAAACGATCATCCCGCGCGATGTCCTCATCGAGAACATGCGCGTCGAGCCGGAGAGTCTGACCTATCACTTCAATGTGGCCAACGTCGGCTCGATCCTGTCGGGCGCCAACAACAACGGCCTGCACTCTCCCAACGGCATCACGGCCATGTTCATCGCCACGGGCCAGGATGTGGCCAACGTTTCCGAGGGATCGGCGGGGATCCTTCATACCGAGTTGACCCCCGAGAAGGACCTCTACATCTCCATCACGATCCCTTCACTGATCGTTGCCACATACGGTGGTGGGACGGGGTTGCCGACGCAGCGCGAGTGCCTCGAACTGTTGGGATGCTGGGGAAAGGGGAAGGTTAAGAAGCTGGCTGAGATCGTGGGGGGCGTCGTGCTGGCCGGCGAGATTTCCCTGGCCTCGGCCATCTCCTCCCTGGACTGGGTCTCCAGCCACGAGCAGTACGGCCGGAACCGCTGAGCGGCCGGGGACGATCGGTAGGGTGCGCCCATGGTGACGCGCACGGTCGCTGGCCGGAAGGAAACAGCCGCCGGCACCCCCGCCCGCCTGCATGGCGGGCGGCTGGGCCTGCCGGGCCGACTGTGGACGACCCTCCGGCACGGCCTGGGGCTGGCCGGGGGCGCCCTGGTGGCATCTGTCCGCCGCGGCCGGCTCGAGCATCCGCCGGCATCCGGGTTTTCCTTCGCCCTGGCCAGGCTCGGAGCCGCCCTGGTCCGTCCGTGGCTCGATCCGCAGCTGTCCGACGCTCCCTTTCCCGTTCAGCTCCGGCTGCGGCTGGAGATGCTGGGGCCCGTCTACATCAAGCTCGGGCAGATCCTCAGCCTTCGGACGGACCTGCTGCCCGATGCCGTGACCTCGGAGCTCCGGAACCTCCTGGACCAGCTTCCCGCCGTGCCGTGGGAGGAGATCGAGCCCATCGTCGAGGCGGACCTGGGCGGCCCGGTCCAGCGCTTCTTCCAGTGGATCGATCCCGTTCCACTGGGCTCGGCCTCCATCGCCCAGATTCACCGTGCGGTGACGCGAGATGAACAGGAAGTGGTGCTCAAGGTCGTCAAACCGGCGATCCGCGGACTGCTTCGGCAGGACGCAGCCCTGCTGCGGGCGGCGGGCCGGGTGCTCCAGGCCGTCATCCCTCGCTACCGTCCCAGGGAGGTCATCGAGGAGTTCATCGAGTACACGTCACGGGAGCTGGACATGCTCCGGGAGGCGACCAACGTGGAAACCTTCGCCGCCGCCTTCTCCGAGGTGCCGGAGGTCGTCTTCCCCGAGGTCCACCGACGCTATTCCGGCCCGAACGTCCTCTGCCTCGAGCGGCTCGAGGGTATCCGTCCGGACAGCCCCGAGGCCGCGTCGATCCCGGAGGCGCAGCGTCGCCGGTTGATCGACGTGGGGGCGGCCACCATCGTCCAGATGCTCTATCGGGATGGCTTCTTCCACGCCGATCTTCATCCGGCCAACCTCCTGATCCTCCCGGACGGGGAGGAGCTCCGGCTGGCCTTCCTCGACATGGGCATGGTGGGCCGCCTGGAGGCCCGGGTCCGGCGCCTGATGCTCTACTACTTCTACTCCGTCGTCACAGGGGACTTCGAGAACGCCTCGAGGTACCTGGCCTCCGTGGCGCGGCCGGGCCCGGCGGCCGATCCGGCGGGTTTCAGGAAGGAAGTGGAGGATGTTTCCCGGAGATGGCGGCGTGCGGAGACGGTCGAGGACTACTCCTTGGCCCAGCTGATCCTCGAGTCGATTCGGCACGGGGCGCGGTACCGGATGTACTTCCCCGTGGAGATGGTCCTGATGGTGCGGGCCCTGTTGACCTACGAGGGTATCGGGATGCTTCTCGATCCCAGGCTCAACGTCTCCCGGATCACCGAGCGCCACGTGAGCCAGCAGTTCCGGCGGCAGATGAATCCCCTGCGCCTGGCCCGCGAGGGCCTTCGGCGGGCGCCGGACCTGATGGACGCCATCATCACCCTGCCCACCCTGGTGACCGAGGGGCTCGAGCTGATGGAGCGACGCCGACGGGAACCAGCAGCCGGTCCGATGGATGGGGCCGGGGGGGCGATCTACGGAGGCTTCTGTCTCCTGGCCGGGGCGGTGCTGGCCGCCGGCGGCGCGCCGTGGCCGGCCTGGGCCATCCTCCTGACCGCCGGGATCGTCTTGCCGCTGACCATGGGCCACAAGAAATGAGGGCGCCTTCCGGCGCCCCCCATCAATTCTGTGTCCCCTGAACGGCTGATGTCAGGCCTTGGTGGCCGGAGCTTTCTTGGCGGCCGCGGTGGCGGACTTCCGCGCGGCGGGCTTGCGGGCCGGAGCGGCCTGCTTCTTCTGAAGCGCCTCGATGGTCTTGGTCAGATCCTCGACCTTCTTGGTCAACGCCTCGATCTCGTTTTTCGTGGGCACACCCAGCTTGTGGATGGCGGCCGTCATCTTCTCGTCGAGCTTCTTCTCGAAGGTCTCCCAGTAGCTCTCGGCCATGACCGTAACGCCGCTGACCGTACCCTTGGCCCTCTCGATCTGCTCCTTGCCGGCGTCCTCGATGGCCGCACCCTTCTTGACGAGCTCCTTGAAGACCTTGTTGCCCGTCTCCTGACCGGTGGCCAGCGCGCCGAGCCCGGCGAGCCAGATCTGGCGAGCCGAAGTGGAAATGTCGTCCTGAATCTGCTTGACTTTCTTCTTAACCATTGTGACCTCCCTGTGGTCCTGTGTTTTGCCGCTCTGCGGCATTGACACGAAGAATATAACGCATTGCGGCATGGCTGTCAACCCCTGTTTCCGCATTGCGGCAAAAAACTTTTCCAGCAACTACAATGGGTTGCCCACTGTCCAGGATCTGGATCGTTCTCGTGATGCCGCAACATGGCATCGCCTCCGCTCCCCGGGGGCCGTCGGAGAAGACCTCGAGAGTAGGCACCTTGATATG
>CAZXNA010000117.1:0-10531 GCA_964641295.1 uncultured Thermoanaerobaculia bacterium
GTGGGATTGGAAAGGGAAGAAAGGGGAGAGGGCCGCAGAGTGCCCACCCCGCGTTGTTCATCAGAGGTCGTTGCGAGGGGTGGGGGGCGCCGTGCGTGGCGACGTTTACCGGCGGACCACGGCGGCCGGTCCCGTGGGGACGTCAATCAGTCGGAACTGGCGGGGTTGCCGGCGCGGAGATCCTTGACGAGGCCCGCGTGGCGGGGGTCGATGCGGAAGCCGTGGCGGTAGAAAAACTGCGGGCGGAAGAAGCCCGTGGTCAGGGTTCCGATGCCCACGGCCAGAAGACGGTTGGCCAGCTCGTCCATCAGGGCGGTGGCCAGGCCCCTGTGACGGAACCGGTGGGCGACGACGACCTTGTCCATGTGGGCCGAGCCGCCGTCCGGATCGAGCTCGTAGAAAAGACCGCCTGCCACACGGCCGCTCTCGGCCACGGCGAGGAGGAAGCGGTGACGCTCGTTGAACTCGACGGGAAGGCTCTCCTCGGCGAAGATCCGGTGGAGCGCCTCCACCTCCCCCGGGCTCAGGGCGTGTCGGATGCGAAAGGCGGCGCCTTCGGCGTCCCGGACGGTCACGACCACGTCACTGGAGGCGGCCCCGCTGCCCGGCGCCATGGCGAATCCCGCCCGGTCGGCCGGCCTCAGATGGGGTAGGGACAGGCGGGCCAGATAGAAGTCGGTCTCCTCATCGTCAACCTGGACCCGGCTGCGCAGGGCTGCGATGGCATCCCCGACGCCGGCAGGCTGAACCTCTCCGAGCCGCAAATCCTGGATGAGGTTCTCGAGGCCCCGGGCCAGCTCTCCGGGGATGTCACGGAGAACCGTTTCCCGGAAGAAACGTGCCCGCGTCTCGGGATACCTTTCCTGCAGAGTCGCCAGGCCGTAGGTGGAGTACAGCTCCTGCACGGTCTGGGCGCAAGCCTCGGGAGTCGCGCCGGGGTTGAGGCGCCTCCAGCGACCGTACCTCTTGATGGCGAAGTAGAGGCGCAGGGGGAAGAAGCCGCCATGTGAAACGCTCTCCAGGTAGCTCTCCAGGATGGGTTCGACGGACTCGTCCAGCTCGGGACGGGCTGCGTGAAGCAACTTCAAGCCCTCTTTCTCGCCGACGGCTTCCAGGAGAGCCGAGAACAGCGTCTCCCAGGAGGCGTGGCCCCGGAGGACCGGATGCCGTTCCTCCACGGCCTCCACCATGTGCTCGTGAAGGGTCTGGAGGAACCGGGCGGGGGAGGTGCACGCCGAGCGCCGGGCAATGGAGAGGAGCCGGGCGGAGGTGTGGTAGTCGTGGAGGGGGACGAAGACGTTGTGGGGCCCGGGATCGGCCACCATGATCTGGCGGCCCGTCCGGTCCCAGAATGTGACGAACGCGGCCATGGCGCTCCACGCTGCGTAGGGCCAGAACCCCGTGAAGCGCTCCTGCTCTTCGGTGCGGTTGGCGAGGCGCTCGAGGGTCGTGGCGAGGTTCTCCCCGGGGATCAGCTCCTCGGTCCACAACTGGACGGCGGGCCAGTAGCCGCCGAAGCGCTCGACGACCGGCTGGGTCCGGCCATTCCCGCAGAGGATCAGGTAGTCCGTCTCCTCCCTCTGGGCTTCGCGCGGCAGGTCGGTAACGAGGTTGACGGCGATCTCGTACCGGGCTCCTCCGCGGACCTGGACCGTCACACGGTAGACGGACTTGCCGTGGCCCTCGCCGACCGGCTGGATCCAGATCCCTCCGGGAAGGACGTGGCCGAGCTCCACCGTGGCGCCTTCGTAGAGCAACAACACGGCCTCGCGGATCAGCGGTGAGTGCTTGATGGCCACCAGGAGGCGATGGCGATCCCGGGCGGGAACGGCCTCATCGAAGGCCACGACGTCATCCCATCCGTACTCCTCGCCGGTTTCCTGGGCGACGGCGATGTGGGCGACGGGACCAAGCCAGCGGCGGAAGGAGCCCTCCAGCTCCTCGCGGGCGGCTGCCGCCCGTTTCTTCAGCTCCGCGGTAGCTCCGAAGAGCACTCCACGCGTCAGCAGGAGGCGGAGACGCCGGTACCAGGAGGGGTGGGTGGCACCAAACGCCACGATCAAACGCATCATCCCCTCGACGGCTTCGGGCCGGCCTCCCTCGGTGAGGAGCGTCTCGCCCAGCCCGGCGAACACCTCGACCATGTCGCGGCGCATGGGCGTGCCCGCCAGGATGGCGATGGTCTCGTCATCGAGAAGGGCCGGTGACGCCTCCAGCGACCGTGCCAGGGTCTGCCGGAAGGCCCCGGGAGAGTCAGTTGGAACGAGGAGTTGGAGGGCCCTGCGGGCCACGGGGACCGCCCCTGATACGGCGGCGCTCCGGAGGATCTCCCGGGCGCTCTCAGCCAGCGCGGCGTCGTCCGAGGCAGCCGCCATCCCGGCGACCCTGGCTCCAAGAACGGCCTCGGTGGGGTCGGGGGAGCGCAGGAGGGCGGCCAGGGTCTGAAGCCGTGTGAGCTGGGGTAATGATCCCGTTTCCAGGAGGGAACGGGCCTCTTCCAGAAGCTCTGCCGGGCTCGGATGCTGCCCGCTGCCGGGGGACGCGTCGTCCATGGATCCATGGTACCCGAGCCTCGGCCGCATGGAGCCGGGGGCGCGGGGATTCAGGCCACGTAGAGCTCGACAAAACGCCGGAGGAGCGCCCCGGCCTCCGGCGAGGGGCGAAGGCTCTGGAGGAGTGTCTCGTGGTCGCCGGAATCGGGGAGGTACGCATCCCGGTAGACGTCCAGGCGCTCCCGAAGCTGCTCGTGGGTCATCTCTGGATGAAACTGGGTGCCGTAGACCGGCTTCCCGGGAATCCGGACGGCCTGATAGGGACATCGGTCGGAACGTGCAAGCTCGACCAGGTCCGGCGGGAGGTGCCCGATCCGGTCGTGGTGCCCCAGCTGGGCCGGAAAGACGGGCGGCAGGCCTGAGAAGAGCGGATCGTTCCGGCCCTCTGGAGTCAGCTCGATATCGAAGGTGCCGACCTCCTCGGCCGAGGGGTCGGTGATGACGCTGCCCCCCAGGACACGGGCGAGGAACTGGTGGCCCCAGCATGATCCGAAGAACGGCCGGTCTTCCTCGATGAGCCTCTGGACCACCTCCTGGAGGCGATCGGTGAACGGGTGGTCCTCGAAGGCCGTGTGGGCGCCGGCGCCGCCGACGAAGACCGCGTCGAACTCCTGGACATCTTCCCACCGGATGGCGGGATGCTCCACGAGGTTGATGGAGGCCAGGCGCTCGGGGGGGACGGCGCAACGCTGGGCGAACCACTCCCGCTCCTGCCAAAGAGAAACCTCGTTGGTGCGGATCTGAAGAAGGAGGAGGCGGGGGGTGCGTGTCAGGGACGGCATGGCACTCCTTGTGTTACCGGGATCGGAGGCCCCTGGGAGGTGGGAAAGGCAGGCCCTTCAACGGCCGAGGCCCGAGGAACGGCGCAGGAGTTCGTTGTACTCCGTGGCGTCTCCGTCGTCCTTGCCGCCGACCCGTGTGCCGCAGACGGCGCAACGGTACTCGTACTTGTTGCCCGTCGGCAGGACGAGCAGCAGATGACGGCGGACCGGCTGCGAGGTCCTGCACCTCGGACAGAACACCTCGGAGACCTCCAGGGCGGCGAAATCGCGCCTTTCCCTACCCATGGCAGGGTTCAATATGGGCCAGGTTTCTCACGGCGTCAACTCTCCGTTGCCACGGCCCGGTGTTCTCCCGTGTCGACGAACCGGCCGTAGAGGCTCAACCCGACGATGGAGAAGAGGCCCATGGCCATGACTCCGCCGAAGAAGGGGAGGGGGTGGGGGGCACCGCCCGAGGCCACCGGGTCCGTGATGAACCGCTGGTAGAGGTAGCCGGCCCAGGGGCCCGAGTAGAAGTTGCCCAGGAAGATGGCGAAGAAGGAGTAGCCCAGGTACAGGGCGACCTGGTCGTCCGGGGCGATGGTGCCGCAGTATTCGAAGAAGCGTGCGGAGCAGATCATCTCTCCGAGCGACCAAACGACGATGCCGAGACCGATGAAGAGCGCCGTCGCCGAAAGGGCCGGGAAAATCCAGGCGACGGTGGCGATGGTCGTTCCCACCAGCATGGCCCGCAGTGTGGGCCACTTCCGCGTGAAGTAGCTGATGGAGGCCTGGAAGAGGACGATCAGGAGCGCGTCCAGGGAGATGAACACCTCGGGGTTGAGCCAGTGGCCCATGGGCACGATGGAGTTGATTGTCCGTTCCACGGAGGTCAGATCGGTGAAGGATTCCAGGTAGAGGGGCAGGAAGCCGAAGAGAACGTTGATCATCCCCCAGAATCCGGAGAAGACCATCAACAGCACGACGAAGCGCCAGTTGCCGAGGACCAGGAAGATCTCGCCGATCACCTGGCCGATGGTCTTCCCCGAACCCCGGTCCGAGGCGCTGACGGGTTCCCGGTAGGCGACGAAGGCCTGGATCAGCATCAGGGCCGTCGCGGCGGCCGAGACGAGGAAGACGTAACGGAACTCCGTCCGGTTGCGGACCTGGGCCGCGATGACGGGACCAATGAGCCCCCCGGCGTTGATGGTCATGTAGTAGAGGCCGAAGCCCACGGGCCGGGTGCTGCCCTCCTCGGTGGTCCGGGTGACGGTTCCGGAGATCGTCGGCTTGATGATGGAGCCGCCGACGGCGATCAGCCCCAGGGCCACGCAGATCAGCGAGAACTGGCGGGTGGTGCCGAGGAGAAGATAGCCGCCGGTCAGCGTCGAGAAGGCGATGATCAACGCGGGCTTGTAGCCGAAGCGGTCGGCCAGGGCGCCGGCCAGCAGCGGCAGGAGATACAGTGCGCCGGTGAAGATGCCGTAGACGAGGCCGTAGAGGTCGGCGCGGATACCCAGGCGATCGACCAGGTAGATTCCCAGGACCAGCACCATGCCGTAGTAGGCCAGGCGCTCGAAGAGCTCCATGATGACGGCGGAGAACAGGGTTCCGGGCAGCTTGCGAACCACGCTGAAATCCATGGGGCGACCTCCTCTTCGACGGGGCAGCCTACCAGACCCGGGCCGGACGGTCCCATGGAACAGACATGGGGATCGATCTGTTCTTGACCTGGGGGGGGGTAGACTTGATCGTTGAAGGAAATGGGAGGGAAAGGTGTCATGGCACATGTCAAGAAGATCAGGGGGACCATCGGGATCCTGACGGGTGGCGGTGACGTTCCGGGCCTCAACCCCGCCATCCGCGCCGTGACGGTCCGGGCCATTCGCGAGGGGTACCGCGTCCTCGGGGTCCGTCGGGGCTGGTCCGGCCTCGTGGAGATGGACCGGGACGATCGTAAGGGCATCGGCGAGCATGTCATGGAGTTGACCGAAGGGGTGGTCAACAAGATCGCCCGGACGGGGGGAACCTTCCTCCACACCTCCCGCACACGCCCGAGCCGGGTTCCCAAGGCCAACCTTCCGGAGCACTTGAGGGATCGGTACACCGAGGAATTCAACGACGTCACGCCGGAGGTCCTGGCCAACCTGGAGTTCCTCGGGATCGACACGCTGATCCCCATCGGTGGCGACGACACGCTCTCCTATGCGGTTCACCTTCATCGGCAAGGCGTTCCCGTCATCGCCATCCCCAAGACCATGGACAACGATGTCCCGGGGACGGATTACTGCATCGGCTTCTCCACGTGCGTCACCCGGACCATCGAGATGACCCACGCCCTCAGGACCAGCGCCGGGAGCCACGAGCGCTTCCTCGTCATCGAGGTCTTCGGCCGGTACGCCGGCTTCACGGCCTTGCTGCCCGCCATGGCGGGTGCCTCCCACCGCTGCGTCATCCCCGAGTACACCTTCGACATCGAGCACCTGTGCGAGCTCCTCTCCGCGGACCGGATGAGCAACCCCAGCCGCTACAGCGTCGTCCTGGTCTCCGAGGGCGCCACCTTCACCGGCATGGAGGAGATGGTCTTCGAGGACCATGCCAAGGACATGTACGGCCACAAGAAGCTCGGCGGCGTCGGTGACCGGATCGCACGGCTCTTGCGCGAGTGTTCCCCCAAGTTCAACCACGGGCGGCGTGTCAACATCATCAGCCAGCGGCTGGGATACCTGGTGCGCTGCGGCGATCCCGATGCCATGGACTCCATCGTTCCCATGGCCTTTGGCAATCTCGCCATGGACCTGATCCTCGACGGAGTTTCGGGGCGGCTGGTCAACATCCGGAACGGGCGGTACGACAACGTCCCCATCGACGTGGTCACGAGCCGTAAGAAGCTGGTGGACGTCAAGAAGTTCTACAACGCGGAGCGGCTCCGGCCCCTCTACAGCAGATTCGACGGCTCGCCCGTCTTCATCATGACTTCGGACTACTGAGCCCGTCCTCCTGCTGCGACCGTGGATGCGCCCGCCATGGCGGCTTGGCGACGCCTCACGTCGAAGAGCATCTCCGCGGTCTTGCGACGATACCGTTTGAATGATGCGGGCTACGCTGGAGGGCTTTGGGAGGGAGCAGCGGGAGGTTCGGGCCGCTGGTCTCCGGCCTGCTCTTGGGAGACGTTGTGCGTTGCTGCCGGTGGGGGCAAGAACACCTCCACGAAGGCGGGAAGGGGTGAGACGGCGCTCCCGAGGGCTGTCAGGGCCAGGCCGGCGCCGAGGGACCGTCCTCCGTTGACCAGGCCGGTCCGGCCGTTCATGGCATCCTCCGCCGCCATGGCGTAGAACAGGCGGCCCATGGGGTCGTTCCACAGTGCCAGACGGATCTCCCGGTCGTACCCAGGGTCGATCCGGTGCCTGGGCCCGAGGAGCTCGGCATGGCGCACAAGGAACAGTCTGGCGCCGCGGCGGGTGAAATCCTGGTACGGCCCTTGGACCGAAGCGGCAACGGGCCCCTGGGAGGAAGCACCGGAGTCCCTCTCCGTCTGCGCAGCGAGGGGAAGCACGGTCAGGAGTGCGGCGATCACCGCCGAGACCGTCATCCGTCGCCGAAGATTGCCCATACGATCCTCCGTTCGCACCTTATCAGGGCCGGTGCGGGTGGGAACAGGGGCACCCCATGGCTGCTCTCCCCGCCTTCTCCAAGCCCCCCGCTCACATGCTTCCCCTCATTCTGCCACTGGACAGATGCCGCGGCTCATGTACAATGTGCGTCCCGGTGTGTCCGGGGTAAGGAACTACGGCATCTGTGAACCATTCGAGAGAAACTAGAACCAACCCCATCATCATTACAATCGATGGTCCTGCCGGAGCGGGCAAATCGACGGTGGCCCGCCTGCTGGCCGAGCGCCTCGGCCTGCCCTACCTGGACACGGGATCCATGTACCGCGCCGCCGGCGTCCTGGCCGAGCGGGAAGGTATGGTTCCGCCCTATGGGGAAGGGGATGGGGAACGGATCGCTGCCCTGATCGAGGAACGCGACCTGGAGTTCGAGGGCGGCAGCGAAGGCTTCCGCGTGTTCCTGGACGGGGAGGACCTCCATGAGGCCATCCGCGGATTGAGGGCCTCGGCGTTGGCATCGGCCGTTTCCGCCCTGAGCGCCGTCCGAAGGGCGCTGGTTCCGCTGCAGCGGAAACTCGGCCAGATCAACGGTGGAGTCGCCGAGGGCCGAGACGTGGGCTCCGTGGTCTTTCCCGATGCGACCCTCAAGGTCTTCTTGACGGCCAGTCCGGAGGTCCGGGCGCGCCGGCGGCTCGAGGACCTGGAGCGCCGTGGGGAGAAGAGCTCGCTGGAGGAGGTCCTGGAGCAGCAGCGGGAGCGGGATCTGCGGGACACGACCCGTGCCGATTCGCCCCTGATGGTGCCGCCCGGGGCCATGGTTCTCGATTCGAGCGATCTCTCCCCGGACGAGGTCGTGGGTAGGATTCTTGCCCGATTGGCCGATCTGGGCATCTCTCTTCTTGACAGCACTCAACGCGACAACGTAAAGTCGCGCAACGACGGAAGATTGGCGCAGGAGGATCGTGCGTCCATCGAGGAGGAACGGATTTGAACACGGAGCCAGGAACGAACGGAACCAACGAAAAGGGCAACGACGCGATGGAGTCGATGGACCAGCTCTCCATGGAAGAGCTGGTGGAATCGTCATTCCACGAGGTCAAGGAGGGCGAGGTCGTCCGCGGGACGGTGGTGGCCATCAGCAATGACGAGGTCATGGTCGACGTGGGCTACAAGTCCGAGGGCGTCATGTCCGTCGCCGAGTGCACCGATCGCGAGACGGGTGAGCTCAACGTCGAGGTCGGCCAGGAGGTCGAGGTCTACGTCGCCCGAATCGACGAGATGGAGGGTGTCGTCCGGCTCTCGCGGGAACGCGCCGCCAAGCTCAAGACCTGGACCTCCATCGAGCAGGCGTGGAAGAACGGCGAATCGGTCAAGGGACGCGTTCTCGAACGTGTCAAGGGCGGGTTGGCCGTCGACATCGGTGTCCGCGCCTTCCTTCCTGGCTCCCTGGTTGACCTGCGCCTCAACCGCCGTCTCGAGGACTACATCGGGGAGGAGATCGAAGCCCAGATCATCAGCTTCGACCGCCGGCGGTCCAACGTCGTCCTTTCCCGGAAGGCCATCCTCGAGGAGGCCCAGAAGGAGGCCAAGGAAGCCACCATGTCCGACCTGGAGGAGGGCAAGCTGATCACCGGGACGGTGAAGAACATCACCGACTACGGTGTGTTCATCGACCTTGGCGGTCTCGATGGCCTGCTCCACATCACGGACATCTCCTGGGGCCGGGTCGGTCATCCCAGCGAGTACTTCAAGGTCGGTGACGAGGTCGACGTCGTGGTTCTTCGCTTCGACCGGGAGCGCGAGCGGGTTTCCCTGGGCTACAAGCAGCGCTTCGAGGACCCCTGGGTTCTCGTGCCCGAAAAGTACCCCCTCGGAAAACGCGTCAAGGGCAAGGTGGTCAGCATCGTCGAGTACGGAGCCTTCGTGGAGCTCGAGGAGGGCGTCGAGGGGCTGATCCACGTCAGCGAAATGTCGTGGACCAAGAAGATCAAGAACCCGCGCTCGGTGCTCGAGGTCGGTGACGAGGTCGAGGTGGTCGTCTCCGAGGTGGATCCGGAGAAGCGACGGCTCTCCCTCTCCCTCCGGGCGACGGAGCCCAACCCCTGGGAAGAGGTGGCCGAGAAGTACCACGTGGGGAGCAAGATTCGGGGGACGGTCCGCAACCTGACGGACTTCGGCGCCTTCGTCGAGATCGTGCCGGGTGTCGACGGCCTCGTCCATATCTCCGACATGTCCTGGACGCGGCGCATCAATCACCCCTCGGAGGTCGTGCAGAAGGGCCAGGAGGTCGACGCGATCATCTCGGCCATCGACGTCGTCAATCAGCGGATCTCCCTCTCCATGAAGGACCTCCTTCCCAACGAGTGGGAGGAGTACGCCAACACCCATGGGGTCGGTGACATTGTCTCCGGCAAGATTACCAACGTGACCGATTTCGGTGTGTTCATCGAGCTCTCTCCGGGCGTCGAGGGCCTGTGCCATGTCTCCGAGATCGACCGCAGCAGCGGTCTCGAACTCAACGAGATGTTCAGCCAGGGCCAGGCGGTCCGGTGCCGCATCCTCAGGATCGACTGGAACGAGAACCGGATCGGCCTGTCCATGCACGGTGTGGAGCAGGACGGCGCCGAAGAGGAGCTCGCGGCCGTGACCGAGGCTGGTGGCGTGGGAGATACGGCCATGGCGGCAGCGCTGAAGGCCAGCGGACTCGTGGCCGAAGAGGCCCGGGAGGCCGCGGCGGCGGAAGCTGAGGCAGAGGAAGCCAAGGCGGCCGAAGTCGGCGAAGCCGAAACTGCGGAGACCGAAGCCGGCATGGTTGCTGAGGAGGTCCCCGCCGAAGAGGCCGAGCCTTCGGAGCCGGAAACAGCCGAGGAGGCTGCTCCGGCCGAGGCGGAGAGTGCCGAGCCTGCAGAGGCGGCGCCGGAAGCTTCGGAATCGGAGGAAGACGAGGAAGCCGAGCCCGTGGAGGCCGAAGCCAAGGAGGAAGCCGAAGAGCCTTCCGCCGAGGCAGCGGAGCCGGAAACGAAAGAAGAAGCCGCTCCTGCAGAGGTCGCCGAGACCGAGGGCGCGGAGGAGGCCGATGAGGCCGAAGCAGAGGGTACGGCGTCGGACGATGCCGGCAAGAGCGGCGACTGAGGGTTCCCGGCGGGCCTGTGATGGCGGGCCGGCCGTCGTGTTGTGATGGATGATGGAATGGAGGAGGCTGGCCATGACCACAATGACCAAGGCGGATCTCGTCGACCACGTTGCCACGACCGTCGATCTTCCCAAGAAGCAGGCGGACCAGGTGGTGCAAATCGTACTGGACAGCATCATCTCCGCCCTGCATGAAGGTGAGAAGGTGGAGCTGCGGGGTTTCGGCTCCTTCCGCGTCCGGCAGCGCGATGCCCGCATCGGCCGGAACCCGAAGACCGGTGCCAAGGTTCAGGTCCCGCCCAAGCGGATCCCGTCCTTCACACCGGGCAAACATCTCCGGGAAGAGCTGCTCTCCAAGTCGTCGCGGTGGCGACGAAGGCTCGTCTGGCAACATTGCGGCCCGAACACGTTCCGGCGGCGCAACGACAGATCGCACGCGAGTGTGTACACCATCACGACAAGGAGACACCCGTCA
>CAZXNA010000118.1:0-10528 GCA_964641295.1 uncultured Thermoanaerobaculia bacterium
CGGCCTACCCGCGTGCCACGCCCTTCTGGGAGCGGCGTCTGTCGGCGCGCGGGGCCTGGTGGGGCCCGCCGGTGTGCGCAGGCGCTCGGCGGCGGCCCGACCTGCGGTCTGGGGATCGTTCTGGGTTCGGCCCTGGCGGGGCCCCTGTACGCCGCCCTGGGGGGGCGCGGCACCTTTGCCATTGCGGCCGCCTTTTCGGCCCTTCTCTTCGCCGGCTGGATTCCCCTTGCGCCCCACCTCGGGAAGAGTTCCGGGAGTTGACCCGGATCATCCGCCATCCACCTGCTGCAGGACGGGGCGCGCCACATCTCTCGACTCTTCCCCGATCTGCTCTCTCCGTGCGCAAGAACGCCGAGAGCCACGGCTCCTCCCGCCCTTCGCCGCGGAAGCTGGTGGATGATCCGGGTCAGGCGTCAGAAGATCACGTGTGTCACGTAGAACTGCTCCGGTGACAACTTGCCGGAGTTGAGCTCCTGGGCGATGTCCGGAGTCAGCCGGAAGGTCCCCGCGGGTTTGCCCGAGGTCGTTCTCATTTCCAGCTCGACGGCCTTGGGCGCCAGCTCCGGGTGGAGGTTCTGGATGATGGCGAAGGCCTTGCAGACGGTTTCCAGTGCGAGGAAGACCTCACGCTCGGAGTCGGTGATGGCCTGGACGAAGTAGTAGCCGGGCTGGGTGCCGATGCTGGTCCGGTACAGGTAGAGGTGGTTGGAGTCGAAGATCTGTTTGAAGGCCTTGTCGACGTTCTTGTTGGGGTAGGGAGTCGTCTGGAGCCTGATCCCGGGAGTTGGGGTTGGGGTTGGCGTGGAAGAGGCCCCGAGAACGGGGCTGGTGCCGGCATGGATGGAAACGATGGAGCCGAGGGGTGTCCTGGGTGTGGGTGTCGCGACGGGCGCTTCGGTGAAATCCAGTCCTTCGATGGTCAGAGCATCCCCGAGACCCAGCTTGTTGTAGCGCTCGGTGGCGACGATATCGACCATGTTCAGGGGAATGGCCGTCATGGTGCCGGTGATCAGAGTGATGAACACCTGCTTCCCGACGATCTTCATTGGCTCGCGTGCGCGAATCCTCTGCTTGTTCTTGAGAATGACCACGAAGCCCTTGGCACGTCCCTCTGACGCATCCTGGGCGACGGCCAGGATACCGCCCGTGAAGGCGATAAGGAGCACCATGGCCACGAGCCACAACCGCATTGGACGAGAACGGTCCATTTCAACCTCCCAGCATGGGCCTAGTATACCCAATGTTTGAAAATGGCGCAGAAGGGCGGTCGGTGTGAGCAGGGTCACTCCCCGTGGGACACCTCCCGGACCGCCCGAAGCACCGCTTCGTGAAGGCGGCCGTTACTGACGACGATGCCGGTGCCGTTGGGAAGGGTGCGGCCGGCGGCGAAGTCGAGCTCCGCGCCGTCCACATGGGAGACGCGCCCTCCCGCCTCGGTCACCAGTAGTGATCCCGCGGCATGGTCCCAGATCTTCTCCCGGTAACCGGGCCGGGTGGGCAGCCTCAGGTAGAGGGAGGCCTCGCCCCGGGCCACGATGGCGTACTTGGTTTGGCCGTCCACGCGGTAGGGGGGCGCCGTGATACCAAGAAGGCTGGCGACGCTGGCCGTGGTGCCGTGGGAGGAGTGGGCGGACTCGACGGACTCGCAAAAGGCTCCCGCGGCCGGGTCGGCCACATCATCCACGGAGATGGGAGACCATGGGCGTCCGCTGGCCGTCAGCTGCTGTGCCCCCTCTCCACGACGGGCCGCGAAGATGGCGCCCCGTTCGGAGCCTGCGTCACCGGCACGGGCCGGCAGGTTGGGACAGCCGACCACTCCCATCTCCACCCGCCCATGGCTGACCAGAGCCAGGGCGATGGCAAACTGTTCGCCCCGCAGGAAGCCCTTGGTACCGTCGATGGGATCGAGGACCCAGAACGTCCCGGTGGCGCCACCGGGGTGAGCTCCCATGTCCAGGAGATCGTCGAGGATTGCCGGTGTCGTCCCCGGCAGGGGATCCTTCAGGAGGGCCAGCACCTCCCGCTGGATGCGATCACCTCCGGGTCCGGAGAACGGCCCGGCGTCCTCCTCGGCCATCAGGGGAATCGAGGGCGTCTCCTCCTTCAGACGGGCGGTGATCAACGCCTGGGCGGCCAGGTCGGCCACGGTGACCGGGGAACGGTCCTCCTTGAGAAGGCGGTCACCGGCCGTCGCAATGCCCTTCTGAACAGAAACGGCGAGCCGTCCCGCCTCGGCGACGGCGGAGACGGCGAGTTGAAGCAGCTGATCCATGACGACCTCCGGGTGCGTGATTGTAGCTGGTTCCCGGAAGAAGCTCCGCTGCGCCGGAATTTGGGGTATCCTGGCCCCAGGAAACCGGGCGGTCTTCCAGGTCGCTGGACCCTGCCGCCCACAGGAGGGGACGATGGCTGAGCAGTCTCGGACATGGTGGGTGATCGGGGGGATCGTCGTGCTGGTCCTGGTGATCGCCGGGGTTTTCATGTTGCGCGGCCTTGGGGGGGGGAGGGGGGCTTCCAAAGCGACGCCGGTGGCCGTTTCGCCATCGCCGACCCCGGCTCCGCCGGAGGCCGAGGAGGCCGGTCTTCCCGAGGGAGTGACCCTGGATACCAGTGACGAATTCGTTCGCCAGGTGGTCGCCTCCATCTCGTCGAACCCGACCCTGGTCACCTGGCTGGCGAACAAGGACCTCGTGCGGCGTTTCGTCGCGTCGGTCGATATGCTCGCCCACGGGAAGAGCCCGCGGAAGCTGCTGGGCTTCGCGCGGCCCCGGGGCCGGTTCCGTGTCGTCAAACGTGGTTCCAGCCTGGTGGCCGACCCGCGTTCGTTCCACCGTTACGACCTGCTGGCCGATATCGTGACCTCTCTGGATACGGAGGGGAGCGTCGAGGCCATCCGTCGCCTCAAGCCTCTGATCGACGAGGCCTACCGCGAGATCGGGAAGCCTGGCACGACCTTTGAAGAGACCCTGGAGCGGGCCATCGTGGAGCTGCTGGAGACCCCCGTTGTGCCGGCCGGCGTCCCCCTCAAGGAGAAGGTCGTCACCTACGTCTACACCGATCCCCGCCTCGAGGATCTCAGCGATGCCCAGCGGCAGCTGCTGCGGATGGGACCCCGGAACGTCCAGAGGGTTCAGGAGAAGCTCCGGGAGCTGGCCGTGGCCCTCGGGATACCCGTGGATTCGCTTCCTCAGCCCAGCACCTGGGAGCCCAGCCGGGGCTGAGGCCCTCCCGGATCGGAAGCGGCGGCACATCCGTGGGGCCTGGGGCGGCCCGCATCATTCATCATCCATCCGCTGCAGGGTGGGATGCACCGCACATGACAGCGTCTTCTCGATTGGCTCGCAAGGACGCCTGCGCTCGCGAACCTCGCAAGAACGCCGCCAGGCACGGCACCTTCCGCCCTTCGCGACGATGTCTTGTTGATCGAGGCGGGTCAGTCGTTCCCCTCGCCGATGGCCGCAAGGGCACCTGGACTGAGGAAGAGCGAGGCGTCCCCCTTGACCTTGGTGATCTTGACGCTGAAGGTCTTGACGTGTCCCGATTCGCTGCCGTCACGATCGATGGCAACGGCCAGGAGCTTGGTGGGAAGGGTGATGCCCGCGATGGTCGTCCGCGTCAGGATGTAGTAGCGCATTCCCTCGGCGCCGAGGCGGGCAAACT
The DNA here is from genome assembly GCA_964641295.1 of uncultured Thermoanaerobaculia bacterium. Classification (GTDB taxonomy): domain Bacteria; phylum Acidobacteriota; class Thermoanaerobaculia; order Thermoanaerobaculales; family Sulfomarinibacteraceae; genus JAADFK01. Next base: position 3,661 of record CAZXNA010000118.1, read on the forward strand.
CCTGGGGCGCCGTGAACTCCGCGCCGAGAACCTTCTCCTTCTCGGGATCGAGCGTCAGCGTCCACGCGGTATCCATGACCGGTGTGTAGAAGAAGTTCGGTGGAAAGCTCAGCGGGATCTGGACGGCCGGGTCGTTCTCCCAGGTGCCCTTCCGCGGGCTGCCGAGCACGATGTTCGGAGCCTGCAGTGAAAAGGGCAGGAGCAGCGGGAAGAGGATGCGGTTGATGGTGCCCGCGGCCTGAAGGGGCGTCTGGGGGCGCTGATCGTTCTGGCCGTTGACCATGGCCCATCCGGCCTTGCCATCGAACCCGAGGACGACCTTGGGTGTGATCTGGATTCGCCGCTGGGTCCATGAAGCGGGGTTGACCCATGCCGTATAGGCTCCCTTGTGGGACTTCCCGTCAAGGGTGGTCTCCTCGGTGGTCACTTCGAGTTTGAGCACCCCTTCCATGGACGACGCTGCAGCCCCTCCGGCCGCGGCAACCAGCCTGTCGATCAGGGGGTTGGAAGCGGCACCCTTGCCGGGCGCCGGTGGGGGAGCGGCCGCAGCAAGGGTGGTGAAGGCTGCAACCAACAGAAAGGCAAGGTGGTTCTTCCAGGTCATCACGAACGCCTCCCGGGAGCCATTCGGCGGCTCCACGACGCCGGAGTGTAGCACGCGGTTTCAGGTCGGCGCGCACCACCAGCTCCACAATTGTGGGGCCGAGAGACCTCGGGTGGCTCTGAACTCGTTGCTCCACCGGGGAGGGCGCCCGCCGCCGCTGTTGTATCCTGTGGGCCATGGCGGAGTTGGCTCGAGAGCCGGCGGTCAGGGTGCGGGGTGTGACGAAGACCTACCGGATCTTCGCCACCCCTTACCAGCGCTTGCGCAGGTTGATGGGCCTTTCGGCACGGTTCATGGAGCTTCACGCCCTGGCCTCGGTGGACCTCGAGGTCGCCGCCGGCGAGACCGTGGGAATCGTCGGTGAGAACGGGGCCGGCAAATCGACCCTCCTCAAGATCGTCTCCGGCACCACCTCGCCGACCTCGGGCGACGTGGAGGTCGACGGCAGGGTCGCGTCGATCCTCGAGCTGGGCGCCGGCTTCCACCCGGAGTTCACCGGACGTGACAACGCAGTCCTCTACGGCGCCCTCATGGGCCTGGACCGGGAGACCATGGAGTCGCGGCTCGAGGACATCCTCGCATTCGCCGAGTTGGGGGGGATGATCGACAACCCCTTGAAGACCTACTCGACGGGCATGGCCATGCGCCTGGCCTTCGCCGTGGCGACCCATGTGGACGCCGAGGTTGTCATTATCGACGAGGCACTGGCCGTCGGTGACGGTTACTTCCAGAAGAAGTGCGTCGACAGGCTCTTGGTTCTCAAGGATGCGGGAACGACCATCCTGTTCTGCTCCCACGCCATGTACTACATCACCATGTTCTGCGACCGGGCCATCTGGCTGGAGGAAGGTGCACTCCGGATGGAAGGGCCGGCAAAGGAGGTCGTGGAGGCCTACGAGGCCTTTCTCCTGGAACGGGGCAAGCGGCGCCTTGGTTCGGGCTCGGCCGAGGGTGTGCCGCCGGTGGCTGACGGCTCCAAGGCCGGCCGGATCGTCTCGGTTCGCGTTCTGGGGAATGACCAAAAACCCCTGGAGGAGCTGGGACCCGGCCAGTCGCTGGTCATCGAGATCGAGCTGGCCAGTGTCCGGCCGGAGGAGCGGTACCACGTGGGGGCCGCCATCGATACACTCGACGGCAACTGTGTGTTCGGCGCATCCTCCCTGTGGGACGGAGAGCCCGTCCTCTCCGGGCGGCGGAGCTACACCGTACGGCTGGAGCTGCCGGAGCTTCCCCTGGCCCGCGGTGTGTTCAACCTCTCGCTCTTCCTCCTGGACGAGACGGGACTCCATGTCCACGACCAGGTGGTGGTTCCAAGGGCCCTCAGGGTCAGCTCGGAGGCGTGGACGCCCTCGCTCCTGGCCATTCCCCACAGGTGGGTCGCCCCATGAGGCTCATGGGAGAGTCCGATCCCCGGCTGGCCTCTCCGTGCGGGAACGCCCGCGGCGGGTGGTGAGCCGTGCGGGTCAACTATCTCCTGGAGGACACGGCGCTCTTCGGAGGCGTGAAGATCGCCATGCACCAGGCACGCCTGGTGCGGGCGCGGGGGCACGAGGTGCGGGTGGTCAGCCCGGGGAAGCGTCCCGGCTGGTTCGATCTGGACGTGGAGTTCGTCGAGGTGGGACGGCTCGAACCGGAGGCCCTGCCGCCGGCGGACGTCCACGTGGCGACCTTCTGGACGACCATCGCGGTGGCCGCCTCGGCCCCGACGGGCCAGGCGATACACTACTGCCAGGGCTTCGAGGCCAGCTACACCCACAACGTTCCCGAGCATCCCAGGATCCTGGAGGCCTACGCAACGCCCATCCCGGGCATGGCCCTGGCGCCTCACCTGGCGGAGCTCCTGCGCACGCGCTTCAACCGTCCGGCTCGGGTGGTGCCGCCGGCCCTGGAACCGTTCTGGCGGCCGGTGCGGCGTCTCGGCCCCCACCGGGTTCCCAGGATTCTCGTCGTCCACCCCTTCGAAAACGACTGGAAGGGTGTTCCGACGGCCCTCCGGGCCATCGTCATGCTCCGGGAATCGGGGATGGATGTGCGGCTGGTGCGCCTCTCCCAGTGGCCGCTGGGAGAGGCGGAGCGGACGATCCTTGCGCCCGACGAGTACCATCACCATCTGGAGCCGACCCAGGTGGCCCGGCTGGTGGCGGACTGCGATCTCTTGCTGGCGCCCTCGTGGGAGCAAGAGGGCTTCGGCCTGCCGGTGCTCGAGGCCATGGCCTGCGGCGTCCCCGTGGTCGCCTCGGACATCTCGGCCTTCCGCGGCTACGCCTCGGAGGCCGCGGAGCTCGTGGATCCCGACGATCCGGCCGCATTCGCCGGAGCGGCCCGGAGGATCCTGTCCGAATGGCCGACCTGGCGGCGGATGCGGCGGGCGGGCCTCGAAGCCGCCTCCCACTTCACCGAGGAGGCTACGGCCGCTGCGGCCGAGGCCGCCCTGGAGTGGGCCGCCTCGGGCCGCTGGAGGGATGGGGCGTGAGGGTGAGTCTGGCGGCCGTGGCCTACCGCTCGTCACGGGTGTTGCCCGGCTGCATCGAGAGCTTCCGCCGCGAGGCGGACCGGGCCGGGGTCGAGGCGGAGGTGGTCGTGGTGGACCACTCCGAGGACCAGGAAGAGCTTGAAGCCGTGTCCGCCCTGGCCGTGGACCGGCTGCTGCCGCGGCCCAACCGTGGATTCGCGGCGGGGGTCAACCTGGCAGCGGCCAACTCGACCGGGGAGCTCCTCCTGATCGCCAACCCCGATATCGAGCTCCTGCCGGGAAGCCTTGCGAGACTGATCGGGGCCCTCGAGGCCGGGTACACCGTGGCGGGACCTCAGCTGGTCTGGGATGGCGAGGGGGCCGTCCACCTGCCGGTTCCCGACGATCCCTCGCCGCGGGCCGAGCTCCGCCGGGCGGTCCGCCGCCACCGGCAGGCCGTCTGGGAGCGGGACCTCGGGGTGTACCTCGAGACCCTGGTGAGGTATTGGACAGCGACGGGGCCAGTCGACGCGCCCTCCCTGCGGGGTCCGGCGCTCGTCGTCTCACGGAAGGACTTCGTTCGGCTGGGTCCCTGGAACGAGGGCTACTTCCTCTACTACGAGGAGACCGAATGGCTCTATCGGGCGCGGCGACGCGGGGCCCGGCTCGCCGTGGTGGGCGGCGCCCGGGTTCACCATGCCTGGGGCGACGCGACGCGACACCTCGACCGGCCCCTCGAGCTGGAGGAACGCTCCCGGCAGCGCTTCATGGCCCGGAACTACCCGCCGTGGTGGCGCCTGGCCCTGCGGTTGGCCGGTGGAGCGGGAGGAAGGACCGGTGTCCGAGCGAAACGTGTGTCGGGACTGCAGGAGGTGGAGGCCGTGGAAGCCGACCTCTGGCTGCTCTCCCCCTGGCCCCACCTGGCGCCCGCGGCCGGCTGGCCGGGCGGGGCCACGGTTCCCGACTGCCTGGGGGAACTGACGGCCTCGGGCCAATGGCACCTGGTGGCGGCCCGGCGCGAGGGAACCAACTGGCGTATCGCCGGTGCGTGGAGCTGGGGGGCGGCATGAGCTCGGACACGATCGTCTACCGGCCGTTTGAACCCGGCGACGAACGGGTCATCAACGAGACCTTCAACCAGGTGTTTGGGACTCAACGCCCCCTGGAGGAGTGGCTGTGGAAGTTCCAGTGGCGTCCGGAGGGCCGCTCCATCATGCTGGCCTTCGCGGGGGAGGAGCTGCTGGCCCACTACGCCGGCGTCCCCGTGCGTTTCCGGGTGGATGACCGCGTCGTGGAGGCCGCCCAGATCGTCGACGTCTTCTCGACGCGATCGGCACGCCGCCGCTTCGCCCGGAAGGGTGTCTGGGTGCAGACGGTGGAACGCTTCTTCGAGAGGTACGGGGAGGGTGGACGGCATCCACTCCTTTTCGGTTTCCCCGGCCGGAGGGCCCTGCGGCTCGGCGTGCTCCAGTTGGGGTACGATGCCATGGAACCCCAGGAGATCGTGCAGCTGGCGCGGAGCGCAGGCACGGGCCGTGGACGCGGCCGGCGCGTGCCGTACAGGGCCCAGCCGGCCCGTGACTGGGAACCGCTCCTGGATCGGCTCTGGGAGCGGGTCCGGAACGATTACCCCGTGGCCGCGGTCCGGGACGCCCGCCGGGCCCTGGTGCGCCTGGCGGGCCGGCCGGGAGTCCGCTACCAGCGTTTCATGATCCTGCCGCGTTTCTCCGAGGAGCCCGTGGGTTTCGTCGCCTTCCGCTGTGACGATCGTGTCTGCCGCTGGGTGGATTTCGTGTGGGACCATGATCATCCGGGTTCCGTGGAAGCCGCGGCGCACCTCTCCCGGGTGCTAACCGGCATCCATGGCTCAGCGCGGGAGGAGCTTTGGATCAACGGTGACGCGGCGGGGCAGTCGATTCTCGAAGGCCTCGGCTTCGTCCGGGAGCCCCAGCCGGACGGGCTGGTGCTGGTGGCCCGTTCCTTCGACGAAGAGCTGAATGTCCGGGCCATGGAGGGCAGGGTCTACCTGACCATGGCCGACGCGGACCTGGTGTGATCCCATGGCCGTCGCCCTCTGGATCCTGCTGCCGCTCCTGATCGTCCACCTGGCGCTGCTCCGGTGGATGCGGCGCGGGCTGGCCTTCCAGCTCCTCCTGGACCTCGCCCTCCTGGTGCTCTTCGGGCCGGTCCTCGGCCGCGGGCTGATCCTGGATTCCGTTCGCTGCCTCGAGCGCTCGCCGCCCTTCGCGGCCTGGCACTGGGATCCCCGTACCGAGCTCCAGCCGACCCAGTCGGATCTGGTTCTCGAGATCCACCCGTGGTACGAGGAGGCGCGGCGCCAGATGACCCGGGGACACCTCCCGCTCATCGCTCCCCACATAGGGGCCGGTGTCCCGCTGCTGGCCAACGGTCAGTCGGGAGTCTTCGCACCCGTCATGGCGCCGGTCTGGTTCCTGGGTCCGGAACGGGGCACGACGGTCATGGCCGTCTGGAAGGTGGAGGCGGCGGCCCTCGGGACCTTTCTCCTGCTGACCGTCGGCTGGAGGCTTGGGCTGCCGGCCGCAGCCCTCGGCGGCATCGTCTGGGGTCTGGCACCGTTCACCCAGGCCTGGCTCCTGGTGCCCCTGGCGTGGTCCCTGGCGGCCATGCCGTGGATCTGGTGGCTCGTGACGGAATTGGTGCGGAGACGGGCCCGGTGGTGGACGCCGCTCCTTGCCGGCGGCCTGTACGGCGTCGTGATGGGTTGGGGGCTCAATCCGGAGACGGCGGCCATCGCCGTGGGCTCGGCTCTCCTGGCCGCTCTCGTTCTCCATCCGCGGCGCTGGAGGCGCGTGGCCCTGACGATGGCCGTGGCGGCGGGGGTGACCGTGATCCTGGCCTTTCCGACGCTGCGGCTGATCGGCGCCTCGTCCAAGGTGAGGGCCTACGCCGAGGCCAACCCGAACCTGCGGCCGGTGCCCCTCGCCGTGCGAGTGCTCGTGCTGGAGCAGACGGTGTTGCCGGCGGCCCTGGGCAACCCCGGACGGGGAACCTGGGTGGGACCGTACCCCCACGCCGCGGGTGCCCTGGGCGTCGGCGGTGCGGCCATGGTGCTTCTCCTTGCCGGAGGAGCGGGCCGGCGCCGGCGCCGGTACGTCTGGGCCCTGGCGGCGACCCTGGGTGTGGCGGCCGTCCTGGCCTTCCGGGTGCCGCCCCTGGACTGGCTCCTGGTGCGGATCCCGCCATTCGACCGCATGACCCTGCCGCGCTTCGGCTTCCTTGTCCCGTGGTCTCTGACCCTGCTGGCGGCCCTGGCCCTGGACGAAGCGCGGACGAGGCGCTGGCGGCGCTTCACCGGGTGGGTGTTTGCCTCGCTTCTCCTGGGGGCCGGAGGCTGGTTGCTTGGACGGGGGCTGAGCGGCACGGAGGCCGTGGCCGTCCTGTCCACGGGTGTGGCGGCGTCCCTGGCGCTACTGCTGCTGCCCGCTCACCGCCGGCTTCTCCCGTGGCTCGCCGCTGCCGAGCTGCTCCTGCTGGCCCAGGGGATCAACCCCGCGGCGGCCCCCGGGGATGCCGTGCCAAGACCCCCGGTGCTGCAACGCCTCCAGACCCTGGCGGCCAGGGAGCCGGGGCGGATCTGTGGCCTGGGAGGTGCCCTGCCGCCCAACGTGGCCAGCCGTTACGGCCTGCGCGATCTTCGTTCCCTGGATCCGCTCCGTCCCTGGCCGCTGGCCCGGACGCCCGCCCTCACGGGGGCCCGCGCTCCGGCGCGGCAGGGCCCGCCCCCCCCGGCCACCCCCCGGCGCCCCCGACCCCAGGCGACCCGCCGCCAC